>NZ_CP049158.1:1521975-1826371 GCF_011493005.1 Caballeronia sp. SBC1
TGTCGGCACGTTGTTCAGGATCGGTGTTTCGCCGAGGTAGAACTCGATCATGTCCGGGACGAACGGATAAATGGATTTATCGTCGGCAATACCGGTGCCCATCGCGTTGGCCAAGGCCACGCGGCCCGCACGATACGACGTCAGTAGTCCCGGCACGCCGAGCGCCGAATCCGCGCGAAACGCGAGCGGGTCCATGAAGTCGTCATCCAGCCGCCGGTAGATCACATCGACGCGTTTCGGCCCTTGCGTCGTGCGCATGAACACGTAGTTTTCATCGACGAATAGATCCTTGCCCTCCACCAGCTCCACACCCATTTGCTGCGCGAGGAACGAGTGCTCGAAGTACGCCGAGTTGTACATGCCCGGCGTGAGCACCACCACGTTGGGGTCGTCCACGCCCGCTGGCGCGATCGAGCGCAGCGTTTCGAGCAGCAGATCCGGATAGTGCGCGACCGGTGCAATGCGGTTCTGCACGAACAATTCGGGGAAGAGCCGCATCATCATCTTGCGGTTTTCGAGCATGTAGGACACGCCCGACGGCACTCGCAGGTTGTCTTCGAGCACGTAGAACTCGCCCGCGTCACCCGCGCGCACCACGTCCACGCCAGCGACGTGCGCGTAGACGTCGAGCGGCACGTCCACGCCTTGCATCTCGGGGCGATATTGCGCGTTCGTGTACACCTGTTCGGCGGGAATTTTCCCTGCCCGGACGATGTCGTGATCGTGGTAGACGTCGCGAATGAACATATTCAACGCGCGTACCCGCTGTCGAAGGCCGGCTTCCAGCTTGCGCCATTCATCGCCGGGGATGATGCGCGGAATCATGTCGAAGGGAATCAGGCGCTCGGTGCCCGACAGATCGCCGTTCACGGCGAACGTGATACCAACACGCCTGAACAGCAGATCGGCTTCAGCGCGCTTGCGTGCGATGGTTTCGGGGCTTTGAGTGGAAAGCCACCGGGAGAAACGTGCGTAGTGCGCCCGCACGGTTTCCTCGTGACGCATTTCGTCGTAGATCTGCATCTTGCGTCCTTTTTTGATCGCGGCCTGATGCCGCCTGTGCGTGGAAATGCCGGCTCGATACCGCTCTTCAAGCTGGGCCACGCCTGTCCGACGCTTAGGTAGTTTCAGTATCCACAATTAAGCAACAGACGTGCCATTTTTTCTACTACTTGTTTTTACTCATTGTTTTGGCGAGTTAGGGGGAAGTTTGCTTCAAATAAGTGCGCAGGGGTAGGGCGGTTGGCTGACGCGGTAGAGTGGGCGCCCGATTTTGGTGCGGAAGGGGGCGTTCACACTCGGGGTGGAGTTGTCTGGCCCGAGGCGAATTGGATTAGGGATTAGCGGTCGGAGTTCATGCCGAGTGCTCTCTGGCAACTACGAGTTGCCTACCGGCCCCACGGCCTCGCGTGTCCACGCCGGGTGTTTGCACTCGCGCCCTGCTGTCTGGGGCGCCCCGCCCTTAGCGTAGCCCCACAGCCTCCGGCGCCACCTGCCATCCGCCGCCCAGCGCCTTATATATAGCAATCAGATCCGTCGTCACGCTGACCGTCGATTGCGCGAGTTGTTGTCGCGTCTCCGCCAACTGGCGCTCAGCATCGAGAACCGTGATGAACGTCACCAACCCCTTCCGATAACTCTCCGTCGCTAACTCCAGGCTGATCCGGTTGGCCTCGACCGTGCGCGTCAACGCCTCCCGCCGGTCCTGATCCGTCCGGTACGACACCAGCGCGTTATCCACGTCCTGCAGCGCCTTCAGCACCGTCGAGCGATATTGCAACGCCGCCTGACCCGCCTGCGCCTTCGCTATCCGCACGTTCGCCCGCAACGCCCCGCCCTCGAAGATCGGCAGCGAAATACTCGGCCCGACCGTCCAGAAGAGACTCGACCAGTGCGCCAGATATTTTGCCTCGAGGGCACGCGTACCCACGTTCCCCGTCAACGATACATCCGGGTACATCTGCGCCACCGCCACGCCAATCTCAGCGGTGGCCGCATGCAGATCACTCTCCGCACGGCGAATGTCAGGACGCCGCCGCGCCAACGTAGACGGCAAACCAATCGGCACGCTCGGCGGCACCGGCGGGACAGCGCCCGGCACTTCCAACTCGGCATCCAGCGCCCCCGGCGCACTCCCGGTCAATACGGCAAGGCCGTTCATTGCCTGCGCAATCTGCGCATCGAATTGCGGTAGCTGGGCCTGCAAGGATCCCACCTGCGCAGTCGCACTCTGTACGTCACTCTCGCTCGTCAGACCCACGCGCGCCTGCTCACGCGTCAAATTGAGGATCTGCTGCTCCGAATCGATCTCGGCCAGCGTGATCCGCTTGAGTAATTGCGCCCCGCGCAGTTGCGAATAAGTCTGTGCAACCTCTGCCTCAAGCGAGACAAGGGCGTCGTTGCGATTCTCTATCGCAGATTCCGTCTGCGCATTCGCTGACTCCACCGAACGCCGTACGCGCCCAAACAAATCGAGTTCCCACGATGCATCGAAACCATCCTGGAAGAGACTCACCGGCGCCGTCAAGGAATTCAGGGCGCCAGTCACGCCCGCACTGTCGGGCCCGAGCGCGTTGACCTTGTCATACACACCCTGCGATTGCAGCAAGCCCTTCAGACCCAGTTGCTCGCGCTTATAGCTTGCGTTCGCGCTGACTTGCGGCAACCCCTGCGCGCCCGATACCACCGCCTGTTCGCGCGCCGCCTCAATGCGCAGCACCGCGCTCTGCAAATCCAGGTTGCCCGCCGCCGCGCGGTCGATCAGCGAATCCAGCGTGGCGTCGTTAAACTGCCGCCACCAGCGAGGATCGGGATCGGCGTGGGTATCCACCAGCGACGGCGCGCTCGCATGGGGGAAACGCATGTCGTCCGGCGGGTTCTGCACGCGCTGCAAATCCTGCCAGTTAGCCGGGGCCTTCGCGTCGGGCGGCGTGAAATTCGGACCGACTGAACACGCGCCGACAAACATTGAAAGCAGCAAGGGAATCAAGCGTTTGCGCATCTCAATGCCCTCCTCCGCCACCCGAGGCCTTCACCGGTGAAAAGAAAAACGTGATCGGCACGAAGCACAATGCAAAGATCGCCACCGCGCCGAATACGTCGAGGTAGGCCAGGATCGTCGACTGTGAAATGGTCTGCTTGTACATCAGTCCGGTCGCGGTGGTCATGGCCTGCTGCATGGTCTGGCCCATGTCCATCAGCGTGTGCGTGAGACGTTGTATCGAGTCGTTGTAGTTCGGGTTCAACGGCGTCATGTGCTCGGACAAGTGCGCCATGTTCGCCTGCGTGCGCTCGACGATCGACGCGGTGGCGAGCGAAATTCCAATCGATCCCGCCACGTTGCGGAACATCGTGAACAACGCGGAAGCGTCCGCATTCTCGGACGCCTTCAGCGTCAAATACGCCAGCGTGGTGATCGGTACGAACAGGAATGCAATGGCGATGGATTGCGAACTTCGCATGATCGTCAGCGTCTTGAAGTCGATGTTCGGCACCAGGTGATGCGTATAAAACAACGCGCACGCCATCAGGGAAAAACCGAAGCCGACCAGGTAGCGGGTTTGTATGATCGGCATCAGCTTGCTGACCACCGGAATGATGGCCACGATCATCAGCGCGCCGGGCGACAACACGAGGCCCGCGAGCGTCGCGGTATAACCCAGTTGCTGCTGGGCAAGCTGAGGCACGAGCACCGCGCTGCCATAGAGGATGGCCGCAAAACCCACCATGCATACCGAGCCCAACGCGAAATTCTTGTCCTTCAATACGCGCAGGTCGACCACCGGTTTCTTCGCGTAAAGCAGCCAGAAGATCGCGCCGACTATACCGACGAGAGACAGAATCGCGAAGGTCGTGATGAAACCGGATTTGAACCAGTCATCGTCCTCACCCCGGTCGAGGAATACTTGCAGGCAGCCGAGACCGAGCGCAATCAAGCCAATGCCGGTGAAATCGAGGCCCAGTTCGCGGCGATCTTTTTTCCGCTCCCACGGCGGGTCTTCAACAAACTCCATCACCGCAATCGTTGTAATCACGCCGATTGGCACGTTGATGAGGAACACCCAACGCCATGTGAGGTTATCCGTGATCCAGCCGCCGAGTGTGGGGCCGATCACCGGCGCCACCACGATCGCTACAGCCGAAATCGAGAATGCACGGCCGCGCTGCTCGGGCGGGAAGGTATCGAGGATGATGGACTGCTGGTTCGGTTGCAAGCCGCCGCCGAAGAAACCTTGCAAGACCCGGAACACAATCAGTTGCCACAGGTCGGTGGCCAGACCGCACAACAGCGAACAGACCGTAAACGCGCCGATGCAAATCAGGAAATATCGCTTACGTCCCAGCAGTTTCGAGAAAAATGCGGAGATGGGAAGCACAATGCCATTCGAGACAAGATACGCGGTCAGCGTCCAGGTGGCTTCGTCGTAGCTTGCAGACATCGCGCCCGAGATGTGCGGCAGCGCGACATTCACAATGGTCGTGTCGAGCACTTCCATGAATGCCGCGAGCGTGACCACAACCGCAATCAGCCAGGGATTGGACTTCGGTTTCCAGCCGGCATGATCGCTCATTTCAGCATCACCTTCGGAACCACGGAGAGTCCGAGCGGCAGCGGAAGATCGGGCTGCAATCCGCTGTCGATAAGAATCTTGACCGGCACGCGCTGCACGATCTTCACGAAGTTGCCCGTCGCATTTTCAGCGGGGAACGCCGAAAAACGCGAGCCGCTGCCGAGCTGGATACTATCCACGTGACCGTGCAGCTTCAGGTTGGGATAAGCATCGACGGATACATCCACCGAGTCCCCGGGACGCATGCGCTCGAGTTGCGACTCCTTGAAGTTGGCCGTGACCCAGACAGTCGTAGTCACCAGCGAAAAAATCGACGTTCCCGCTTGCAGGAACGTGCCGTACTGCACGTTACGTTTGGTGACCCAGCCGTCAGCCGGCGCACGCAATTCCGTGTAAGACAGGTTCAACGCGGCCGCTTCCACCTGCGCCGCGGCCTGTTCAACCTGCTGCCGGCGTTCCTCGACCGTGGCCTGCGCCTGGCTGATTTGCTGTGGCACGAGGCTCGCGGTTTTCACTTGCGCCTGTGCCTGCGCGACGTTGGCCAGCGCGCTCTTCTGCTGGGCCGTCGCGGTGTCGATATTTTGCTGCGACGTCGCCCGGATATCGACCGTACGCTGCCGTTCATAGGCCGCGCGCGTCTGCACCAGGTTCGCTTGTGCGCTTTGTTCCTGTGCCTTCGCCTGGGTCAGCTGCGCGGGATATTGCACTCGGGCAATATCCAGTTGCACCTGAGCCGCGTTAAGTTGTGCCTTCGCCAGACCGAGTTGGGCGTTCGCCTGGTCCAGTTGAGCCTGATAGTCGCGAGGATCGATCTTGATCAGCAGGTCGCCCTTGTGCACGAACTTGTTGTCGCCCAGGTTCATGACCACGACGTAGCCCGAGACCTTCGGCGCGATTGTCACGGCATCGCCGTCGGTGTACGCGTCGTCTGTGCTGACCTGGTTGCGGGTCGCGAACCACCAGATCAAACCGCCCAGGATCAGCAGCACCACAACGACTGCCAGGATAATCAGCGGCTTTTTGCCCGGACCTTTCTTTTGCCCGTTAGATTGGTCATTGGACTTGTCTCCGGCGCCGTTCTTATCGCTATCGTTCTTTTGGGCGCCGCGGGTTGAATCGTCCCCGGCTTTGTCTCGATCATGGTCAGGTCGTGCGTCTTGATCTGGCATCAGGCCCCCTCTCACTCATTGAAACGTGGAATGACACAGGTGTCTGTCTGGTCACTCCCCAGGTCGCAGGTCGACAGAATGGGAATCTCTTGCTCTTGAACTTTTTCTCTTTATTCACGCAACGGTTCGGCGTAAGGGCAAGCTTTAAGCAAACCACGTGCCGTTGTTACCTAGTGAAGGACAAGCCGCTTTCAGTTTGTTTTCACGCGGTTAGGCCCGCGATTGAGAGCGCCGTGCGGCGTAAGCGTATTCGATCGCGCCATTCATGTTGGGCGCGAAGCCGAACGGTTTCCACACCTTTCATGACTAGCTGGGCACCCCTTCTTTCTGCGCTCGTTTCAGGTAAATGGCCGCGTAAATGTGACATTGATAGCGCGTTCCTTCCCGCACTCTCTTTATCCGGGATCGGCGTTGTTTTTCCCTGCGAACTTCCAGTTGCTGCATTGCGTGCGGGTTCGAAAACCGTCATTGATCGAAAGCTATTTTGCCGCGTTTTCTTCGAAGGATCTCGTTAATCCCGCCCTGAAGAAGTAGGCAAAAAAATGGCCGATTCCTCGCGGAAACCGGCCATTTTTTTTCGACTACGGTTCGCCTCTACTCCTGCGCTGCCATAGTCCTTCGATGCTGTTCCGTCAGCTTACGCTGCGGCATCCTTCAACTTCTTCAACGCACGTGCCTTGATACGCACGCTCGCCGGCTTCGCGTCAAACCAACGGTCTTCACCCGAGAACGGGTCCTTGCCGAAGCGCCTCTTCTTCGCCGGCACGACTTGCGCCGAAATCTTCAAAAGACCCGACAGCGTGAACTCGCCCGCGCCCTTCTTGTGAACCGCACCAAGGATGGTGTCCTCGAGTGCCGACAGGACAGCCTTCACTGCTTTCAGGTCGACAGTCGCACGGTCCGACAGATGCGCGGCGAGCGATGCCTTCGTGAACGTGTCCTTGATCGGCGACAGCGTTGACGTCGTCTTCACGGCAGCTTTCTTCGCCACAGTAGCCGGCGTCGATGCAGCCTTCTTGGCAGCGACCTTCTTGACGGGCGCTGCTGCGGTCTTCGTTGCAGCCTTGGGAGCAGCTTTGGTCGCAGCTTTCTTAGCAGCGGTTTTTGCGGAAGTCGGCATGTTTCTCCTACCTGTTGAGGTCAGTGTTTTTAGAATACGGTCGCGTGAATGCATCCGTATCAACGCCGGATTCTACAAGCGCCATTGAACTTCGTGCGAGTCTTTTTGTGTTTCTAACCCATTTTTTAAGGGGTTTTCGTTACAAGCGTCTGTTTTATGGTGACAAGGATAGCCGCACGATCAACGGATAGTGATCCAATGCCACTCGCGACAAGCGACCTTCGATACACGTCGACCCATACAAGACGCTCGCCCGAATGCACCCAGATGCGATCCAAAGCGAACAACGGATAGCGTGTTGGAAAGGCACGTGGAGAGCATGCGCGATGGAAATGCGAGACTAGCTGACACAGCGTCCGGCTATAAATAAACCACTCGTTGAGGTTGCCCAGAAGGGTCCCCGGCATGGCCGGCGTATTAAAACTTTGCAACACTTACTCGACCTGTGCGCGTCTTTCTCGCGACGCCAGCCCCAGATACGTTGCGGCAACACGCCACGTCTCACGGTCGCAATCGAGGTGCGAGTCCAGCGTGCCGCACGGACCGCACCTATCGGAAAGGGCGTCATCACTGCGTTGCCGTAGCGTTGCGTCAGGGTATCGAGCGGGAGGCCGGCGACTGCGTGGAGGCCCAGTCATGCGCCGTAATATCGCGAGCACATCGGGCGCGATGCTGCCTCCCAGTGGCACTGACCGCAGTACGAAGATGTCGGTATCGATTTCCGCGAGCGCCGCCGCAATGCGCTCGGAGGCGAACTGGTCGTCTACACCCACCGCGCCGTGCATGTCTTCTGTATCGACCTCGTGCATTGATGTCATGGGCTAAGCTCACCCGCTTACCGGAAGCGTTCGGCGCCTCTGCCTCGACATCAATCACGCGTCGTGCAGGTCAGCGCCTCGCGCTCGCCGTGTCGTTCGCCTTCGCCCGCGCGTTCCTTGCATCATCGAACGATTGTTGAGATTCGCCGATCGGACCAGCAACGGGCCGTCGTCGACCACCATCAGTTTTCTGTGAACGCTCATGCAACCCGTTTCGAGCTTCGGTACGCTCGGCTACGTCATGTGACACCGGTCGTGCACATCCGCTTGCGTGAGCGATCCGTGCAGCGCGCCCATCGTCATTTCCTGGAGCCAGCCACTCTGCTTGCGCGGCGCGACGATGTCGAGATCGGGACCATCGAGCTTCTCGTGCAACGCGCCGCCGATCGAACCGCCGTGAAATACGGGTTCTATGTAGATGCGGCGCGTTGCGCGAGGAATGGCATCGAGATATTGCTGGCGGATTTTGTGAATGACGGGTCGGTCGGCGAAGGCGAGGTCGGTCAGCGACATCACGGTATCAGCGTTATCCAAGTCCATCGCGCGCGGCGGCCACGGATCGTTGTCCGTCATCGCGAGATGCAGGTGGAAACACGAAGCGCCGCTCGCGCGCGTGTTCGCATCCCGAAGGACACGAAAATAATCGGAGCCATCGATCAGCAAACTAAAACGATCAGCATGCCGAACGCTGTCGCAATTGCGGACCGGCTGAAAAAACGCTTCGGTGCTCACGCGGCCATCGAATTCGAACGGATTCTTCAACAGATCCGCCGGGAGCAAAAACGGCGCGACGTGGGGACGTGGGATAGATCATGCCGATGAAGTCGATGAAGCAACGGCTGATATGACGATTTTTGCAAATGCCCTGCCCGATTGCGCGCTGCGCAAAAACGTGCGCACCGTACAGGAAATGATTCGATCATCTGTACCGGTACTGTACAGATCAGATCTCCTAAACTGACGCCAGCGGACACTTACTGATCCGATTCAACTCCTGCTTTGGGAAACACCAGGAAACACCATGCATCTCGACACTGCAGCCTTACTGACCGCACTCCCGGCCGCGGTGCTGTTCGCGCTCGTCACCACCATCACGCCCGGTCCGAACAACACCATGCTGCTCGCGTCGGGAGTGAACTTCGGATTGCGGCGCACGGTGCCGCACGTGCTCGGGATCAGCGTGGGCGTAGCCATCCTGATGGTGCTGGTCGGTCTCGGTGTGGGGCAGGCATTCGCGCGTTTTGCGTGGGCTTACACGGTGCTTGAAACGTTAAGCGTGGCGTACCTGCTGTATCTCGCGTGGAAGATCGCGACTTCGTCGACCATGCAGGTTCGGGACGGCGAGCGTCGGCCCATGCGCTTTATCGAAGCGGCCGCGTTTCAGTGGATCAACCCGAAGGCATGGATGATGGTGCTGACAGCCGCGACCACTATCCATTTGCATTCGAGCTTTTCGATGAATGCTGTCTTGATGGCGGTGGTGTTCATCGTGGTTGGATTGCCATGCATCACCATGTGGGCCGCATTCGGCACGTCCATGCGGCGGCTGCTCACGCAACCACGCTGGCTGCGTGCTTTCAACTGGACAATGGCTACGCTGCTCGTGTTGTCTTTGTATCCGATCGTCGAGCGTGCGTTGGCATGATGGCTTGGTGAGGTAAAGACGCGATAACGGACGTATTGAAGTAATCGTGTAATCAGTGTTGCCGGCGTTTCACTTGCAGCTACTTGATTTGGGAGTTCCGGGTTCAGATCCAGCCTATTTTTTCGTAGGCGGCGCATACTGGTCCATGCCTGCCGTCGCGCAAAATATGCAGCCTGATTGCAACTTTGGCCGTAAAAAGCGGCAAGAAATGCGCACACTCCGTTATCGCGGGGGATCGACAGGCATGTACGAAGCTTGCTGCCCGATCAACTCGCGCCACTGTTGGCGCGGCTTTGAAATCTCCCAAGGAGTTACGCCATGTCTGGAGCAAACCGCCCGTCCGGTCCCGCAACACGCAAGTCCCTCGATCTCGCCGACCAAATTGAACGCGATGAACTCGAGAACCAACTGCCGGATGCGCTAAACCACGCCGACGATGACGACCTCGACGACGAACCCGACACCGGCAAGCCCCGCCGATAACATCTCTCCTCCTTAACCGCGCGCGAAAGCGCGTCATCCATGCCGCACTCGCGCAACGCAGTGCGGCTTTTTTGTGCGTGGATTGTTTTTGACCCTTATTTTCCAGAGTGAATGGTTCTGGGCACGGCGGTTGCTCTGAGTTCGGGCGCTGCGGGAAGCGTTGCCCTGGCGGCGCAGTTCAAGCAGTAAGGCGGCGAAGGCGTCAAGCCAGCACGCAAACCAATCCGATAATCGACCCTTTGGAGGGCTTCATGCTTCGATACGCTGTCATCTTTTTCATCATCGCGATCATCGCGGCATTTTTCGGCTTCGGCGGAATCGCTAGTGGTGCAACCGAAATTGCGAAGATCCTGTTCTTCATCTTCATCGTGATCTTTCTGGCAACGTTGTTGCTCGGCGTATTTCGGCGATGAAGCAAGTTCGCGCTTTGACTGCCTTGATCCAAGGCGCGAACGCTGGTTGCGTAAGACGAAAAGCCTCGCGAGAAGCGAGGCTTTTCCATTTGGCGCGACTGCCCGCATGCAATAGAGTTTGTTCATCGATTCCCGTCTCATAACGGGTTCGCCTGCTACTGCGCTGTTCTCCGAAGTAGGTTGAGTTTGCGCTTATCGATCAAATTCAGCCAACTCGCCGGAGTGTCCGAACACAAGTTCGGCCGTTCAAGCAGCATTCCTTACCATTTAATGCGCATGCCGAGCACAGCAGAGACCTGAGATTTGGTACTCGACGGCGACAACGTATAGATCTGCGCGAATTGCGCGTCCCCCGCGGCTCTCTGATAAATGCCCACGAGGAAGAGATCAGTTCTCTTGCTGAGGAAGTAGTCGACGCCCGCGTTCACCTGATGCCATTTCGGGCTGTTGTTCTGCGGATGGTACTGCCCAGTGGTAAAGATATAGGCCGCACCAACCATCACATCGGGCCTCACGTAATCCGTAAGCGATATCTCATAGTTCTGCAGCGTGAGCCGTGAGGCATCAAGATAGTCGAATCGCACGTCGGTATAGAGCAGCGAAAGGCTTGCTGTACCCAAGGCATAGGCTCCGCCCGTGCCAAACATTCTTTGCTTGCGTACACCGGATGAAGTTGCCGGATTCGTGAGGAATGGCGACGTATAGCCGTAGTCGCCCACCACCGCGCCGGCTGAATTGTTAGCGTCGTTCGGCATGTTGACCTGAAGAAATGCCGCTCCAGCCGTCACAGGCCCATTGTGATACTGCACGCCCGCACTGTAGGCGTTGTTGTCCGAAAAATCGCCCGCCTTGTTTGAGAAGCCGTACAGGCCCTCGAATTGAAGCCCGGCGTATTCGACACTTTTGTACTGGACCGCGTTGTTGATCCGGAATGTGTCGAACACATTGTCGCTGTCGCCAATGTGAGCGCCGTAGGCTGCAAACTGGCACGCCGACTCGAAGGTGCACAACGTCACGGCCTCATCGTATTGCCGCCCAAGCGTCACCGTACCAAGTGTGTTTGACGACAAACCGACGAAAGCCTGCCGGCCAAATTCGCGGCCGCCCTGCGAGAGCGCCCCCGTGCCAATGCTGTAGCCATTCTCCAATGTGAAGATGGCTTTCACGCCACCACCGAGATCCTCCGCGCCTTTCACGCCCCACCGCGGCGTCTGCATAGGACCGCTTGCGAATTGCCAGGTCGAGTGCCCTTGCTGGTCGGCCCCTTTCTGATTGTTCGCATAAACAATTCCCACCGATACCAGGCCGTAGAGGGTCACGCTGCTTTGAGCGAATGCGCCCTGACAGGCCAGAGCAGTTGCGGCAAGAACAACGAGACGTCGATTCATGATTCCCCTGGATGTTTGTTTAAGCACGTGAAAATTAAAGATGCCGTTTTCTATTAATTAGGATCACGAATATAAATGGATGCCGCATGGGCATCCGTTCTTCGATGAACCTTCAGGTCACTCCGCACCTGCCAGACCGAAATCGCCTTCTGACCTCACGGTCAAGGACGTTTCATTGCATGCGGATTCGTCTCTGCTTGAACCGATTTTTGCGGAACAAAAATCGGCCTGCCTAGCACTGAATTTAACTCCCGGTGATCGATTTTTTAGCGCACGTCTATACCGGATGCGTGCTAAACGCGCGCGGCCGGTCTCCGCACTCGTCTCTTTCTCAGCATCGGAAAGCTAGCCGTAAACCAAGGTACCGCTCTAATTTCGGCATCGCTTATCTGCAAAATTGATGCTTGCGGGGACACTTTCGGCTACTGACAATGAATTTCGCCGGCAACACCGCGTGCTACGAGACCGGCCCCCTTGCATCCATGAAGGACCATCGGAGATGAAGATGTCAGAGATCGAAAGTGCCGGACGCCGGCGTTTGCTGCGAATGTCACTCGCGGCAGGCGGCATGGCAACGGCGGGCGCACTGCTTTCGGTGCGGGCGTTCGCGAGTGGTAAGGCAACTGTCAGCATGCAGCTCGGGTGGATCCCGGGCGGCAATCAGGTGGGTGAAGTCGTCGCCAAGCGGCTCGGTTACTACGAGCAGGAAGGAATAGATTTTCAGATCCAGCCGGGTGGCCCGAACATCGACGGCGTGGCCATTGTCGCCTCGGGGCGCTGTGAAACGGGCGAGATTTCGTCAAGTCCGTCAATCATGCTGGCGGTTTCGGAGAGTCTGCCGATCAAATGCATCGCCACCGGACTGCAGCAGCATCCTTACACGTTCTTTTCACTCAAGAAAAAGCCGATTCGCTCGCCGCAAGACATGATCGGCAAGCGGGTCGGTATTCAGTCGACGGGAATGGTGTTGCTCAAGGCGCTGCTCGCGAAAAACAAGATCCCGGAGAGCCAGGTCGAGATCGTGCCGATCGGTGCGGACATGATGCCGCTCCTGAGCGGCCAGGTCGATGCCGTGACCGGCTGGCAAACCAACACCACGGCACTCAAGGCGCTTGGGGCGGACCGCGTCGATTTGCGCTTGTGGGATACCGGCGTGCGCCTTTATGCGTTGCCGTATTACACAACCACCGCAATGCTGCGGGACCATCCGGACACCGTCGCGAGCTTCCTGCGCGCCACCGCGCGCGGCTGGAACTATGCGAACACCCATCGCGACCAGTCGGTCGATCTGCTCGTCAAGGAATACCCGAACCTGAACCGGGCGGACGAGCGCGTCGCCATTGATTCGCTGATGAGCTATGCGTTCAATAAGACCACGCAGACCCAGGGCTGGGGCGCGATGGATACGAGCGTCTGGGAAGAACAGATCTCCATGTACGCGCAGCTCGGTCAGTTTCGGGCGCAACCGCCGAAGGTCGGGGACGTCATGACACTGGACATCCTCAAGGCCACCCTTTCCTCTCGCCTCACGGTGTAAAACATGCATGCTGCCACTATCAATCCGCTACGAGCGGAGGTGCCTCACTCGTCCGTTGCCGCGCCGCACGACAGCGCAGTTGCAATCAGCTGCCGCAATATTAACGTCCGCTTCTTTACGGACCGGCGCAGCGTCATCGCCATCGAAGGCTTGAGCCTCGACGTCGCGCAAGGCGAATTTCTCACACTGCTGGGTCCTTCAGGCTGCGGGAAATCGACCTTCCTGAGAGTCGTCGCCGACCTCGTCAAACCAAGCCGCGGCGACATCAGCGTGCTCGGCGTGGCACCTCGGGTCGCGCGCCTGCGCCGGGACATCGGCTTCGTGTTTCAGGACGCAGCGCTGCTGCCCTGGCGCACCGCCATCCAGAATGTACAGCTGCCACTGGAAGTTGCTGAAGGCCGTGCGCGAGCCGGGCGGGCCACGCCGCGCGAACTGCTGGAGCTCGTCGGCCTCAAGGGTCGCGAGGACGCTTATCCGCATGAGATGTCTGGCGGGATGCGCCAGCGCGTCGCGATCGCACGGGCGCTTGTCAGCGACCCGAAAGTACTGTTGATGGACGAGCCGTTCGGAGCACTCGACGAAATCACGCGCGACCGCCTCAACGAAGAGCTGCGCCGGGTCTGGAAGGAACTGGGACTTACAACGCTGTTCGTCACGCACAGCATTTATGAAGCGGCGTTTCTCGGTCAGCGCGTCTTGATGCTTGCCGCCAACCCCGGGCGCGTGAAAGAGATCGTGCCGGTCGGCCTGCCTGAAGACCGCACGCTCGATATCCGGGAAACACCCGAATTCGTTGAACTTTCCGCCTATTTGCGGCGTGTGCTGGAGACCTGCTGATGACACCCACCGACATCCGTCTGAACCTGCCGCCCCAATCGGCGGACCCCGAAGCGCAGGCCTATCTCGCTCGCCGTCGCCAGCAGATCTGGCGCGCGCGCATCTTGCCAATCCTTGGCGTGGCGGGGCTGTTGTTTACGTGGTGGGCAGTGGTAGCAGGCTTTCACGTAAAGCCGTTTATTGCGCCGTCGCCCTGGCTCGTGGCGCAAACGCTCGTCAGCAAAAGCGACGTGCTGCTGCAGAACATGGTGCCTACGGCCATTGAGGCGTCGGCGGGCTTTCTGCTCGGTAACCTTACGGCGATTCTGCTTGCCACCGTCTTCGTTCACAACAAGACGCTGCAGGACATCTTCTATCCGGTCGCCGTGATGATCAATTCGATCCCGGTAGTCGCGAAGGCGCCCATCCTCGTGTTGATCATGGGCAACGGCCTCGAACCGAAAATCACGATCGCCGCAATTGTCTGCTTCTTCCCGACGCTGGTGAACATGGTCCGCGGGCTGCAGGCGGTCAATCCGCAGGCGATGGAACTGATGCAGATCCTGTCGGCCAGCAAGCGCGAGATCTTCTTCAAGCTGCGTCTCTACGCTTCCCTGCCCTATCTGTTCTCCGCACTGCGCATTGCTGCGTCGATGTCGGTGATCGGCGCGGTAGTCGGCGAATGGATCGGCTCGACGCAGGGTATTGGCGCCATGATCATCCAGGCAACCTACAGCTTCGATTCAGCCTTGCTGTACACGGCAATCATCATGAGCGCGGTCTTGTCCGGCCTCTTCTTTCTGGTGATCGCAATACTCGAACGCTGGCTCATTACATGGCAGCCCGAAGCTTCCCACTGAGCCGGACGCGAGGCACCAAGTGCGACAAGCTCGCGAACAACACTTACTTCCGAGAGGAGACACATGAACATGATCAGTGACTGGATTCAGGAGCCCGCGAGCGATGTGCGCGTCGCGGCGAAGGCTAACGTCGTCGTGGTTGGCGGGGGACCGGCTGGCTTGTCGGCCGCGATCGCCGCTGCGCGCAACGGCGCGGAGGTGATCCTCCTTGAGCGTTACAACCATCTCGGCGGCCTCGCGTCGGGAGGCATGGTGCTGGTGCTCGACGACATGTGGGACAACCATCTGCAGGAAATCTCCGTGCGCGGCATCTGCATGACCTTTATAGAACGCATGGCGGCACGCAAGCTCGCGAGCTTTCCGCGCTCGGACGAGTGGGGCGACGATCCTGCCGCGTATCGCCGATGGGGCCGTTGGGGCACATTCGATTTTCACAGTCAGAAGACCCCGCACCCCGTCTGTTTTGCAGCGGCTTTCGACCCGGACGCAATGAAGCGGGTGGCGCTTGAAATGGTGGAGTCGCTTGGTATCAAGTTGCGGCTGCACTCGTGGTTCTCGCGCACCCTGGTCGAGGACGGCCAGGTCAAGGGCGTGATCTGCGACACGAAAAGCGGTCGCGAAGCGATCCTCGCTGATATCGTGATCGACGCAACGGGGGACCTCGATGTCGCCGCTTCGGCTGGCGTGGAACACGTTGGAGGCACCTATATCACCACGACAGTGTTCCGTCTCGGCGGTGTAGATACTGACGCGGCCGAGCGCTTCGAAGCTGAGGAACCCGAAGTATTTGCGGCACTGGATCGTCAGATCAAGCGCATTCTCGGAGGCTCCTGGGGTTATTGGTGGCTGAAGACCCCATTGCCGGGTGTCGTGTGGTGCAACTGTCCGCACATGGCCGGTCTCGACGGCCTCAAGCCCGAACACCTGACGCGCGCGGAATTACAGGGCCGCAAACACATCCACGCGGTCGTCGATTTCGTACGCGAGAAGCTTCCTGGCTTTGAGCAATGCTATGTGATCGACGTCGCCCCGCAAACGGGGGTGCGCCAGACGCGTCTGCTGGAAGGCGAATACGTGATGACGAAAGAAGACCTCGCGCAGCGCACGCGTTTCGACGACAGCATTGCGCGGGGACGCGACTACTACATGCCGTATCGTGTGTTGCTGCCCAAACAGATCGACAATCTGCTGGTGGCCGGGCGCCATTACTCGGCGACCTCACAGGCACAAAAAATGTCGCGTGAAATTCCTCCGTGCATGGCGATGGGAGAAGCCGCGGGCGTTGCCGCCGCGCAAGCCCTGGCTGCGGGCGTACGAGTGCGCGATGTGGACGTTCTCGCGTTGCAGAAAGCCTTGCGCGCACAAGGCGCCGATCCGGGTGACCAGACCGGCCGCAACGCCGACGTGCCGCCTCTTGCCGCGCATGTCGACGCGAGGGCAGCCGCATGAAGCACGCACCTGACACGATGAAACCACACGACCTGCCCCTTGCGGGCGTACGCGTGATCGATCTCACGCAGGTCATGATGGGTCCCGTCTGCACGCAGATGCTCGCCGACTACGGCGCGGACGTGATCAAGATAGAGCGGCAGGGAGCCGGCGACCTGAGCCGTTCAACGTTCGAGCCGGTGGCTGGCGCGGACAATCCGATCTTCTGCAGCCTGAACCGCAACAAGCGCAGCATGGCGCTCGACTTGCGCGACGCCGCGCAGATGGCGGCGCTCAAGACCCTGATCGCAGATGCCGATGTGGTGGTCAGCAACTTCCGCGCGGGGGTGATGGACCGCATGGGTATCGGCTATGAAGACTGTCGCCGGTTGAACCCGCGCGTGATCTACGCAATAGGGTCGGGCTTCGGTGAAACGGGCCCGTACGCACACAAAGGTGGACAGGACGTGCTCGCCCAGGCAATGAGCGGCGTGATGGCGCGCCGGGCCGACGCGTCAATGCCGGTGTCCGTGTACCCCACCGCCCTCGCCGACTATTCTGCCGGCATGCATATGGTTCAGGGCATTCTGCTGGCCCTGCTGCATCGTGAACGCACGGGAGAAGGACAGAAGGTCGGCGTCTCGCTCTATAACTCGATGCTTGCAATGCAGATGCAGGAAGCCGCGATGATCATGATGGCGGACTCGGAGGTGAACTGGGCCGCGATGCCGCTGTCCGGCGTCTTCGATACGCAAGATGGCGCGCTCGTCATGGTTGGCGCTTTCAAGCCGAATCCGCTGCAAGATATCTGCGCAGCGCTCGAGATTCCCGACCTTTCTGGCGACCCGCGCTTTTGCAACCTCAAGGCGCAATTTCTTCATAAGCCCGAGTTGCATCGCATCTTCCGCGAGCGCTTCGCGAGCAATACGCGCGAGTTCTGGCTCGATCGGCTGGAAGAGCAGGACCTGCTATGCGCGCCGGTGCGCGATCTGCGCGAAGCACTCGTCGATCCGCAGACCGTGCACAACCAGTTGATTATCGAAGGGGAAGGCGAAGGTCAGCCGGTGCGGTTCATCGGCAGTCCGATCAATATGTCGCTGGCGCCCGTAGGCCTTCGTCGCGCGCCGCCGCGCCTCGGGCAGCATACGGAAGATATCCTGCAAGAACTGCGCGGCGGCGTCGCCACGGAGGCTGTATGACAGTCAGCCTGACAATCGATCAGCATGTCGCGCGGGTCACGCTCGCGCGGCCCGCCGCGCTCAACGCGGTCGACCTCGCCACCGAAGCTGAACTTCAGCGCATCTGGACCGAGCTGGAACAAAACCGCGACGTCCGCGTGATTGTCCTGACCGGTGAAGGCGAGCGCGCATTTTGTGTCGGCGCGGACTTGAAGAACTCGTCCACGAGTGGTCTGGAATACTGGGCCGCGCCACGTCCCGGTGGTTTCGGCGGCATTGCGCTGCGCGAGACGCTGAACGTGCCGGTGATTGCACGGGTCAACGGCTTTGCGCTTGGCGGTGGCTTTGAAATGGTCCTGGGATGCGATCTGGTCATTGCATGCGAGGAAGCCAGTTTCGGCTTGCCCGAAGCGCTGGTGGGACGCATGCCGCTTGACGGCGGGATGACGCTGTTGCAACGCCAGATCCCCTATCGGCAGGCAATGGCAATGCTGCTGACCGGACGCCGTGTGTCGGCCCATGAAGCGCGCGATATGGGTCTCGTCAACGAAGTGGTGCCGCGCGCGGAACTTGATGCCGCCGTTGAACGCTGGGTCGAGGCGGTGCTCGCCTGCGCGCCACTGTCCCTGCAGGCGATCAAGCAGGTCGTCAAGCGGACCTCCACGCTGTCGGCCTCCGACGCGCAAGCGCTCCGCTTGCCCGCTCTCGTGACCGCGTTGCAGTCGGAGGATGCGAACGAAGGCGTACGAGCGTTTCAGGAGAAGCGCAAGCCTCGCTGGAGCGGTCGCTGATGGCCTACGTGATTACGTCACCGTGCATTGACGTGAAAGATGGCGCGTGCGTTCAATGCTGCCCGGTGGATTGCATCTACGAAGGCGAACGCACGCTCTACATTCACCCCGAAGAGTGCATCAACTGCGGGGTGTGTGTATCGGTATGCCCGACCGAGGCAATCTTTCACGAAGAGGAACTTCCACCCGCCGAAGCGCGGTTCACCGCTGTGAACCGGGAGTTTTTCGGGCCGGACGTCAGTGCGCTCGGTTCCCCGGGTGGTGCGTGCGACGTGGGCAAAGTATCCTGCGATCATCCGACAGTCGCTGCGTATCTGGCACCCGCTGCACCCGCGGCAACCGCCGCGCGTTGAGGACCCACGAATGACGAATCACGATTGAGGTAGCACGATGCATGCGAACGTCCTGAAATATTTTGTCGAAGTGGCGCGATGCAGTTCGATTCGCAAGGCCGCACAGAATCTCTTTGTGGCGTCCAGCGCCGTCAACCGGCAAATCTTGAAGCTTGAAGCAGAGATGGGGACGGAGTTGTTCGACCGGCTGCCCAACGGCATCCGCCTGAATGCCGCCGGTGAACGCATGCTGCAGCACATTCGCGCAACGCTGAACGATTTCCATCTGATGCGAAGCGAGCTCGACGACCTGAAAGGCGAGCGCAAGGGCCACGTTTCGGTCGCGGCAATGGATTCTCTTTTCGTCGATTTCCTGCCGGCGACGGTCGAAGAGTTTTCGGAGGTTTATCCGGCCGTGACGTATTCGATCGTCGCGGTTCCTCCGCACGATGTGGCGCCGCGTCTCGTCAGCGGCGAGTACGACATCGGCATCTCGTACATCACGAAGCTGCCAGCGGGTCTTGACGTTGTCTCGGAGGTGTCGCTGCCGCCGGGTGTGATCATGGCGTCGTCCCATCCGCTGGCGAAAAAAGAGCGAATCAGTTTCGACGACTGCCGCAACCACGCTTTCCTGCGCCTGGAAGGCCGCTCGCCGATACAGAGCGTGGTATCGAGTGATTTCACCGCGTACTGGGAAGCGCTGGAGCCCAGCCTGACCTGCAACTCGACCACGCTGCTCAAGCGGCTGATTACGGCGGGACACGGCATCTCGTTCTTCTCGAAAATGGCCTTTCTCGATGAACTGGTCCGAGGCGAAGTTGTATGGCGGCCCCTCGACGACGCGAATATCAATGCGCTTACGGTTGGCATCATCGCGCCGAACCAGCGCGTTTTGTCTCACGTCACGCTCGAGTTCCTGGAACGGATCGTGAGGCGTTTGAAGCACGTCGAATTGTCGCTGCGGGAAGCTTGAAGGGAAGCTTGAATCTACTCTGATACGCACAGCGAGGCTCTAGCGTTCGATCCACTTCTGGACGAACCCCCACAACGCATCGTCAGTGGAATACGGCACGTTGAAGCGAAACCAGTTGCTCGCGGCATCGTTAGGGCGAAAGTACGAACCCGGCGCGAGCCAAATCCCATCTTCCAGCGCCTGCGTCGCCAATTCGCTCGCCAGTTCAGGCTCAACCGGCAACCTCGCCCACACAAACAAGCCCGCACGCGGCCGATGAAACAGCTCAACCCCGAGCGCATCCATCCGGTCCTCGACCTGCACGTGCGCGTCCTTGAGCTTCTCCGTGACCGATTCCACGTGACGCGCATAACGCCCCTCGGTCAGCACTTTTTCAACGATACGCTCCGTCGCCGCCGATGAAGTCAGCCCCACCGCCATCTTCGTCCGTGCCAGTTCGCGCAGCACGTCGCGCTCGGCGACCACATAGCCGCAGCGCAATCCCGGCGTGATCGTCTTCGAAAATCCGCCCACGTACAGCACGCGGCTCAAGCCTTCCATGGCGGCCAGAAGCGGTGCCCCGGGCGGCGCGAGTTCGCGGTTAACATCGTCTTCCACAACCCACAAACCATAGCGTTCCGCGATCTGCAACAGGCGAAACGCCGCCGCCATGCCGAAGGTCGCGCCGGTCGGGTTCTGCAGCGTCGTGTTGAGAAAGATGGCCTTGGGACTATGCTCGATCACCAGTTGCTCAAGCACGTCGTTATCAATACCGGCCGGTGTGCGCGGCACACCTCTCACAACCAGGCCGCCCAGTTGCAGGATCTGCAGCAGATTGCAGTAGCCGGGATCTTCCACGATGACCGTATCGCCGGGGCGCAACAGCGTGCGCACAATCAGGTCAAGCGCCTGCGTAGCCCCGGCGGTGAGCAACACGTTCGTGGCGGGGTCGGCGGGCAAACCGTAGCGGTCCAGTTGCTCGGCAATCCGCTCGCGCAACGGCGCAAAACCATACGGATGCCCGTAGTCGGCCATACGCGCCGCCGGCACGCGGCTGATCGAGCGCAACGCGTGATGCAAGCCGCTTTCGTTGACCCATTCGTTGGGCAGCCAGCCGCAGCCGGCTTTGATCGGCACGGAATGATCGGCGAATACATCGGACAGGAGCCAGGTCGCGGTGAGGCTCGGTGGCTGCCATGCCACGGCGCGCTTGTGGGCGGCCGGAGCGCGCGCCGCCACCCTGTACCCCGAGCCGCGTCGCGCGACCACAAGGCCCATCGATACAAGGCGTCCATACGCTTCCGTTACCGTGAAGGTGCTCAACCGCTCGGCCTGCGCGAGCTGGCGCACCGAAGGCAGCAACGCGCCAGCACGCAGCGCCTGCTGTTCGATGGCGCCGGAAAACGCCCGCACCAGTTGTTCGACGAGCGTCGCTTGCGCGCGGTCACGGTCCAGTTGAAGTTCGATCATGAGTCGGCAAGAAGAGGATGATCAGGGTTGATCGCCCAAAGTAGACGACCAATACAGTTTGCACCATTTTGCCAGCACAGTTCTCTCCGCGACAGGACAACTGTCTATGCCGCGGGTTTTTATCGAGGACTACATTGCTTGTTCTAACAGGAGACTTCATATGACTTCGCGCCCCGTCATCGACGACCTCTCGTCGTTCTGGATGCCTTTCACCGCCAACCGGCAGTTCAAAGCTGCACCGCGCCTGATCGAGGGCGCCAAGGGCATGTATTACCGCGCGACCGACGGCCGCGAGATTCTGGACGGCTGTGCCGGCCTCTGGTGCGTGAACGCAGGCCATTGCCGCGATGAAATCGTCGCCGCGATCCAGCAGCAAGCCGCCACGCTCGACTTCGCGCCGACGTTCCAGATGGGCCACCCGCTCGCGTTCGAAGCAGCCACGAAGGTTGCGGCGATCATGCCGGAAGGCCTCGACCGCATCTTCTTCACCAACTCGGGCTCCGAATCCGTCGATACCGCGCTGAAAATCGCCCTCGCCTATCACCGCGCACGCGGCGAAGGCCAGCGCACAAAGCTGATCGGCCGCGAACGCGGATATCACGGGGTGGGTTTCGGCGGCATCTCGGTTGGCGGCATTGGGCCGAACCGCAAGACGTTTTCAGGCGGGTTGCTGCCGAACGTCGATCATCTGCCGCACACGCACGCGCCTGAGCACAACGCGTTCTCGAAGGGCCAGCCGGCATGGGGCGCGCATCTCGCCGATGAACTCGAACGCATTGTCGCGCTGCACGATGCATCGACCATCGCTGCCGTGATCGTGGAACCGCTGGCTGGTTCGACGGGCGTACTCGTACCGCCGCAGGGTTATCTGCAAAAGCTGCGCGAGATCTGCACGAAGCACGGCATCCTGCTAATTTTCGATGAAGTCATAACGGGCTTCGGCCGGCTCGGCAAAGCGACGGCGGCCGAATATTTCGGCGTGACGCCGGACCTGATGACGCTGGCAAAAGCGATCAACAACGCCGCCATTCCAATGGGCGCCGTGGCTGCGCATCGCAACGTGCATGACACGATCGTCAATGCGGGTGCGGCGAACGGTATCGAGTTGTTCCACGGCTACACGTATTCGGCGCACCCCATGGCCGCCGCCGCCACGATCGCCACACTCGACCTGTATGCCCGCGAGCAATTGTTTGAGCGAGCGGCATCGAAGGCACCGAAGTTCGAAGCTGCCGCTCATGCGTTGCGCGATGCGCCTCACGTGAAAGACGTGCGCAATCTCGGCATGGTGGCGGGGGTTGAACTGGAATCGCGCGATGGCGCGCCGGGCGCGCGGGCCTACGAAGCATTCGTTAAATGCTTCGAGGCAGGCGTTCTGGTGCGCTATACAGGCGATATTCTCGCGTTCTCGCCGCCGCTGATCATCGAAGACGACCAGATCGAGCAGATTTTCAGCACGGTTCGCAAGGTGCTCGAAACGGTGAAATAACGCGGGCTCGAAAAAGCCGCTTGCAGTGACAACGTAAGCGGCATTTTCCGCGAAAACACATCGCCCGACGGCTTGGGGCTGAACACTGCGCTCGCACATCTCGGCGTGCAAGCCGTGCACAACTGCAAGTCTAAAGGCCGTTCTGGATGATCCGGAACGGCCTTTTTTTTCGTGGCGAGCGCTGTGAAAATACGCACACTCCTAACGAGCGTGCCGCGCCGAACCCGACTTCGAAGCCGCCTTGCGGCGCGTCTCCCAGCCTTTCTTGGCGGATGCTGAGCGATCAGCGGCAGAACGCCGGCTTGCACTTCTATGCGTTTGCTTCGAGAGCGCTGTGTGCGAAGCGGCCGCGCTGCCCTCGCGTTTAAGCACGCGCGTGGACGTGGCGGAACGCTTCGCCGTGGATTCCGTACTCGCGCTGCGTCGGGTCTTGTGCTGGCCGGCCTGTGTGTCCTTCGACGCTTTCTTCCGAGTGGCAGCGGACGCCGCGCCCTTCTTCGGCGCCTTCAGGCCCACACCCGACCTGCGCGCCTCCGACAACCCGA
This sequence comes from Caballeronia sp. SBC1, assembly GCF_011493005.1. NCBI lineage: Bacteria > Pseudomonadati > Pseudomonadota > Betaproteobacteria > Burkholderiales > Burkholderiaceae > Caballeronia > Caballeronia sp. SBC1. The sequence continues at coordinate 1,544,981 of NZ_CP049158.1, forward strand.
TCGCAATCGCCTGCTTCGCGGACTTCGCCCCGTGCTTGCCCTCGCGAATGTGATCGATCTGTTCCTTCACGAACGCGCCGGCCTGCGTGCTGGGCGACTTCCCCGCGCGTTTGGCGGCATGGGCGCGTTCGATGGTTTTCTTCTCAGGCATGATGGCACTCCTTTGAAAAAACGGCGTTGGACTAGCCATAGCCAGCGCAGCAACGCGCGTGCCATATCACGCTGCAATGACCGCATCGAGGCCGACGCCTAAACTGCTTTCTCAATGCATCGCTCATCAACGCCGAGCTGTTCCTTGAGGCCAGCCCATCCCTTTGGCGTCACCTGTACGGCCCGGGAGTTTTTCAAACGACGGACCCACCCCTTCGCGCAAAGTTGCGTCATCAACGCGACGCCTAACGGTCCGGCCAGATGATGCCGCCGCTCGGTCCAGTCGAGACACTGCCGGGCGAGACCACGCCGGGTCGGCTTCAGCCCGGCCATGTCCAGCCCCATGCTGTTGAACCATTGAACGCCGGCCGGCGTTACATCGAATTGCTTGTCATCGGTTGCAACAACCAGCGCGCGATCCTGCAACGCCTGCGTCACCGCCACGCCCAGGCCGCCCGCGAGATGGTCATAGCAGCATCGTGCGAACTGCAGGTCCTGGGCTTCCCGGCTACGCGGCATTCGACGCACGGGTTCGCCTGGCGCAATCGATGCAAGATTTTCAAGCGCCAGCGCAACATGCGAACCGGCGAGACGGTAGTACCGATGCCGGCCCTGCGTTTCCACCACCAACAACCCGCCCGCCAGCAGCTTCGCGAGATGCGAGCTTGCCGTCTGGGCAGTCACGCCGGCCGCGTGGGCGAGCTCGCCCGCAGGTTGCGCGCGTCCGTCGGCGAGCGCCATGAGCATGGTGGCGCGAGTGGGATCGGCAATCAGGAAAGCGGCCGAAGAGACTGCGGGATGAGGACACATGAAGGATCTCCGCTTGGATCTCGCCATGATAGTCCGGTCGCGTGTCCGCATGCTTCGATACGTGTCGAAGCTTGTGGCATGAGAACGTCCCTACACTGAATTTCCCGTCTTACTGCGAAACCTCCCTGTGCCCGACACCCGAACGCTTCAGCGCCGCGTCCTCGCTGCGACCAGCATCAGCTATATAGTGGTTATTCTCGATACTTCCATTGTCAACGTTGCGCTAGGCAGCATCGCCGATGCGCTCGCGACCAACACCGCGGGTCTTCAATGGGTCGTCAACGCGTACACGCTGACCTTCGCGAGCCTGCTTTTGACGGGCGGCGCACTGGGCGACCGGTTGGGTGCGAAAAATGTTTATTTCGCTGGCCTCGCCGTGTTCACGCTGGCGTCCGCGCTCTGCGGTCTTGCGCCCAACCTCGCTGCGCTGACCGGCGCCCGCGTGTTGCAAGGGATCGGTGCGTCGATGCTGGTGCCGTGTTCGCTGATGCTCATCAACCGCGCCTACGCCGACCCAGGCGAGCGCGGCCGCGCGATCGGCCTATGGGCAGCGTGTGGCGGCGCGGCGATGGCCGGCGGTCCATTGATTGGCGGCATCCTGATCCATGCGCTCGGCTGGCGCAGCATCTTCCTCGCGAATCTGCCAATCGGATTGATCGGCTTGTGGCTGACATCGCGGGTCGCAAGCACTGAACGGGCTGACCGTGGTGACCGTATTGACCGTCCGCCAGCGACGCGTCACCTCGATCTCACCGGTCAGGTCACCGCCATCCTGGCGCTGGGCAGTTTGATCGCCGTGCTGATCGAGGGGCATTCGTTTGGCTGGCGCTCGCCGTGGATCTTGAGCGGCATTGCCCTGAGCGTGCTTGCGGCGGGAAGCTTCTTTGCGATCGAATCGAAGCGGTCGCAGCCGATGCTGCCACTGTCCTTGTTCGGTAACCTGATTTTTTCCAGCGCCGCGTTCGTCTCGATGGTCTCCGCCATGACCTTCTATGGCTTGATCTTCACGCTCAGTCTTTATTTCCAGCAAGTGCGTGGTTATTCGCCGTTGCTGACCGGCCTCGCGTTCTTGCCGCTGACTGCGCTTGTGACGGCGGGCAGCATGTCGGCGGCGCGATTTGTCAGGATGTTCGGGCCGCGCCGGCCGATCTGCGTCGCCCTGGGCATCTATACGATGGGCTTCCTTGGAATGCTGATGTCGACGGACACTTCGCCGTACTGGCTCATCGCGCTTCCCATGCCGGCCATCGGCTTTTTCGCTGGCCTCATTACGCCGATGGCCACGCGTTCGCTCATGGATACCGTCGATAAAAACCGCGCCGGGATTGCGGCCGGCGTGCTGAACTCGGCGCGGCAGACAGGCGCGGCGCTGGGCGTCGCGGTTTTTGGCGCGATGCTCACGACGCCGGGTCAGTTTGAGCGGGGCATGCATACCGCGATGGCGATGGCCGCGGCCGTGTCGCTGACAGCGTCGCTGGTGTGGTGGTTTGCATCGAAAGCCATAACGCGGGAGCGGATTAGCCCGGCGGTTTAAGGGTTCGGGTTCGGGTTCGGGTTCGGCTGACGGCTGGGGCGCTTGCCGCGTGGATTTACTCGTGGCGGTGGACGGAGAACGCTGCTGGCGGCAAAATCGAGGCGCCGGACCTCTCCCGCACAGGAAATATCCTGGCCGCCGTGGCGAAATCCGCACAGCACTCCGCCGGTGTGAACTCCTCCTTTAATAATGCTCAAATCATCCCGCACTGCGACACCCATCGACTTCAACGCGCCGTCCGAACAGGTCGCGCGCCGCCTGATCGGCGCGATCTTCACCGTCGATGGCGTCGGCGGCAGGATCGTGGAGACAGAAGCCTACGATCGCGTGGATCCGGCGTCGCATACTTTCTCCGGACCGACCCCGCGCAACGCTGTCATGTTCGGCCCGGCTGCCCACGTGTATGTGTATCGCTCGTACGGAATTCACTGGTGCCTGAACTTCGTTTGCCGCGAAGAAGGTCACGGCGCGGGTGTGTTGATCCGCGCGATCGAACCACTTACCGGTCTCGATGCCATGCGCCAACGGCGTGGCCTCGAACCGCCAAGGCTCCTGTGCTCGGGGCCGGGGCGCGTTGCGCAGGCATTGGGCATCACGCACGGCAACAACGGCATGTCGCTCTTCGAAGCGCCGTTTCACCTCGAAGCGCCCGAGGAGGAATATGCGGTCGCGACCGGACCGCGCATCGGCATCTCGAAGGCAGTAGACGTACCCTGGCGCTTCGGGCTCGCGGGGTCGAAGTTTCTCAGCAAGCCGTTCCCCAAGGAAGCTTGACCAAACATCGGGCGTCATTTCCTGCGCGACGGGCGCTGATTTGATCAGCGTGACTGAACGCACACGGCGTCGCTTCACATCGACCACTTCCTTGAGCGGGTTCGTCGCCAGCGATTCATTAAGGTATACGTAGCAATCTCAGCCTTGCATTAATTGCGCGAGCGCCTTGAGTTGCAAACCATCGGGGTCGGCGAGATCATAGAGAATGGAGAAGTGGTCTGCTCCAGGCATCGGCAAGTAGGTCACGCGCTCGCCCGCCTCGGCGCAAGCATGAGCATAGTCATGCGAATGGCGGATGAGTTCGGGAAGTTCTGCGTCGCCGACGGAGACGACTATCGGGGCACCTTGATTGATGTGGCGCATTGGGCTGAAGCGCGTGATTTCCTCCGCCGATAACCCGAGCTTCTCGTTCAGTCCGCCTGCGCTGATGGGTTCGAGATCGAAGAGGCCGCTAACGGGCAGCGCGTATTTGACCGCCGGATGATGACGATGCATGGCCGTCAGATGACCGCCCGCGGAGTGGCCGCCGAGTACGAGTGTTGTGTGGCCTTGCTCGACGAGGAAGTCGAGTAACCGTCCAATCTCGCCGACAATTTGCGTCATCGAAGCGGTGGGCGCCAGCGTGTACTCCGCTACAGCGACATTCATGCCACGGCCGAGCGGCCCGAGCGCCACGAAGGCGCAGAGTTCCTTGTCGCAGCTTTGCCAGTAACCGCCATGAACGAAGACGAAAGTCGGCGTGTCCGTCGGATCGGCTTTACTTGTTGGAAAAAAATCAAAGCGCTCGCGCGGGGCGGGTCCGTATCTAAGGTCGAGTTCGCCATGATGCGTCGCGTAGAATGCCGCGCTGCGCGTCCGGAAATCGGCAGGCGGGTCGCCATTACTATAGGCCGCGTCTAGAGTCGCGCGATCCATGTTGCGCCACGAGAGGTTCATGCATTGATCTCCTTGAAAGTTCGAGCTTACACGGTCTATTTTTCAGGTGAAGTGTAGGCAAATCGCAAGCCGTCTGCATCGGGATGACGAATAAGACTCGACGGCCGCTATCGACACCGGAACAATGCGCGGTGCGGTCGCTCGACTATTCGTTTAGCGAAGCGCTCGGACAGACGCTGATCGCGGGCATTCGTGGCGTCGAAAAACCAACCTGACGCACCGTTCCCTCCCCAAAACCTTCACTTGTTGGCTGATGAGCCGATCTGTCACACGTCACACGAGACCGTCGCGTTGTGCTCTGACCTGCACGGCGTAAAACGTAAGAGCAGATTAATTTTGAGACAATTTTTTATAATTAGTAAAGCTAATTTCACGATTGGTTGAAAAGTACCTTGTATATGGGATGCTCATTCGTAAGTTGACCGGGCTTCAGGTCGCCCATAGAGTTGACCGATAGCAACGCATTGAGCGATCACAAACAGATTGCAAACGGATCGCAAATATCAACGTGGCGGGAAACACCACCGCGGCAACGGTAATGGCTTATTACGCCATCACACGACTGCGGCGCTGACCAGCGTCAAGAAAGACAGAGAGAGACAAAATGCAGGTGCAATCACCGGCCGTCGACGGCGAACGAATCATTAGGCGTGCCACGTTAAAACTCATGCCGTTGCTTGGCCTGCTCTATCTGATCGCCTATCTCGACCGGCAGAATATCGGCTTCGCAAAACTGCAGATGGTGGCCGACCTTGGCGTGAGCGAAGCAGCCTATGGGTTGGGGGCCTCACTGTTCTTTATCGGCTACCTGCTGTTCGAGATACCGAGCAACATCATGCTCGACAGAGTCGGCGCGCGCCGATGGTTCGCACGGATCATGCTGTCATGGGGCGCGGTGACGGTTGCGCTCGGCTTCACCCACAACACGGCCATGCTTTACATCCTGCGCTTTCTGCTCGGCGCCTGTGAGGCAGGGTTTTATCCTGGCGTGCTGTACTACTTGACGCTCTGGTTTCCCGTGCGCCACCGCGCGCGGCTGATCGGCTATTTCATGATCGGCAGCGCGCTCGCCAATGCGGTGGCAGCACCGATTGGCGGCGTCCTGCTGGACTTCGACGGTCTGCTCGGCATGCGCGGCTGGCAATGGGTGTTTATTGTCACGGGCATGGCGGCGGTGCTGATGAGTCCAGTGGTATGGAAAGTGTTGCCCGAGTCGCCGCAAACCGCACGCTTTCTCACCGAGCCCGAGAAGAGCTGGCTGCTCAAGACCTTGCAAGCCGAGGCTGCGCGCATTGCGCCGACCGGCCACACGAATCCGTTTGCAGTGCTACTGGACCGGCGCGTGTTGCTGATGTCGTTTTATTTCCTGTTCTTCCCGCTGTCAGCCTATGGCATGAGCTACTGGTTGCCGACGGTCGTCAAAGGGTTCGGCGTCAGCAACACCGTCAACGGTCTACTGAATGTCATCCCCTGGTTGATGGTCGGCTTTGTGCTGTGGTGGGTGCCGCGTCGCTCTGTCGCCCGAAACGAGCAGACGTGGCACATTGTCGTGCCGGCGTTGCTGGGTTCGTTGTTCCTGCTACTGAGCGTCTTCGTTCCCGGCAATACGCTGCAGTTTATTTGCCTGTGCTTCGCAGCGGCCGGCATATTCGCCGGGCAACCGGTGTTGTGGTCGTTGCCAGGCCGCTTTCTGACCGGCGCCAACGCGGCAGCGGGCCTCGCAGCGATCAATTCAATCGGCAACCTGGGCGGATTCATTTCGCAAAACGTAGTGCCGATGATCAAGGATCGCACCGGTAGCGTCATCGCGCCGATGCTCTTCCTGTCTGCTTGTCTCGCGTTCGGCGCGATGATGACTTTTGTGATGCAAGCGGTTATCCGCAAGTCAGAGCGGCGCGCGGCAGACCTCGAAACCGTTTCTTCGAGCCGAGCAGACTTATCAGTTTGATTTCGGCCCCGAACCATTCCGGTCGTTTGCCGAGATGCTCAAGCCGTTGCGTTGATTCGCTCGAGATAGGGGGCGATTTTCGCCTCCGTTCCTGTTGACCGCCTACGCATTATCGTCGGAACTGCCGGCACCGAGCACTAACAGTTGAACAAGACCTACTAAAGCATGATGCTACACAAAATTAATTCGTATACCTATGTATTTTATAGATACATAAATTGATTCAAGCCGGTGAAGGTTCATAAATAACAGCGATCTGTTCGAGAATATTCGCATGAAAAGACTTATAACCGCTGGTGTCTGTCTCGCTTCCTATACCTGCGTTAGCCATGCGCAGAGCACCGTTTCACTGTACGGCGTTATCGACGTCGGAGTTGTGTACAACAACAACGCGCATGGCGCGAAACAATATTCGATGGTCGCCGGTTCACTTAAAGGCAATCGCTGGGGGTTGCTCGGCAAAGAGGATCTGGGTGGCGGCTACAAAGCGGTGTTCCTGCTTGAAAATGGTTTTTCGGCAACGAACGGCACTCTCGGACAAGGTGGCGCCGAGTTTGGCAGGCAGGCTTACGTCGGATTGGGTGGTCCAGCCGGTACGGTCACCCTAGGCCGGCAATATGATTCGATCGTCGATTACGTCGGCGTGATGAAGGCGGGCGGCGATACGGTAGGCGGCTACGCCAGCCACCCCGGGGACCTGGACAACACGGGAAACAGCTATCGCGTCAACAACGCGATCAAATACACGAGCCCTGACTATAGAGGCATTACGTTCGGCGGTGTATTCAGTCCTGGTGGCATCGCAGGAGATTCTCAGCGGAACCGGATTTACTCCTTCGGAGTGGGCTATAAACAGGGGCCGCTCGCGCTTGGCGCCGCTTACCTCGTCGCACATAATCCGAATTTCTCGTACTACGGCAACAACCCGGCGTCGAGCGTCACGGGCTCGAACATGGTGTCGGTCCCGGTCTATTCAGGCTACGCGTCGGCACAAACGCTGCAGACCGCCGGCGCCGCGGCGGCGTACACGTTTGGTAATGCGACTGCCGGGCTCGTTTATACCAACGCTCAGTTCAGGAACCTGGGTTCGAATGCTGACCTGAACCCTCGAGCTTTGAGCGGCGAAGCCGTGTTCAATACGCTCGAAGCCAATTTCAGGATTTGGCCGATACCGACCATAATGGTCGGCACTTCGTATGCTTACACGCGCGGTTCGCAGGTGACGAGTGGCGGCGCGGGCGGTGTCACTTACCAGCAGCTCAATGTAGGGGCCGAATACTTCCTCTCGAAACGGACGGATGTTTACGCCGTCGTGTTCGGCCAGCACGCATCGGGGCGGGATTCGACCGGCGGCAACGCAGTCGCTACCGTCTACGGGCTCACCCCGTCGTCTTCGGATACCCAGATCGCGGCGACGGTTGGCTTGCGCCACAAGTTCTGAGTCGAGCGGGCGCCAACTGTGCAGCGCGGAAGAGATTTTTCGGTGGTGTGACGCCCGTCCGCTTCGACGGGTCCTGTCTCGAAGCGGCCTACCGGCCGCAGGTTGCTCGCGTGTACAACGCCTTGCGATAGTCCGCGCAAGTCACGACACCAGACCTGGTTACATGCGTGCCCTTCATGGTCTATCCCACGGCGCCACCCCTCCCAAAACCTCAACCAGGTAATCGATCATCACCCTCACGCGTGAACTCAAATGCCTCCGGCTAGGATACATCGCGAGCACATCGATATCCGCCATATGGAACGCGGGCATCAACGCTACGAGCCGCCCCGCTCGCAGATCGTCGCCAATGATGAAGGTCGGCTGCCAGATCACTCCCAGCCCGGCAAGCGCCGCCGAGCGCGCCGTGTCGCCGTTGTTCGTATGCATGTGGCAATTCACCCGAACGTTGTGCGGCGTCTCATCGACGTCAAGAAACTGCCACTCGTCACCGCTCGCGGCGTACGTATAACCAATACAGCGATGCTCGCCCAAATCCGAAGGCCGCTCCGGCAAGCGCTGCCCCGCTAAATACGCCGGCGACGCGCACAGCACATTGCGCGACGCGGCGAGCTTGCGCGCCGCATTGCCCATTGACCCCGAGCGCGAAATACGAATGGCAAGATCAACCCCTTCATCGACAATATCCACCACCCGGTCGACCAGCGAGACGTCCAGCTCCACATCGGGATACCGCCGCATGAACTCTGGCCATAACGGCGCAAGCTGCAACACGCCAAAGCTCAACGGCGCGTTGATACGCAACCGTCCGCGCGGCTCGGCCGTGGACGACGACACCAACCCCTCCGTCTCGGCCACGTCGTCGAGTATTGCAACGCAGCGCTCGTACAGCGCCTCGCCGCCCGATGTCAGCGACAACCTCCGCGACGTCCGGTTCAGCAGCCGCGTCCCCAAATGCGCCTCCAGTTCAACGATATAACGCGTCACGTTAGCCGGCGATGTATCGAGCGCATCGGCGGCGCGCGTAAAGCTGCCGCGCTTGACCACGGCCACGAAGACTTCATAAGCGCGCAAGCGGTCCATTGAACGTCTCCGGTGCGGTCGGGCGGTTGAGCGGAACTCCGATTCGAGATTCACAAAAGCTGAACGATAAGACCATTTTCCGTGCCTGTTCGCAAGTTTCCGTCGCGGCTAAAGTGCGTCACATGGACCGGGGCATCGGGCGCCGGACACGCTGAACGAAACGGAGAAACATCATGAATCGTCTGACAGGAAAGGTTGCCATCGTAACGGGCGCGAGCGCCGGCATCGGCCGCGCCACGGCTAGATTGTTCGCGGCGGAAGGCGCCAAGGTGGTCGTTGCCGCCCGCCGCGCGGCCGAACTGGAAACGCTGGTGACAGAGATCAAAGCGGACGGCGGCGAAGCTGTTTATCTCGCGGGCGACGTGCAATCGGAAGACTATGCAAAGGCCGTCGTGGCGCTGGCAATCGAAAAATTTGGCCGGCTCGACGTCGCTTATAACAACGCCGGAACGCTAGGCGAAATGGGACCGAGCACATCCGTCTCGGTGGAAGGATTCAACAACGCGCTCGCCATCAACCTGACCAGCGCATTCCTCGGCGCCAAGCACCAGATTCCCGCCATGCTCGAACACGGCGGCGGGTCGATCATCTTTACATCGACCTTCGTGGGTTACTCGTTTGCGTTCCCCGGCACGGCTTCGTATGCGGCGAGCAAGGCCGGCCTGATCGGCCTCACGCAAGCGCTGGCGGCCGAGTACGGCGCGCAGGGTATCCGCGTGAACGCCGTGCTGCCCGGCGCCGTCGATACCCCCATGTACCGGGACATGAACGACACCGCCGAATCGCAAACCTTCATCACGAACCTGCACGCGTTAAAGCGCGTCGCAACGCCAGAAGAACTCGCACGCTCGGTGCTTTATCTGGCCTCCGATGACTCGTCGTTCGTCACCGGCACGGCGTCGCTCGTGGACGGCGGCGCGTCCATCACACGCACGTAAAAACAGTGTTATGCCGAAGGGGCCTGGCGGATTGCATTGCCTGCTGCATTGCCATAGGTCTCTTCGATCCGCCGATCCTGCTCCGCAGGCGAGAACTGCTCCCACTCAATGCCATTGACGTCTCGCGTTTTGGCAAAGCCAGGGGCCGTATCGTCTTCAAAGCCTATATGCCGAAGCAATCCGGCTTGGCGCGGGTCCGGATTTTCATTGACCGAGAAGTTCAGCAGGTCCGTTCGCCACATGGCGTAGGCACCTGGCACGACCGCGGTGGGTTCCTGGCCAAGACGCTGCGTGTAATCGGCAATCGATGTTTCAAGGCTGGCTACGGCAAGTGCAATGTGGAAACGTTTCATGGCGTGAGCCCGGTGGTTGAGTGTCGGACCACTCTATATAAGCCCGCTCACGGCAACCAGTTGGGCGTTTATCCCGGTATCGCGGATACCCGTGCATCGGGTAGCCATCGCAGATGGAACGTGTCTTGCGGCGCTTTGAATGTCACTCACTCCAGGAGCGCGACATGACGGACAAGCAGACAGACACCAACTATGCAGGTCGATCGCAAGAAGAACGCCGGGCGCAACGCAAGGGCGAAAAGCAGCGCGCGCAGGAACAACCCGGCGGCGATATGGCGCAGGAAGGCACGGAACCGGACAAACATCACAGCTCGGGCAAGCTGTCGGAGGAAGGAAAAAAGGTCTGGCAAACCGGCTCTGGAATTGATGGCGGCGGGAAAACTTGATTCCATCGGCTGTTTAACCGTGACATACCTGACATCCCACCGGGGTCTTCCATGCGGTAAAACGTGGAACAATGAGGACTTCATGACTTTGCACCATGCATCCGGAGCCCTCAATGAGCGCCACGCGCAACTCCCCCAACGCGTCTTCGGACATCCACGATCAAACTGATCACACCGATCGTCCAAGCCGCGAAGAAGCTGAAGCCGCCGTTCGCGTTCTGATCCGCTGGGCCGGGGACGACCCTGCGCGCGAGGGACTTGTGGACACCCCTTCGCGCGTCATCCGCTCTTACGAAGAGTTTTTCGCGGGTTATGAGCAGAATCCTCACGATATCCTGGCCCGCACCTTTTCCGAAGTGCAGGGTTACGACGAGATGATCGTGCTCAAGGACATCCGCTTCGAAAGTTACTGCGAACATCACATGGTGCCGATCATTGGCCGCGCGCACGTGGCGTATCTGCCGCGTGAGCGAGTAGTGGGCATTTCGAAGCTGGCGCGTCTGGTAGATGCGTTCGCGAAGCGTCTGCAGATCCAGGAAAAGATGACGGCGCAGATCGCCGACACGCTGGAAGAAGTCCTGCAACCGCTAGGCGTTGGCGTAATCCTGGAAGCCACGCATCAATGCATGTCCACGCGCGGCGTGCATAAAGCAGGTGCGTCAATGGTGACATCGCGGATGCTGGGCACATTCCGCGACGACCCTTCCACGCGCCGCGAATTCCTTTCCATCGTCGGACATTCGAGCGCGTTCAGCGTGTCGAATAACTAAAAAGCTCGCTGAGGCTCATGGACGTTCACGCGCCGCGGCTATCGTCCGGCGCGTCGCCCGCACCGCCTTCGCGGATCTTGCCTTGCGAGACGTTGCTGCCCGGCGGCACGCTATGCGTGAGCCACACGTTGCCGCCGATCACCGAGCCGCGTCCAATGGTCACGCGTCCGAGAATGGTCGCGCCGGCATAGATCACCACCTCGTCTTCCACTACCGGATGGCGCGCGTTGCCCTTCACCAGCACGCCGTCGTTGCCCGCCGGAAAACTCTTCGCACCCAACGTCACGGCCTGATATACCCGCACGTGCTGGCCGATCACCGCCGTCTCGCCGATCACCACACCCGTCCCGTGATCGATGAAAAAACTTGGCCCGATAGTCGCGCCGGGGTGAATGTCGATCCCCGTAGCCGAGTGCGCGATCTCGTTGATGAAGCGCGCGAGCAAGGGCACCCCGAGCTTATGCAGGGCATGTGCCAGACGATGATGCGTCATGGCCCAGATGCCCGGATAGCAGAGCAGGATCTCCGTGATGTGCTGCGCGGCGGGGTCGCCCGCGAACGCGGCCTGGATGTCGCTTACAAGGAGTGCCCGGATGGCCGGCAACTGCGTGCCGAATTCACGCGCGAGCCCGAACGCGTGCACGCCAAGTTCGGCGTCACTCAGGTCGTGGTTCTCCGGAAGGAAACGCAAGGCGCGGCGGATCTGTTCGGAGAGCAGGCGCAAGGTGCTCTCGAGCGTGTGGCCTACGTAATAATCCACGCTTTCGGCGGTCAGGTCGGCGGCGCCGTAATGGGTGGGAAACAGCGCCGAGCGCAGCCCATTGACGATCTTCACGATCGCTTCACGCGATGGCAATTCGCGGATTCCAAGCGGATGGCGCGTGCGATGCAACTGCTCGCGCGACGCCCGCAAGTCGGCCACGATCTTGTCGAGGCCCCATTCTTGAGAGGGAAATTGATCTTCTGTGGAGACAGTCTTGGGCATGTCGGGAGCTTGGGCGGATGACGCCGCGTTGAACGGCACGATCTAAACGATGCCCCGAGATTAACCGTTTTTCTGCAAGACTGCCGCCTGTGCGCGAAACCCGTTCAGGCGCGCTCAGGACTTGGGGTCAACCTTCACGTGGCTGGCATCGATCCATCTGACTGCCCAGTCGCGGGCGTGCGCAATGGCTTCGTCGGCGTTGCCAAAGCGCAGGTCGGCGGGGAAAAAACGATTGGCCACCAGTTCACCGTCGCTCGATCGCGAGATCACAACGTAGGGTTGAAAATAACCATCGCCCTGCCGTGCCGGTGCACAATTGAGTAAATAGCCGCGATGTGAAAATGCCGCGTCATATTGCATGAGTCACCCTGATTTTAAGTGCCCCGCTGGATTCGCGATGGTCGTCTCCCGCTCGCTTGAAGCGCGCGAATCCGGCAAGCGGCACTAGGCCGTCCGGTGGCGCACGCAGGCCTGGCGAACAACAAATCATACTCTGGAGAAAACCCTCGTTGGGTTGAAAAAAATCAATTTGGCTTAGAACATTTACTGATGTTTTATCCCGCGGTTTATTCAACACGGGAGTTGACCCCGGCCCCTTGCTCCGGAATGTTTCTTGCATCGTGTCTCTTAGTTAACCTGAACCAGGTGGAGCGAACCATGAACAATGCACAGAACAATGAATCGCAGGACAAGCAAAAGCAGCGCGCGGCGGACAGCCCGCTGAAGAAGCCTGAAACTGAAACCGCCCAAGCCAAACCCAGTGACGTGGCAGCAGCAGCGGAGGGACGGGAAGCCGGGCTTGGGCAGGCGGGCGGCAGCACACCTGATTCATCGTTGGAACATGCCGGGCCGCTCGGCATGACCAACGCCACGCACCAGGCGATGGATGTTCTCAACGACGACACGCTGGACGATACCGTCGACGCCGATGGGAAAAATCGTGATGCCTCGCGTGATGAAGCCATGATCGAGCACAATCCCAACGCGTTCGTTGGCGTGAATGCGTCGCTGGTGAATTCGCGCTATGAACAAGGCGACGGTCTGGGCGGATTCGACAGCCGCCCGGCTCGCAACGGGCTGGCGCTCGCGTTAGAGGAAGGCTTCAGTGTCGTGGATAAAGGCATGATCGCGCCCGACGTGGAGGAGGTGGAGCGCCAGTACGAATTCGTTGAACGCGATCCCCACGGCTACAGCTTGCGGGGACGCAAGCATTTCGCCATCAACCATGTCAGGCCATCGCGCCTGATCGAGATCCAGCGGCGCGAGAAATAACTCAACACTAATCAAATGAAGGACCGAAAACCGCTACTGCCAGCGGCTTTCGGTCCTTCCTGTCTCTCTGCCCGCCCGATTCATTTCTTTTCGGGCTTGACCTTCTCATCGTCGGATTCAATCCGCGTCACGCCGCCCGTCGAGGGTGGATCGCTGGCGGGAAAGCTATCTTCCACGGCGCGGTCGACGTCCTCTTCCTCTCGATGCGAATGTGGATTCTGTTCCTTCGGTTTCGTTGTGGTCATGCATGACTCCTGGTCGGTGGACTGTGTAAAGCGTGCATTGCGTGCAGCATCGTTGCAATGTTGTGGCGTCGTGCCGCTGCTTTCTACCTTTGAGTCCCGATAAAACCGCCGGAAGAGAAACGGCCTTTCGTCAGGTAAATGGCGGCTGCACGGGCGCTAAGTAATTGAAAGCAAGCGATGTTCCCAGCTTTCCTGTTACCTGGCACGACCCATGCATAAGACTCCCACGACTCAGACGAATGCAGCACGATGCATCGAAAAACCAAGCGGCGGGGGGCAGCATGAACACAACCAATACGTATTCGATCGAAGCGTTACAGCACACACAAGGCATACGCGCATCGTGGCGTGAGCATGCGCTCTCCGCTGCACTGGTGTGCCTAGGGCTAGGCTACGCCCTCTCATGGGCCGAGATGGGGCTCACGCTGATGACCGGTCCTGGCGAGCCCATTGCCGCGCTGATTGCATCGCGTGCGTTGATTGCCGGCTTGTATATATGCGTGGCGTTCCGCCTGCAATGGGCACGCTGGATTACCGTTGTGCTCGGCTTCGCGTCGGTCGTACTGGTGGGCCCCATGCTTGGCGCCGAATGGCGCGCCCTCCCCGTCGCCGCGCTCGTGACCGGCGCAGTGCTGGTATTCAAGCTGGCGGCATCGATCTTCCTGCTCTCGCCGGACGCGTCGCACGGATCCCGTTGAAGTCAAGGTTTCGGATGAAGGGTGAAGTCCACCTGAGAGAAATGGGCCGGGGCGCTTGTTCAAGCGGCCTGTAAAACGCACAATAAGAGCCCGCTTCTTCTTCGATGAGCCTCTCATGAAAATTGCCGTCATTGGTGCAACCGGCACAGTCGGCCGCGCCGTCTTCTCCGAATTCCAGCCGCGTCACGAAGTCATCGAGATCGGTGCCACGCGAGGTGCGCACCGCGTCGACCTGACGAAGATCGACAGCATCCATGCGCTGTTCAAGTCGATCGGCCAGGTCGATGCCATTGTTGCCACAGCCGGGCACGTTCACTTCGGCGAACTCTCGCAGATGACCCCCGAGCAATTCCGCATTGGCCTCGACGACAAACTCATGGGCCAGGTCAATCTCGTCCTGGTCGCGCAACAATATTTGAACGATGGCGGCTCGTTCACGCTGACCAGCGGAATCGTGGGCGACGAGCCCATCAAATACGGCGCAAGCGCGGCAGCGGTCAATGGCGCCATTGAAGGTTTCGTGCGAGGCGCTTCGATCGAACTGCCTCGCGGTCTGCGCATCAACGTCGTGAACGCGACCATGCTGGAAGAAGCGCGTGAAGCGTTCGGGCCGTATTTCCGCGGCTTCGAGGCAGCGTCCGGTGCGCGCGTTGCGCTGGCGTACAGCCGTAGCGTGGAAGGCCTTGAAACCGGCCGTATCTACAAGGTGCGTTGAATGGTTGCCGAGTGGTCGAGGGACGAGTATTGCGTCACCACGGACATCAGGACGTTCGACTTCGACATCGTGCATCGGTACTTGAGCGAGGTTGCGTACTGGTCACCCGGCATCTCGCGCGAGAAGGTCGAGCGGGCTGCCGCGCATTCGCTGGCATTCGGCCTGTTCCATCGCGACGAGCAGATTGGTTATGCCCGCGCGATCACGGACACCGTGAGCTTCGCGTATCTCGCCGATGTGTTTGTGCTACCCGGCCGTCAACGCGACGGCCTGGGCACATGGCTGGTGGAATGCCTGTTGGCGCATCCGGATTTGCAGGGCCTGCGCAAGATGATGCTGACAACCACGAGCGCTCACGCGTTGTATGCCCGGTTCGGTTTTGTCGTGCCTGCGCAGCCGGAAAAGCTGATGGAAAAACTCGCGCCGGAGTGACGTCGAAGTGAAGCCTCAACCGCCAATCACGCCCTGCGTGTTCACATAAAGTGAATACAGGCCGTGACTCGCCGCCATGAACAAGCGGTTGCGATAACGGCCGCCAAAACACACGTTGGCACAGCGTTCGGGCAACGCAATATGCCCAATCGCCTCACCTTGCGGCGTGAAGATCCTGACGCCGTCCAGGTCGTCGTTGCCCATGCCCCAGCCGCACCACAGGTTGCCGTGCACATCCACGCGAAAACCGTCGGGCGTGCCCTGCCCGGCATCAATCACCTCGCGCTGATTCGTCAGCTTAAGGCCGTCGCTTGCGACATCGAAGGCGAGGATCTTACGCGGCGACGCTCGCGAATCGACGATATAAATCACCGACTCGTCCGGCGAAAATGCGAGTCCGTTCGGGCCGATCAGCGTGTCGGTCATCATGGCGATCTCACCACTCTTGCCATCCACGCGATACACCGCCGGCTTCAACTCCGGGTTCTTACGCTCGCCCTCATAAAAGCCGTCAATACCAAAGGTCGGGTCGCTGAACCAGATGGAGCCATCGGATTTTACAATCACGTCGTTCGGTGAATTGAGCGGCTTGCCGTTGTATTGGTCGGCGAGCACGGTGATCGAACCGTCGTACTCTGTGCGTGTTACGCGGCGCGTGAGATGCTCACACGTGACCAGCCGTCCTTCACGGTCGCGGGTATTGCCGTTGGCGTTATTCGATGGTTTGCGGAACGTGCGGACCTCGCCCGTTTCTTCGTCCCAGCGCAGCATGCGGTTGTTCGGAATGTCGCTCCATACCAGCGTGCGACTGTCGCCGAACCAGACCGGGCCCTCCGACCAGCGAGCCCCCTGATACAAACATTCGACCGACGCCATGCCGACGCGTAGCGCGTTGAAGCGCGGATCGAGTACTCGGACGGCGGGATCGGGATAACGGCGCTCCATCTGCTTTCATCTCCTTGTTGTTTGATTCGTTTGATTAGTTGGGTCCGAGTTCGCCATCGCGCAGGCGCCACAGACTTAGCGGATTGTCATCCTGAAGTGCAAGCGGCAGCAAAGCCGAGGGCAGGTCCTGGTAACACACCGGCCGCAGGAAGCGTTCAATCGCCATCGCGCCAACCGAGGTCGCGCGGCTGTCGGATGTAGCCGGATACGGCCCGCCATGCACCATGCCATACGATACTTCAACGCCGGTCGGAAAGCCGTTCGCCAGAATCCGACCGACCTTGCGTTCGAGGATGGGCAGGAGGCGCCGCGCGAGCGGCAAGTCGTCGCTTTCCATTTGCAGCGTGGCCGTTAGCTGGCCTTCAATACGCCGTGCCAAGTCCAGCATTTCGTCCTCGCTGCTGCAGGTCACAATCAGCGATGTGGGTCCGAATATCTCATCTTCGAGTTGCGGCGTGGCGAGGAATTTTGCGGCGCTCACGGTATAAAGCACGGGCAGTGCCGGACACGACACATCGGATTCGGCGCCGGTCGCCACGCGCTCCGCGCCCGATTCATCACGCCGCGCAATGCCTTCCTGATACGCGGCCGCAATGCCCGTCGTCAGCATTGTCTGAGCGCCCTTCTTTTCGAAAGCACTCACGGCGTAATCGATAAACGCCTGCAAATGCGGCCCTTCCAGCGCCAGCACCAGACCCGGATTCGTGCAGAACTGACCGACCCCGAGCGTGACTGAATCGACGAAACCATTGGCGAGCGATTCAGCCCGCGCGGCGAGTGCACCCGGCAGCACAAAGAACGGATTGATGCTGCTCATCTCGGCAAAGACAGGAATCGGCTCGCGCCTCTTCGATGCGATCTCGATCAACGCCAGGCCACCTCGTCGCGAGCCCGTGAAGCCGACCGACTTGATAGCCGGATGTGCCACCAGCGCTTCGCCTATCGCGTTGCCCGCGCCCACTACGAGCGAGAACACACCTTCGGGCAATCCTGAATCAGCCACCGCTTTCTGGATCGAGCGCCCGACCAGCTCCGAGGTGCCCAGATGCGCTGGATGCGACTTCACGACCACGGGGCAACCCGCGGCGAGCGCGGCGGCGGTATCGCCGCCGGCTACTGAAAACGCCAGCGGAAAGTTACTGGCGCCGAACACGGCAACCGGGCCAACGGGAATCTTCTGCAAACGCAAGTCGGGCCGCGGCAACGGCTTGCGTTCGGGTTGCGCCGAATCGATCGTGGCAGACAGCCAGCGGCCTTCGCGCACGAGCGACGCGAAAAGTTTCAATTGCCCGATCGTGCGGGCGCGCTCTCCCTCGAGTCGCGCTTTCGGCAACGCGGATTCGGCCTGTGCGCGTTCGATCAATGCATCGCCAAGCTCGGCGATATTGTCCGCAATCGCTTCCAGGAATTGCGCACGGATTTCAAAAGGCGCGAGCCGATAGGTATCGAATGCCTGCTCGGCAAGGTCGGCCGCGCGGGCGACTTCCTTCGCTCCGCCGCCTCCAAAAGCCGGCTGCAAGTCAACGCCGCGCGCTGGATCGAAGGCATGCAGCGTGACGTCTTTTCCGCGCACCGCCGTAGCACCGATCAGCATTTCTCCGGTGATCTGCATGTGAACTCTCCTGAAAGCAGCGCCTATCGCGGACCGCAGATCGCGATGCACGCCGTGGGTGACAAAAAAACCAGGTGATACAAGACGCAAGCGAACTCGCTTTTTGCCGTGGACTCTCACGCCGCAAGGAAAGTTTCAGCGTCGTGCGAGTGAGTCCTGCGGAGTGAGTCTTGCGCTTGCTTCGCCGCTGTCAAAGCAAACCGCTGGCCGGACATCGCGCATCGGACCGGCATCGGACCTTTCCGCCATGATCATGATGCGCGGCCCGCATGACGATACGGCGTGAGCCAGCCCAAGCCGTCGGAGGTGCCCGCGCGCGGCCTGTATTCACAGCCGATCCACCCGCCGTAGCCGAGTGAATCGATGAGATCGAACAGATACGGATAATTGACTTCGCCTGTATCCGGCTCATTGCGGTACGGCACGCCGGCAATCTGAATATGGCCGATGCCCGCGTTGCGCCGTTTCATGTCGCGGCGAAGCTTGACTGCCAGATCACCTTCGACGATCTGGCAGTGATAACAGTCGAACTGAACTTGCAGGTTTGGCACGCCAATCTCTTCGCAGATCGCTTGCGCTTCATCCTGCCGGTTCAGGAAATAGCCGGGCATGTCACGCGTATTGATCGGCTCGATCACGATGGTGACGCGCGCCGTTTGCGCCATGCTCGCGGCCAACGCCAGATTCTTGATGTAGACATCGCGATGTTGTTCACGCACGTGCGGCGTTTCGTGCTTCGCTTCACGCTTCGTTTCGTGCTTCGTTTCAATCAACCCCGCCATGACATGGAGCCGGTCGTTGCCGAGCGCCGCAGCATAGTCGAGAGCAATCTCAATGCTGCGCCTGAACTCATCCTCGCGTCCCGGCAGCGAAGCGAGACCGCGTTCGCCGCCGGTCCAGTCGCCCGGCGGCGCGTTGAACAGCACCTGTTTCAGGCCATTGTCCACGAGCTGGGCCTTGATCTCCGCTGGCGGAAATTCATAGGGAAACAGGAATTCCACCGCCTTGAAACCATCACGCGCCGCCGCGCCGAAACGGTCAAGGAATGTGTGTTCGTTGTACATCATGGTGAGGTTGGCGGCGAAGCGCGGCATGATGAACCTCCTGCTGGTCGGGGTAACGCCGAGGCGGATGGCGTTGCGTGCAGGCATTGCCGACCCGGCACGCAAGACACGGTGCGCAACTCCCGCGCCCGCTTGTCCGCGCTGCCTGTGACTACCCTTCACTACCCTTCCTTCACTACCCTTCCAAGCGATGATATTCCCGGACCCCGCGCCCCGAATGATCGGTAAAAACCCTCGTCACGGCGAAGTTGGATGGTCGATCAGCGCGAAAGCATCGCGGATTTCGGATGTGCTTTGCGGGCGCACGACCCGCGCGACCTCGAGCCCGTTGTCGAGGAAGATCAGCGTTGGCCAGAGTTTGATCCTGAACGAGCGGCCGAGCGGACGGCCGCTGCCGTCCTCGATCTTCAAATGCCGGACGTTGGCGTGGTCCTGGAAGGCCTCTGCGATCAGGGGCTGGGCAGCGCGGCAATGGCCGCACCAGGAGGTGCCGAATTCGATCACCGCCGGCCCATCGAGCACGTCGATCTCAGCGCGCGATGGCGCAGTAAGTGCGAATTCAGTGGTCATCGCCATCAGTTTTTTCTCCTCAAAACAAAACGCGTGACAAGCAAACATGGCCGGACGATCGATGTTCATGACATCGCCGAACTCGTCGATACCGCCTGAACAGCACGGCCCTTTCCGCAAAGCCGATGCCTGACACTAGCCCGGCCTTTCGCCTTCAAGGCCGACGCCGAGGCTAGAACTGCCCGAAGCCGGTCAGCCCGATCAGGCTACCCGCAGCCAGCAACCACAGCGGATGCAGCTTCGTCTTGAACGACAGAAACGCAATGAGCGCCGTGATGGCCGTGAGTATCAAGCGGGTGTCCGACGCTTCGGCAATCAACGACGCGCTCGCTGCGACCAGGCCGGCTGTCATCGGGATGAGACCGAGTTGAACGTACCGCCGCCATGGATGGTTCTTGAAGCGTTCCCAGGCGTGCATCGCGGCGACTGTCACGATTGACGACGGACCGAACTTTGCAATCGATGTCACCAGCACGCCCGGCCAGCCGGCCACATGCCAGCCGATCAGCGTCACGATCATCATGTTCGGTCCGGGCGCCGCCTGCGCGAGCGCGAACAGCGCGGAAAAATCCGCCTTCGACATCCACTGATGTATGTCCACTACCTGCCGCTGCATCTCGGGCAGGATGGTATTGCCGCCGCCAAAGGCGAGCAGTGAAAGCTGGCTGAAAATGGCCGCAAGCGAAACGAGATCGTGATTCATTGGCTCTCCTTGCGCTTTGCTTCCCGCTTCACTTCGCCGCTCATCTCGCGATTCACCCTCGACGCGACGAAAATCGAAACCGGTGTGAGCACCAGCATCACTGGCAATAACGGCAAGCGCAGCAACGCGATCGCGACGAACGCTACGGCTGCGACCGCCGCCATGGAGAGTTTGCGCCGCAGCGGCCACGCTACCTTGATGGCCATCGATACCAGCAAGCCTGCAGCAGCCGCAGCGAGTCCCGCGAACAAATGGCGGATGTGCGGATCTTGATGCGTGCGTTGATACAGCACGCCGAGTCCGATCACGATCAGCGAAGGCCCGACGATCAACCCGAGCAGGCCCGCCAGCGCCCCGGCCACGCCGCGAAATTTCATGCCGACCGCAACTGAGAGGTTGATCACATTGCCACCCGGCAAAAACTGGCAAAGGCCCAGCAGATCGACGAATTCGTCGGGCGTAAGCCACTTGCGCCGCTCGACAATTTCGCGCCGTGCAAGCGGTAGTGCACCGCCGAACGCGGTCAGCCCGAGCGTCAGGAAGCCGATAAAAATTTCCGCGACAGTCGGCGGGGCGAACGGCTCTTGCAAGGCATGATCGTGCATGGTTCGGCGAGCGTTACTTTTTAGGAAGCGCAAAGCGTAACGCTTTACGGCCGTTGCTTCAAAGTATGGAATGGCTGTTTAAAGCACGATGCGGATTTTTCGGGCAGCGGGGTACAACGCCACTGCAACCGCCGGCACCCAACCCGCTCTCATCGCCCGATTCGGATTACGAAACCTTGACGTCACCAAGTTCGCGACGGGATTCGTAAGCTTTCAAATGCGTATAGGCCGTCGAGAAAAGCGGCGTGCTGATTGCGCCCTCGGTCCCTTTAGCTCCTTTGGCACGCGCGATCAGATCTCCCACCACGTGGTCCGCCTCGATCCGCGCGCCGTTCTCAAGATCGCGCAGCATGGACGCTGTGATGGTGGAACCGGCCTCCGTGAACATCGCCCGCGCACGCGCGACCACTGCTTCTCCGGGCGCAAAGCCATTCGCGGTTGCGATGGCGCGGGCTTCATCGAAGAGATCGAGCAGAAATTTCTGGCCGCCCGGCGCCGCGATGATGTCGCCGACCGGTGCGCGCATCAGGCATGTGCCGGCCGCGAGCGTCGCGAGGAACACCCACTTTTCCCACATCGACTGAATGATCTCGGGGCTGGCTGCCGCGTCGAATTGCGCGCCTGACAACTGTGCCGAGATGGCTTCAATTCGCGCCGATAAACCGCCCGTACGCTCGCCGTATTCCATGGAATGCAGCTTGTTCAGGTGAACGATGGTGCCGTCGGCGTCGAGCGTCACGGCCACGATGCACTGGCCGCCGAGCACGCGGTCCGCGCCGAATTGCGCTTCGAGCACATCCAGGTGATGCATGCCGTTGAGCATGGGCAAGATGGCGGTGTTCGGCCCGACCGAGGTTTTTATCGATTCGATGGCGCCGTCGAGATCGTAAGCCTTGCAGCTGAGCAGGATCAGGTCGAACGGCTCGCGAACGTCTTTCGCCAGCACGATGGGCGGATTGGGTATCGACAGATCGCCATTCGGGCTGCGCACATTGAGACCCGTCTGCGCGAGTTGCGCGGCACGCCGCTCGCGCACGAGGAATGTCACTTCGCGGCCGGCGGCGAGCAGCCGCCCGCCGAAATAGCCGCCAATCGCGCCCGCACCCACCACCAGAATCCGCATGTCCTGCTCCTTCATTTAGTCTGATAAGAACGCCGGTCGCGAGTGCGCCGGCGCCGCCCGGTTCTATGCTTGCCAGACGCCGTACCCGGCTTCCCGCAAGCCGATTGCCAATTCCACTTCCATCTCCCGCGCGCCTTCATACGGCATCGGGTTATACAGTTCGTAGAGCTGCGGCAACAGTCGCAGCCCGAATTCCCGCGCATACCGGTTCGACTGGATGCCGGCCTTGTGTTTGTCGAAACGAACATCGGGGTCGATGCCCGTCATGCCTACGTAGACGAAGGGCTTGCCGAGCACGTAATCCGGATTCGCGCGCCGGAAACGCGCTTCGTTCCAGACCGTGTCCGCCAGTTCGATCACGTAGACGTGGTAATGGTGAGACCTGGGGTGCGTCTTTTGCTGCGTCTTTTTCCGAAGCGCCATGCGGTTACCCTGTTTCGCCTGGTTCAAGCGAGTCGCGCCGCGCCTGAAACCGGTCGCGGATGCTCATTCTAGACCGGTGTCAGGCATGTTGCCCGGACGCTCCCCGCTTGCTGTCCGACCGTGCTGGCGCGTGCGATGTCTGCCAGCCGCGTGTCAAAGTGGTAATCTCGCTCCGTCTGCGCGTTCCGCGCGGCGTTTGCGCGTTTCCACCGGCCAGGCTGACAGAAACGCGTAGTGTCCGTGCCGCTCTTGCGACTGTTTCCTGACGCGAGAGCCTGTCCGGAATGCCGTCGCGGACACCGCCCCAATTGACAAATCGCATCCGTCGCGCGTGTCGCCACGAGCCACCCGCGCTTCGGTCATTCGGAGAGAAACATGAGCAAGCAAGCAATCGGCGTTGTAGGCCTCGCCGTCATGGGACGCAATCTGGCGTTGAACATCGAGAGCCGCGGACACGCGGTGTCCGTGTACAACCGCAGCCGCGAAAAAACCGACGACCTGATGGCCGAGCATCCCGACAAGAAACTCGTGCCTTCGTACACGCTGGAAGAATTCGTCGAGTCGCTTGAAAAACCGCGCCGCATCCTGCTGATGGTCAAGGCCGGCCAGGGCACCGACGCCACTATCGACTCGCTGCGTCCTCTGCTCGACAAGGGCGACATCCTGATCGACGGCGGCAACACCCATTTCACCGATACCATCCGCCGTAACACCGACCTCGCCAAGTCGGGGCTGCATTTCATTGGCACGGGTGTGTCCGGTGGTGAGGAAGGTGCGTTGAAAGGCCCGTCGATCATGCCGGGCGGCCAGAAGGAAGCGTATGACCTGGTAGCTCCGATCCTCACCGAGATCGCCGCCAAGGCGCCGGACGGCGAACCGTGCGTAGCGTACATGGGCCCGGACGGCGCGGGACATTACGTGAAGATGGTGCACAACGGGATCGAATACGGCGACATGCAGTTGATCGCTGAAAGCTACGATGTGCTCAAGCGCGTCGCGGGCTTGTCAAATGAAGAACTGGGCCGAGTGTATGTCGAGTGGAACAAGGGTGAACTGGATAGTTACCTGATCGAGATCACGTCGAAGATCTTCTCGAAGAAGGATGACGAGACGGGCAAGGATCTGGTCGACGTCATTCTCGACCGCGCGGCGCAAAAGGGCACGGGCAAGTGGACCAGCCAGAACGCGCTCGACCTTGGCGCTCCGCTACCGCTGATCACGGAAGCTGTCTTTGCACGCGTGCTGTCTTCGCTGAAGGATCAGCGCGTTGAAGCGAGTAAACAGTTGACGGGACCGTCGCCGAAGTTTGATGGCGATCGTGATGCGTTTGTCGAAGCCGTGCGGCGCGCGCTGTTCCTGAGCAAGATTGTTTCGTATGCGCAGGGGTTTGCGCAGTTGCGCGCGGCATCGGAAGAGTACAAGTGGGACTTGCAGTATGGTCAGATCGCGAAGATCTTCCGGGCGGGTTGCATCATTCGTGCTGGCTTCTTGCAGAAGATCACGGACGCCTATAAGACCAACCCGGACTTGCACAACTTGCTGCTCGATCCGTATTTCACCGACATCGCGACGAAGTATCAGGGTGCGCTGCGTGACGTGGTCGTGGCCGCCGTGAAGGCGGGTGTGCCGGTGCCGGCGTTCTCGTCAGCGGTCGCTTATTACGATAGTTACCGGTCGGAGACATTGCCGGCGAATCTGGTGCAGGCGCAGCGCGATTTCTTCGGCGCGCATACGTTCGAACGGGTGGATAAGAAGGGTAGTTTCCACGCGGACTGGTCGTAAGCTGCTGACGAGTTGCTTATAAACGACTGCTCTTTCCAGTAGTTCAGCGCCGACGCATTCGCGTCGGCGTTTTCTTTTGTCCTGCGCAAATCGTCAGCTTTTGAATCGTCAAATTTTGTCGCGGCGAATTTTTCCACAAGTCGAATAATGGTGTTTGCGCCTAAGCTTCCCTATCGATGGATAACGGAACCGCGGGAAGATCATGGCAACAGCAGTTACGTCAGTTAATCGGGAATCGGAGTTGAGCTACGCTTACCTCCACGCAATTGCATCCCACGCGGGCGTCAACTGCAAGACGAGCAACAGGCACGATGACAATGCCGGGATCGACGCCATGCTCACCGGTTGGGAGCCATTTCCGAACGGCGGAAGCCTGACCGAAGTCGACATCAAGGTCCAGCTGAAGGCAAGCATCAAGCCGCCATTCGACGACGGCGACTCGCTTTCCTATTTCCTGTCCGGCACGCAGCAATATGACGACTTGCGCCGTGAAACGCACGCGTCGCCGCGGATACTTGCGGTGTTGTTCCTGCCGCCGAAAGCGGAAGACTGGCTGACACACTCTCACGAGCAACTCGTGCTGCGAAAATGCGCGTATTGGGTCAGTCTGCGCGGCGCTCCACCAACAGACAACCATGCAGGTGTCACGGTAAAAATTCCGAAGCATCAGGTGTTCGACGGTACCGGTCTCATGCAACTCATGGCGAGCATCTCGCGTCGCGAAATTCCTGCTTATAAAGCTCCCGCACATCGAGTTTCTCATGGCGCTTAAAGATCTATCACCTTCCGGCCTGCGCGATTTCGTGAAATCGCTGGGATGGGAGTCGCTGCCCGATGGCATCGTGGACCGTCTCTACGTCCTGCATCACGCCGACATGCCGCGCCGCCAGATCGTCATTCCCATGGATCAGGATGCGCCGGACTACGCCGAGGCATGTGAGCTCGCGTTGTCCAAACTCGCGGACCTGCAAGGTATGACGCTGGCGGATCTGATTCAGCTCGCTGCCATCTCGCGTGACGACTCCATCTATTACCGCGTGACAAGCAGCGGCGCGGTCGACGACGGCCTGCCATTGTCGTTCGCCGCTTCGTTGCTGTTGGGCGCGGAGCAGATCCTGCTCGCGTCGGCCTGTACCGTACTGCGTCCCCAGACTCATCATCCGCGTCTGCACAGGGCAGAAGCTACGCAACTTGCAGGTCATGCGCGGTTCGGACATACCGAGCGAGGCAGCTTCGTGGTCCGCGTGTCGTGTCCTGTCGACGCTATGGAAACGCCTTCCTTACCCGACCTCACGCATACGAAGGAGTCGTTCGTTCGCAGGACCATGCTTACTGCCAGAAATGGCGTGCGCCAACTCGTCAAGGCTATCGAAGAAGACACGCTGAGCCGCTTCGTAGATTCGCAAAGGGCTGCGGCGTCACCTATCGTTTCGTCGAATCTTTGCGAGGCGCTGACCCGTCTTCACAATGACGACGTGCGCAACAACATCGATATGTCGTTTCGTTGGGCAACAACCGTAGCGCTACCGCAAGACGCCACGGCCGGTGAGACCATCACGATTCGAAGCGATTACTTCGGGCGTATTGACGACGTGCGCCAGGAATTGCGTGCGGTCGAACGTGACCGCGACGACGTATTCATCGGAACAGTCGAGCATCTGAACGGTGAATTCAGTATTGAAGGAAATCGGGCCGGCGAGGTAGTCGTGGCGCTGCTCCTGCGTGAGGGCGAGATCATCAAGGCGCGCGTTCTACTCGATCAGGAACAGTATGCGAGGGCAGTCACTGCCCACCTTGACGACCGGGCCTTGGTTCGAATCGCGGGACGCCTGCGTCCTGGTCGCCAACCGCGGACGATGACCGACGTGACGAGCTTTGTCCTGATCGGCCCGGGTCTGGGCTAGTGCAAGTCAGGTTCGGCTGGGGGGTGGATTGGTGGCTGGTGTTCAGTGCTTTAAGGCCCGGGTCTTAAGGGCCAAGTCTTAAGGCGCGAATCCTAAGGCGCGAGCCCCAGCACCTCCCGTATTTGCTCACCGTTCGCGCCGCTTCCGGCAAAGTCATCGAATGCCCGATCCGCTACGCGAATAATATGCGTGCGGATATATTCCGCCCCCTCGCGCGCGCCATCCTCCGGATGCTTCAACGCGCACTCCCACTCAAGCACGGCCCAGCCAGGAAAATCGTACTGCGCCATCTTCGAAAAGATCGCCCAGAAGTCGATCTGCCCATCGCCCAGCGACCGGAATCGCCCTGCCCGATCCACCCACCCCGAATAACCGCCGTACACGCCCTGCCGACCGTCAGGACGAAACTCTGCGTCCTTCACATGGAATGCCTTGATACGTTCGTGATAAATATCGATGAACTGAAGGTAGTCCAGTTGCTGCAGCAAGAAGTGACTTGGATCGAACAGGATGTTCGCGCGCGGATGATCGTCCACAGCGGCAAGAAAACGGTCGAACGTCACGCCATCGTGCAAATCCTCCCCCGGATGCAACTCATAGCAAACATCCACGCCGGCCTGATCGAAGGCGTCCAGTAACGGCCGCCAGCGCCGCGCTAATTCTTCGAACGCAGCCTCCACCAGACCCTGCGGGCGCTGCGGCCACGGATACAAATAAGGCCACGCCAACGCCCCCGAAAACGTCACGTGCGCGCTCAAGCCCAGACGCTTGGACGCCGCCGCCGCGAACCCAACCTGCTCGATCGCCCAAGCCGTACGAGCCTTCGGATCGCCACGAACATGCGCTGCGGCAAAGCCGTCGAAGAGCGTGTCATAGGCCGGATGAACCGCGACAAGCTGCCCCTGCAAATGCGTAGATAACTCCGTGATGCTCACGCCCGCGTCTTCCACTACGCGAAGCAGGTCGTCGCAATATGCATCGCTCTTTGCAGCCTGCTCGAGATCAATCAGCCGCGGATCGCACGGCACCTGGATACCTTCGTAACCCAGGCCCTTCGCCCAGCCCGCAAGGTGCGCGAGGTTGTCAAAGGGCAATGTGTCGCCTAGAAACTGGGCCAGGAAAATGGCGGGGCCTTTGATGGTTTTCATGAGCGTCGATCCACTAACGTAGCTGTCCTCAAGCCGCCAGGAACTCAGAACGGCGAGTTCGGATAATAGAACTGCTTGGCGTTGTCCTTCGTGATCAGCACCGAAGGAATGATGGTCGTGGGCGGCAGCTTGTCACCCTTCAAACGCGCTTCGGCAGTGAGCTTGATCGCGTCGTAGATGAACTTGGGCGAGTACGACACATCCGCCTGCACCAGCTTGTCGCCGTCCATGATCCGCTTGACCGCTTCCTTCGATCCCGCGCCGCCGAACACTTGCTTGATATCTGTACGCTTCGCTTGATCGATAGCCTTCAGCACGCCGATCATCATGTCGTCGTCAGCTGCCCAGACCGCGTCGATATGCTTGAAACGCGTGAGGTAATCCTGCATGACCTTGAAGGCGTCATCGCGATTCCAGTTCGCGTATTTGGCATCCAGGACCTTCATGTCGGGATGCTGCTTGATCACCGATTCAAACGCAGCCCAGCGTTCGTTGTCCAGCGTAGTCGGAATGCCGCGCAACGCGACAATATCGCCTTTGCCATCCATTGTCTTCGCCAGATATTCAGCCGGCAGCTTGCCGAACGCGGTGTTGTCACCGGCTACGTAGGCATCCTGCGCGCTGGTATCGGTCAGCCCGCGATCCACCACGGTCACGTACACGCCCTTCTTCTTGACCTGCGCCACCGGCTGCGTCAGCGACGCCGATTCGAACGGGAAAATCACCAGTGCATTGATCTTGTTCACCGTCACCAGGTCCTGCAACTGGTTCGCCTGTTCCGGCGCGCCGCCCGCTGTCTTGATGATGATCTTCAGGTCGGGATGCGCCTGTTCCAGTTCCTTTTTAGCCTCGTTGGCCCACCAGACAATACCGCCGGTGAAGCCGTGCGTCGCAGTGGGGATGGCAACGCCGAGCGTGACTTTATCGGCGGCCATGGCCGAGACGGCGCTCGCCGCCAGCGTTAGTGTGAGGAGTGAGGTACCCAATGAGGCGCCGAGTACGCGAAGGATGTTTTTCATGCTGTGTCTCCATTGTTTTGACAGGCGCCTGAGAGGATTTCAGGGCACGGTTCGAACACACTTCAACGACGTCCACGCTGTAAAAACGCTACGAAAATAATCACGGCGCCCTGCACTGCCGCGTTGAGATACACGCTAATGATGCTGGTGAGATTCAGGATGTTCGCAATCACTGACAACAGGATCGCGCCGATTACCGTCCCGATCACACGCCCTTCGCCACCCCTCAGTGCGGTCCCGCCAACGACCACCGCTGCAATTGCCTCAAGCTCCCAGAGCAGGCCCGTAGTAGGCGTTGCAGAGCCGAGGCGCGGCACATACAGCACCGTCGCCACGCCCACACACAACCCGAGCAGCACGTACGTGACAATCTTCACGGTATCCACGCGAATGGCCGCATAACGGGCGACCTGCTCGTTCGACCCTATAGCCTGCACATGCCGCCCGAACACGGTTCGGTTCAGCACGATCACACCGCCCGCCGCGACGATCAGGAACACCCAGATCGGCACGGGAATGCCGAAGAGGCTGGCGTAATACACGGGTCCATAGAGATCGGACAAATTGTTGTCGAGCGTGAGCGCCCCGCCGTCCGCGAGCCACGTCAGCACCGCCCGGAAGATCCCGAGCGTCCCCAGTGTCACGATGAACGGTTCTATGCGTCCCTTGGTGACGAGCAAACCATGCGCCAAACCAAAAAGACCCCCTAAAACAAGGGCTAAAACGATACCGACAGCAATGATGGCGAGCGGTGGGAGGGGCCGTCCGCCAACGCCGTGCGCAAGCGCGTTCATGACCCAGATCATGCTGCCGGCGATCAATGCGGCCATCGATCCGACCGACAGATCAATGCCACCCGAAATGATCACGAAAGTCATTCCCACGGCGATGATGCCGATGAACGAGGTTCGCGTGAGGACGTTCATCGCGTTGTCGAAGGTGGCGAAATCCGGGTTCAGCAGCGTGCCGCCAATGCATAGCGCGACCAGTCCGAGCAGTGGCCCGACGCCGTGCAGCCGTCGCGCGAAGCCGCCCAGGCGGCTCGATCCTTCAACGCCTTCAGTGTGTGCCGGTCGCATGCGCGATCAACCTCTCTTCAGTCAGATGTCCGTCCCGAAGCGTGGCGACCAGTTGGCCGCCGCGCATCACCGCCACGCGATGACATAAACCAATCAACTCGATCAG
Source organism: Caballeronia sp. SBC1 (assembly GCF_011493005.1). Taxonomy (NCBI): domain Bacteria; kingdom Pseudomonadati; phylum Pseudomonadota; class Betaproteobacteria; order Burkholderiales; family Burkholderiaceae; genus Caballeronia; species Caballeronia sp. SBC1. Next base: position 1,574,534 of record NZ_CP049158.1, read on the forward strand.
TTCGGATGAGATGACGATCACCGCACGGCCTTCGGCAGCGAGTGCGTGGATCAGGAAATAGATATCGCGTTTCGCGCCGACATCGACACCGCGAGTGGGTTCGTCGAGGACAACTACGCGTGGATCGGGGTGCAGGAACTTCGCGAGCGCGAGCTTTTGCTGATTACCACCCGACAACATGCGGGCGCGGCTCGCGAGATTGCCTGTGCGAATGCCGAAGTCGCTAACCGCTTTTTTAAGCGCATCACGTTCCGCTTGCGCGTCGAGCAGCGGATGTGCGTAGCGCTCCAGCGTCATCATGGTGAGGTTATCTTTCAAGGCCATGTCGACATGAAGACCGCGCCCCTTTCGGTCTTCGCTCAGATAGGTGATGCCGTGTTTCATCGCAGTGCGGGGATTGCGCGGATTGATGTTTTCGCCGTCGAGCGTAATGCGTCCCGCCGTGCGCGCCCGCAGGCCAATGAGTCCTTCGAAGAGTTCCGTGCGTCCCGCGCCCACGAGTCCCGCGAAGCCGAACACTTCGCCTGCTCGCACCGAGAAGCTCACGTTCTCCGCCCAGCCCGGCACATACGCGTTATCGACCTTGAAAGCCACGCGGGCGTCGGCGGCGATGACGGGCTTATCGGGGAACATGTCGGACACTTCGCGCCCGACCATCAGGTTCGCCATCTGCTGGCGCGTGATCTCAGCGGTCAACCCGCGCGTGACGAAGCGGCCATCACGCATCACGATGACTTCGTCGGTAACGCGTTCCACTTCGTCGAGTTTGTGCGAGATATAAACGATGGTCACGCCATCATCTTTCAAGCGCGCCATCAGCGCGAACAGGCGTTGCGTTTCGGCGGGCGTGAGCGTGGCGGTCGGCTCGTCCATGATCAGCAGGCGGGCATCGCGCAGCATGGCCTTGGCGATTTCCACGAGCTGTTTTTCCGCGACGATCAGGTCGCGCACGCGTGTATCCGGGTGCTTGTGCAGGCCGACATCGGCGAGACGCACGCGTGCATCTTCGCGCATGGCGGGTTCATCGAGGAAGAGGCCGCGCCGTTTCTCATGACCGAGAAACATGTTCTGCACAATGCTCAAATGATCCGCGAGGTTCAGTTCCTGATGGATCAGTACGATGCCCGTGGCTTCGGCATCGCGGGAACTATCGAAGGCCTGGACCACCCCATCAATGGAAACCGTGCCCGCAGTCGGGCGTTCATAGCCGGCGAGAATCTTCATCAGCGTCGACTTGCCCGCGCCGTTCTCGCCAATCAGGCCGTAGATGCGACCGGGGGCAAGATCGAAGCTCACGCCATGCAGCACGCGAACAGGTCCGAACTGTTTTTCGATGTTGTCGAAGCTGACGGCCAGGCTCATGGTCACGCGCTCCTTCGTATCATCAGCTTGTGCGGCAGCAGCACGCCGGGCACATGTGCGTTCGGTTCGCGCAGGCGTTTGAGCAGCAGGCGCGCGGCGGTTTCTCCAAGTTCGCGCATGGGTTGAGCGACCGTCGTGAGCGGTGGATCGATTTGCGCGGCGACGGCGATATCGTCGAAACCGATCACCGCCATGTCGTCCGGGACGCGCAAGCCAACGCCCCGCAAGCCGTTGATCACGCCTATGGCGAGTGTGTCGGAGACGGCAAATACAGCTGTTGGCCGGTTGCGTCGAAGGCATGTCAGCTTGCGCGCGGCACTTTCGCCGACTGCATAATCGAGGGTATCGAGATCGATTTGCCAGGCCGGATCGGCGTCGATGCCTGCAGTGCTTAATGCATCGCGGTAGCCCTCTGCGCGCTGACGGCTATATAAGTAGCCATGGCCCGAGTTGATCAGCGCGATTTTCCGGTGACCTTGACTAAGCAAGTGGCGGACTGCGTCGCCGGCGGCTTGATAGTTGTCGATACCTACGTACGGTACGCCTGCGGCAGGATCGAATTCGCAACACGCTACCCAGGGCAGCGTGGCGGCTTCTTCGGCTAGCGCCTGCTGAATGGCGGCGGGATCGAGGCAGATGGCGCCATCGGCGCGGCGGCCGCGCAGCAAGTCGAAGTAACTGCGTTCGCGGCCGGGGTCCGCGCCGGTATCGCAAAGCAGCATGAAATAACCGTTTTGACGAGCCACGCTGTCGATGCCGCGAACGATGGCGGCGTAGAACGGGTTGCCGAAATCGGGGACCATGGTGAGCAGCATGCGGCTTTCCGCAGTGCGTAAATTACGGGCGAGCTCGTTGATCCGGTACCCGCTGGCGGCCACCGCCGCGAGCACTTTGTCGCGGGTGGTTTCACGTACGTTGGTGTGGCCGTTGAGAACCCGGGATACGGTCGCGACCGATACGCCCGCCGTCTGGGCAACGTCCGAGATCGAGATTTCGTCGGCGGTGCGGAACGTTTCCGTCATTTGTTTCCACTCACGCCCCGCGGATGTAATGGATTACATTATTGGAGTGGGACGGGGCGGGACGCGATAGGGACAAACACGAAGGAAGGTCGTTCAGACCACCTTACGGAGAGGAATCCGGCATAACCCGGAGTCAAATTCCCAAACTAGCGCATACTGACGGCCCATCCTCCCGCGCGGCTCCGCTCCGCGCCTCCCTGATGCCCGGTTACCTGACCAAGCAAGAAAACATCGCCGTTGCTGGCGTTGAAGACCTGATCATTCGCTCGCTGCTGGACCTTCAGCAATTCTCCGACCCCACCGGCGACGCCGAAAGAATCGGCATCTCGTCCGCCATGTGGCCGCTATTCGGCATGCTGTGGCCGTCCGGCGCGCACCTCGCCGCACGCCTCGCCTTACGGCCAGTCCTGGTCGGTGAACGAATTCTCGAAATCGGTTGTGGACTGGCGTTGGCAAGTCTCGTCGGACACAGGCGCGGCGCCGACGTAACCGCCAGCGATTGTCATCCGCTGACCGGAGACTTCCTGAAAGAAAACCTGCGCCTGAATCACTTGCCGCCCATGAAATACCGGCACGGCAACTGGTCCATCCCCGAGTTGGAAGACACCCTTAAAGACGATGCAGGGCGGCGCATTGTCGATGGTCGCTTCGACTTGATCATGGGCAGCGACCTGCTTTATGAACGCGATGCCAACGCTACGTTAGCCGCGTTTATCGGGCTGCATGCATCGCCGGCGGCCGAGGTCTGGATCGTGGACCCAGACCGGGGCAATCGCGCCGCGTTCAACCGGCAAATGGGCGAACGCGGCTTCCAGATGCGCGAGGAACGGCTGGACCGCATCGCCTTCGACGATACTGCCGCCTATAAAGGCCGCCTGCTGATCTACCGCTTTAACGACGCTTAGAACCACGCGCGGTGCATCCGCCGTTCGCTGCTCGTTGCTCGTTGCTCGTTGATCAACCAAACGTGAACGCGTATGCCTCGACACCGGGGTCCAGGAATTCAATCGTGAAGGTGTGATCCGTCACATCGCCCGATTGGCGCACGAGTTGATACAAGCGCTGCTCCGTGACCGTGCCGGTACCATCGGCCATCACATCCGACCCGTGCGCGTTGCCAGGCGCTGCGCCATCGATGCTGACGCGAAACCTCACCGGCTTGTTGTCCTTTCCCGGTCCCAGCACGAGATGCAAGTCACGTGCATGGAATCGATAAACGATGGTTCCCGTCGAAGCCGCCAGCGTTGCTCGTTCTGCACCCACGTTCCATGCGCCCGCCAGACCCCATTCATTAGACGCGAGTTGAGAAGGCGCAGCGTACGTGTGAACGCGGTCATGCGACTCGCCGCCCTTTCCGCCAAAGTTCTCCGCGCGCTCGTAGCCTACATAGGTTTCCGGTGATTGCATGTCCGCGTTATCGGCGGCCATTTGCACGCCCTTCGCTGCCATGTCGCTGACCATTGCGCCCGCGTTCCCATTCGCATTCGCGTGACCGGCTTCCGCGAGCAACTGCTGGATTACCTGTTCCGAATGCGCATAGTCGCCTTCGCCAAAATGATGGAAGCGAATCTGCCCCTTGGCATCGATGAAATAATGCGCCGGCCAGTACTGGTTGCCAAATGCACGCCAGATTGCGTAGTTGTTATCGATGGCGACCGGATAGTCCACGCCAAGATCGTGCGTTGCGCGCTTGACGTTGTCCACATTACGCTCGAATGCAAACTCGGGCGCATGCACGCCGATCACCACCAGCCCCTGATCGCGATACTTCTGCGCCCACGCTTTCACGTAAGGCAGCGAGCGCAAACAGTTGACGCACGAGTATGTCCAGAAGTCCACCAGCACCACCTTGCCACGCAGATCCTGCGCCGTCAGCGGCGGCGAATTGAGCCATTGAACAGCGCCGGACAGCGACGGCAATTCGCCCTCCACCGGCAGTGACAGCGGCGCCTCGGTATTCGCGGCTGCACGCATCATTGCGGGCCCAGCGGCGGCATCGGTTGCGGCGGTGGTCTGGGCGGGCGCGTTGTTGTTGTTGTCGACAGATTTACCCGGCGCAGTACCGCCGGAAAACCGGTCCACCAGTTTCTGTTCGATGCCGCCCGTTGCAATAGTAGACACGCGCGCGAGCACGCCAGTATCGAGTCCTAACGATATGGCGACAACACCGAGCAACATCGCGGCGCCAATACCGCGACGAATCCATTCGCCCGCTCCAAGCGAGCGTTTCATTGCAGCAAACACCCGGCCGCCGATAAGCAATGCCACCGCAAGCGACGTCGCGGCCCCTGCCGCGTAAGCGACCAGCAGCAGCGTTGTGCCGACACTTGCGCCACGCAGTGCTGCTCCGGTCAATACAAGGCCCAAAATCGGGCCGGCGCACGGCGCCCATAGCAAACCGGTCGCAATGCCCAGCAGGAACGATGAACTTGCGCGCACCTGTTGTCCGTCGGCCTGGGCGAATTCAGACAGCCAGTTGCCGGCGCTGACGAATGGGCGCATCAGGCGTTCGGCGAAGCGTGGCAATAACAACGTCAGCCCGAAGATGCCCAGCAGTGCAACCGCAAGCCATCGACCGTACTGGTTCGCCTGCGTGACCCAGCCGCCGCCCACTGCGGCGAGCGTTGCGACGGCGGCGAAGGTGATGGCCATGCCGGCGAGCAAAGGCAGGCCGCTGCGCACGAACGGTTGATCCGCCCGCGAGAACACGAAGGGAAGCACGGGCAGGATGCAGGGGCTCAGGATAGTGAGCGCACCGCCAAGATAGGCCAGGACAATGAGTAACATGAGCGTGAAGGTTCTTGGGTCTTTAGGTGGTCGGGGTTCGATGCAAAGCAGTTTCGGTTGCTTGTGCGGCGGATCATGCAGCGGCGGGTTTGAATGTCATCGCCAGACCGTTCATGCAATAGCGCAACCCGGTGGGTTTGGGGCCGTCATCGAAGACATGGCCCAGATGGCCGCCGCAACGCCGGCAGTGCACCTCCGTGCGTGATACGCCGAAAGACAGGTCTTCGCGTGTAGCCACTGCGTGGTCGAGCGGTGCCCAGAAGCTAGGCCAGCCGGTGTGGCTGTCGAACTTCGTACGCGATGAAAAGACGTCGAGCTGGCATCCGGCGCAAGCGAACGTGCCGCTGCGATGTTCGTCGTTCAACGGGCTGCTGTAAGGACGTTCCGTGCCTTCGTGCCGAAGCACGTTGTATTGAGCGGGAGTCAGCAGGCGGCGCCATTGATCGTCAGGATGAACGACCTCGAATGATTCATCGGCGGTGCTGCCTTTTCCGGTCGCACCTAACACGCGATGCTGATTGAACGCGGCGAATGCCGCTGCCGCAAAAACGCTGCTTGCAAAAATAAACCGGCGCCGGGTTTGCATGATGTGCTCCTGAACAAAACTTACGCTTTGAGGAATGCTGAACTGTGTGTATGGCTTTCCGGGTCGCTACGGTGAACCGCGGTGATGGTTCTAACAGGGCAAACACTTCAATCACGGCGTTAATCCCTTGGAGCGGAAAAATCGTGATGAATTTAGGAAGCCTGTGGCCTAATTCAACCGGGTTTGAAAATGGTGCGGTTTCATCAACCCCAACATTCACCGTGCTTCTGTTAGCTAGTTCGTCCGGCGGACACGGTCGGTTACACGTGATCAAGCAAAATCGTTGGTGGTTTGTGGATATCCCTACATGTATGTCGTATTTCGCGTTACGTTATATTGAGATAAATATAGCGTAACGCGATCGACATTGAGTCGCTATGCCGGAGGGGCAGGTTTGATCTCGGCGGTGGATTTCACGGTTGTGATCGTGCTTGCCCGAGAGCGTTGGGGGCGAAGCGTGTTCGTGTCAGGATTCGCGAGAAGGAGGGGTTCACACATCCGTGGCTCTCGCGAGCACCGTGCTTTTGGGGTACCCATGTATGGGAACTGCACGCGGTGGACACTTACGAGCCCTCGTTTTGAAAGCGTTTTCTTTGCTTCGTTTCTTTGTCGCTTTGGACAAAGAAATGACGCGCCGCCACGCGCAGTGGCTAATAGTGATAAAGAGAATAGCCAACATATAACGTGCGAAGGCCCTGAAAGAAGCAACCCGGCATTGACTCCGACCACTACCCCCAGAACCTAGCACCCCGGCACTAACTCCGACCACTAACCCAAAACCGCCAAAACCCCAAACCCGTCCACCCGCGCGAGCGAAAAAAATCACCGCACCATATACCCCCGATCTGCCATGCATTCGCCATACGAGCGCCAGTACTGGACCATCGGCGGCTCGGGCGGGGGTAACGCGGGCATGGGCGCATCGGCGGAAGTCGAACTAGCGTGCGCGGCAGCGCGAGCATCCGCGGCCACACCGGGAGTGGGCGTCGCAGAAGCTTCCATCGCCGATGCGGCAACCGGTGCGGACCCGGGCGCAATCGCCGATGGCAACGGCGCTGCCACCGCAACCGGATGCACCGCACCTGGCTTCACCGTTTTCGGCTTTTCGGGCGCCTGGGACACGCGCGCCATCACCACGCCGGTATGTTGATTGGCGTAGCTGAAGCACATGGCGGTATCGATACTGGTTTGCGTTGGGCTCTGGCTGCGCATTGGAAAGGCGAGCGGTTGTTGCGCAAGCGCGCTCACGCTCACGAACAGTACGGCAATGCCGGCGGACAGGGGGATTCTCATAGCTCGTGCACTCCGGGAAACGGGAATGGCGACACCCGGATCAAGCTGATTCCGAAGCGTCGCCAAACGAGCTTTCACCTTACTGTCCGCGTCCCGTCCTCATGCGAAAGACTATCGCTGTAATCCGCCAACTTTTCGCGTTATTCGTCCGCTTAGCGCGCTGGACCGCGTTTCTCCGACGATCCTGAGCGATCCGGGCGCCACAAAAGCCGGGGCGGCATGGCTCGGAAGATCCGCCTTGTGCAACGCACCACAAGCCGCGCGGTTCGCAACGACCCATATATAACGGAAAGATCCTCAACCGCGAACCCAAACGCGCGTGCCGATACGCCTGCTTAGCCCAAATAAAGCCGCGAACTTAACGCACCAGAATCAAACGCTTTCCAACGCCAGCGCAATACCCTGCCCACCGCCTATGCACAGTGTCACCATCGCTCGCTTCAGGCCGTTGCGTTTCATCGCGTGGGCGAGACGCGTGACCAGTACCGCGCCGGTTGCGCCAATAGCGTGGCCATGAGCGATCGCGCCGCCCTCGGGGTTCACCACGTCATCGGGCAGACCCAGCTTCCGCGCAACCGCAATCGGCACGGCGGCGAACGCTTCGTTGATCTCAATGCGTTCAAGATCGCCCAGCTTCCAGCCCGCGCGATCCAACGCCTGCTGCACGGCGGGCACCGGTCCCAGACCGAACATGCCCGGGTCCACCGCCGCGATACCATACGCGACCAGCCGCACCGAGGGCTCAATCCCCTTGCGCTCGGCGAACGCGCGATCGGCCACGAGCATCGCAGCCGCACCGCTGTTCAGGCCCGGCGCGTTGCCGGCGGTGATCGTTCCGTCTGGACGGAACGCGGGACGCAATTTGGCGAGCGTCTCGAACGTGGTGTCCGGGCGTGGCTGTTCATCGACGTTGAAAAGAACGCTTTGCTTGCCCGCCTTCACCTCCACGCCGACAATCTCCGCCGCGAACCAACCCTTCGCCTGCGCTGCGGCAAAACGTTGCTGCGAGCGCTCGGCGAAACGGTCCTGCGCTTCGCGCGTGATGTCCATTTGCGTCACGAGGTCTTCGGTATGCCAGCCGGAGTGTTTGCCGGAGAACGCGTCGTCGAGACCATCGCGCAACATGCTGTCGTGGATTTCCGCGTTGCCCATCCGATACCCAAAGCGGCCGTTATCGAGCAGATACGGCGCCCGGTCCATATTCTCCATGCCGCCCGCCACCGCGAGCTGCACGAACCCGGCGGTTATCTCGTTAGCCGCCGATACAATCGCCTGCGCTCCCGAGCCGCACACGCGGTTCACGGTCAGCGCGGGTACCGAGACAGGCAAGCCGCCGTTCATGGCTGCCTGACGCGCCGGATTCATGCGGTTGCCCGCCTGGATCACGTTACCTAAGGTCACCGAATCCACGTCCTGCCCGGCGACCCCGGCCCGCCACAAGGTTTCACGGACAACAGCCGCGCCAAGGTCCGTCGCGGGCGTGCCTTTCAGGCTTCCGTTGAACGCACCAATCGCGGTCCTGACTGGCTCACACAGCACAATTTCACGTTGTTGGCTCATGATTCTGTACTCCTGACTAACCCGAAAATTTAATGGGCGGGCGTGAGATAAGCAGGCGTTGTCGAGGACAACGACGCCTTCACGTTGCGGCCGACCTCATCGACGAGAATCTCTTCCTTGCCTTGCTCAATGCCGTCGAGCACCTGACGCACGACCTCTTCCGGCGACGTCTTCGGCGCGTCGATCCCAGCGGTCATGTCGGTATCGATAAACGCCGGATGCACGCCCACCACCAGCGTGTTCTGCCCGCGCAGCTCGGTGCGCAAGCCGTTCGTGATCGCCCATGCGGCGGACTTCGACGCACTGTACGAACCCGTGTTGTCGATAGTCAGCCAGCTCAGCACCGACAGGATGTTCACCACCGCGCCGCCGCCGTTGCGCTTCAGGATCGGCGCGAAGGCCTGGGTAACGGCAAGCGGGCCGATCACGTTGGTCTCGACCTGCGAGCGCACGGCATCGATCGACGCGCCATCGAGCAGCGAACCGCCAATGATTGCGCCGGCATTGTTGATGACGATCTGCACGTCCGTCAGACTATCCGCCGCGGCGGCAATGCTCTGTGCATTCGTGACGTCGAGCTGCACCGCTTCAACGCCCGGCACTTTGACCTGGCTTTTGTCTCGCGCCGATGCATACACCTTCGATGCCCCCGCCGCGAGCAACGCTTTCGCAAACTGCTGGCCAAGGCCGCGATTCGCGCCGGTCACCAATACGACTTTTCCTTTGATTTCCACGTCGCTCTCCGTAGTGCATATGCACTTTATAAGACAAAAAACCGCCCGACTGGAGGCCGAGCGACTATTTCATTCCATCGATGTCAATTCAAGCAGCGACTTTCTTAGTTCTCCGGCGCGTTCCCGGCCGAACTTGTCCTCGAATTCCTGCTGTGCCTCGCGCCAGCGCAGCGATGCTTCGCCGAGCGTCTTTCTCCCGGCGTCGGACAACGACAACGCTACCGCCCGTGTGCTGGTGTCTTGCTGGGCGGCCGTGACAAGGCGGTCGCGCTGCAACGGTTTCAGTGCCCGGACCAGCGTAGTGCGCTCCATGACCATGGCATCCGCGAGTTCGGCCATGGTGACGCCCGGACGCCGGTGGATTGCCGCGAGCAGCGTGAATTGCGCCGCCGTCACGCCTGCCTGGCTAACGTGACGCTCATAAAGCTGCGACACAAACCGCGCCGCCTGCCGGATGGCGAAGCAATTGCAGTCGAGGTAGGACAAATCTTGAGTAGTCATAGGCCACATGCTATTCGTGTATATGCACTTTGTCAAGATGGAGAAGTGGCCAGCACTTCCGCCGAACCTCAACTACCCCTTGGGATAAGCCACGACATCGCCTTCAACCGACAGCGCAATGCGCTCGCCGACACGCGGATGCGAATGCCCCGCCACGCGAATCTGCACACCACGCCCGCCTGTGAGGGACCGCAGCATGACGCTGGCATCGTGACCATAGAACACGACTTTCTCGACCACTGCCTGGACACCATCGCCATTCACACGATGATCAGAAACAATCCGGATCTGCTCCGGCCGGATCATCACGTCGACATCGCTCGCGACCACGGCGCGCGCGATCGGCAAAGTGCCGAACTCGCAAATCACCTGCTTCGAATTTGCGCGATCAATCAATCCCGGCACGATCACCGCGTCGCCGACAAAACTCGCCAGCTCCCGCGACACCGGCCGCCGATACACCGCCTCCGGCGAATCCGTCTGCACAAGACGGCCACGCCACAACACCGCGACCTCGTGCCCGAGCGACAACGCCTCGGCTTGATCGTGCGTAACAAGCACCGCGGTGGCACCCGTGGCAGCAAGCGCGTTTGCCACGGCTTCACGCGTTTCGATCCGCAAGGCGGCATCGAGGGAAGAAAACGGTTCGTCGAGCATCACGAGCGAGGGCGAAGGCGCAAGCGCGCGCGCCAGCGCCACCCGCTGCTGCTGTCCACCGGACAATGCCTGCGGCGCGCGGTCGCCGTACGCAGCGGGCAGACCAACCAGCGCCAGCAATTCATCCACGCGATACCGCGCCCGCCGCTGCTGCCGCGGCAAGCCGAAGACGATGTTATCGGCCACAGAAAGATGCGGAAACAGCGCGCCTTCCTGCGGCACATAGCCTATCCGCCGTGCTTCGGACGGCACATGAATGCCCGGGCCGGCCACACGTACGCCATCGATTTCAACGGTGCCGCCGTCAGCACGCTCGAAGCCGCACAGCACGCGCAGCAGCGTGGTCTTGCCGCTGCCGGATGGCCCGAGCAGAGCAAGCAAGGTGCCGCGCTCCACCGATAAATCGACACCATGAAGCACGGGTTGACCATCGAAGGATTTGGTCAGGCTGGTAACGCGAAGTTCGCTCATATCGATTTACTTGTCAGGCGGCGAACCGGCCTGTAATCCTGCTTGTAGTTCTACTTTCAGGTCAACCGCACGCCCCGCTACTGCCGACCGCCCGAGCAACGTGAACAACGCGATTGACGCCGCCAGCGAAATGCCCACGAGCAACGCGGCATACGGCGCAGCGGCGGCAAACGCGAGCGTGGACGTATCGATCCACACTTGCGTGGCGAGCGTGCGTGTACCGCTTGGCGACAGCAACAACGTGGAATTGAGTTCGGTGACGACCGAGATGAAGACCATCGTCGCACCTGCGCCCAGGCCAGGACCAGCCAGCGGCAAGAGCACCCGCCGCACGGTTTCGCGCCAGCTCAGCCCAAGCGACCGAGCGGTCTCTTCAAGACGCGGTTGCGCTTGCGTGAACGCCGCGCGCACGCTGACGAGCGCGAGCGGCAGGAACAAAATGGCGTAGGCCACGACCAGCAGCTCGGCGCTTTGATACAGCGGCCTCAACGCGTGCACAGCCAGCGACACGATCGCCAGCGCAACCACGAGGCTCGGCAAACCTTGCGCGAGGAACACAATACGTTCGAATGTAGTCGCAATCCTGCTGGGGAAACGGACCAGCAAGAACGCAAGCGGCACGCACGCGAGCGTAGTGACAACCGCGGCGGCGCAACCATAACCAATCGATGACAACGTCGATTCAAGCAGCAGTTCCGGCGACACTTCCGCCGGCGTGATAGCGGCGGCGCCGCTTTGCGTCAGCCAGAAACCAATCATGCCGATAGGCACGCCCAACGTCACGATCGCCAGCGCGACAAACGCGGCGACGACCGCCCATCGCCACGCGCCGAGTTCATAACGCAGTGCGGCACGCCTCACGCCGCGATCGATGCGTTCATAGCGCGCGCCGCCGCGAACGCGCATTTCCAGCGCGAGGCAGAACAGGCACATTGCGATGAGAATGCACGCGAATACCGACGCTCCGCTGCTGTCGAAGCTCGTCCTGTATTCGGCGTAGATCTGCGTGGTGAAGGTCCGAAAGCGCAGCAGCGTGAACGCGCCAAATTCCGACAGCACGCCCAGCGCCACCAGCAACATTCCGCCGAGCAGCGCGGGCCGCAACTGCGGCAACACCACACGCACGAACACGCCAACACGACCACAACCGAGCGATCGGGCGCTTTCTTCAAGCGCCGGGTCCATGCCGCGCAAAGCGGCGGCGACCGGCAAATAGACAAGGGGAAAATACGCTGTGGAAATCACGAGCAACGCGCCCGCGAAGTCCTGCAAATCCAGGCTCAGCGAGACCCACGCGTAACTTGTGATGAACGCAGGCATGGCGAGCGGCGCGACCGTGAGAGCCGCCCAAAGACGCCGCCCGGGCAAGCGCGTCCGTTCAATAAACCATGCTGCCGCCGTCCCCACCACTCCCGCCACGAGCGTGGCGCTCACGGTAATGGACAGCGTGTTGATGAGCAGTTCGCCCACCAGCGGCCGAAAAATCAGCTCGATGGCGTCATCCCAGCCGAACGTCACCGCGCGATACACCGTGAAGGCGAGCGGCATCAGCACCAGCAGCGCGCACAATCCCGCCGCCACGAGCAAACCCCGCGGCGCGCGTTTGCGGCTGCGGGGTTCAGGCAGCGCGGATACGCCAACCGCCTTCACGACATCGCTCATACTTTTATACGCTTACAGTAGTCCGGCCTGGCGCATCAGCTTGGCTGCCTTGCTGTCGTCGCCGAGTTGTTCAACCGTCAACGACGGCGGGCTCAACTGGTCGAAAGGCTTGAGCAGCGGATCGGGAGAAACGCCTGCATGCAGCGGATATTCGAACGCAATCTTGCCCTTGGCCATCAGATCCTGCGCCCGTTCGCTGACGAGATACGCCAGGAATTGCTGCGCCGCCTGCTGGTTCTTGCTCGACTTCAATACTGCCGCGCCCGATACGTTCACGAGCGCACCCACGTCGCCGTTGCCGAAGTGATAGATCGCGCTGCGGGTGGCGCTATCGCCCAGTTGCACGTGCAAGCGCGCCCAATAGTAGTTGTTCACTACGCCCGTTGCCACGCCGCCGCGATTCACTGCTGCCACCACACCTTCGTCGTCATCGAAGATCTGCGAATTTTTCTTCAGGCCCTTGAGCCAATCCAGCGCTTGCGCTTCGCCCTTCATCGCGATCACCGCGCTTACCACCGGCAGGAAATCGCCGTCGCTCGGTGCAATGCCGACCTTGCCTTTCCATTCCGGCTTGGCAAGATCCATCAGCGACGCCGGCAGTTGCGCCGCATCGATCTTCTTCGTGTTGTAGACCAGCACGTTTTCACGTGCGAGCACGCCGACCCAGTCGCCCTGCGGCGAGTTGTAGCGCGACGGGATGGTCGAGAGCGTGGACGCATCGGTTTTAGCGAGCAAGCCTTTCTCGTCCAGCAACATCAGTTCGGGCGAGTTCTCGGTGAAGTAGACATCGGCGGGAGAAGCCGATCCTTCCGCGACCAGCTGAGCCGCCATGGCCGGACCTTCGCCGTTGCGGACCTTCACCGAAACACCGGTCTGCTTCTCGAAGTCCTTCGCCAGCGCGGCCACGACCTGCTCGTGTTGCGCGTTGTACAAGGTCAGCGTTGCCGCTTCCGAGTTCAGCGGCAACGCCGCTGCGGCAGCCAGCACCGCGATGCCGCAAAGCGTGCGCAGCACGGGCAGGGAGCGTGTGGTGTTCATTGCAGTCATTCCTTTTGTTGTGGTGCGCCGGCTTGTCGCCGGCGTGTGCTTTAACTTGGCTTACGCATTCTTCAAATCAGACTTCAAACAGCCCCGCCCCGATAAACGAACCCGGCCGCACGCCCGGCGGGCACGCGAACACAGCGCTGCCCACGTGCGTGGTGAACTGATTCATCATGTCGAACTTCGCCAGCCGGTCATTGATAGGAATGAAACCGGTGCGCGGGTCGCTTTGATGCGCGACGAAGATCAACCCCGCGTCGTACTCGGTTTCCTGGCGCCATGGCGGCCACCGTTCGATATAAAAATCGGTGCCGTCGTTGTAGGAATACGAACGGCGCAGGATCTGCGCGCCGTTGTTCGTTGCCTGGTTCGACAAACGCACGTGCGAGTTTTCCGGGATCACCTGGTTGCCGTCTTTATCGACAGCATCGAGATCCAGCGCATCCATTTCGTGCTGCTTGCCGATCGGCGCGCCGCTGTATTTCTCGCGGCCAAACACCTGTTCCTGGAAACCGCGCTCCATGGTGTCCCAGTGTTCCAGCGTGATACGGATACGACGCACGACCGTGTACGTGCCGCCGTTCATCCACGGCGCGTCGGACGCGTTGGCCCACACGAACTGATTCATCAGCGCCGGTTGCGCGGTCGACGGATTGTTGGTGCCGTCCTTGAAACCCATCAGGTTGCGCGGCGTCTGCCCACGCGGGCCGGAGAGGAAACCCGCCTGTGCCCAGCGCATGGCCACAATGCCGTAGCCCATGCGCGCGAGTTGGCGCACGGCATGGAACGCGACTTGAGCGTCGTTGGCGCAGGCTTGGATCAGGATGTCGCCACCGGTTTTCTGCGGTAGCAACTGGTCGCCGTTGAAGCGCGGCAAGTCGACCAGCGCGGCAGGCCGGCGCTTCTCCAGACCGTAGCGGTCCTTACCTTCGTGCGTGAACAGTCCCGGACCAAAACCGAACGTAATCGTGAGGCCCGCTGCACCCAGGCCGAGGATATCGCCGGAATCGGGTGCGACCTTGTCGTCGGCGGGCAAAGGCTTGGCCGTGTCACCGCGCGACATGCGCGCAGCCGCGTCCGTCCACGTTTTCAGAAGACCGATCACTTCTTCGCGTTTGTCCGTCGTGAGATCGAGCGACGCCACGTACGTATGGCTCTGCTGCGGCGTCACGATACCGGCCTGATGCTCGCCGAAGAACGGCTCGACCACGAGCATCGGGTCGATGGGTTGCTTGAACTGCGCTTTCGTCGCGGCGTGCGCGACTGAACCCGCGCCTAACGCCGCGCCCGCGGCAACGCCCGCTTTAAGAAAGCGGCGGCGCGGTGGATCTTGATCGTTTGCCATAATGTCGCCTTGCTGTGCTAATTACTTCGCTTTGCTTAACTACTCGCTTCGCTTTACTTCGCCAGGACCAGCGTGTTCACATCGTCCTGCACATAGTAAAAACCGTCACCTTCCGGCGTCATTGCGATGCCGAACAAGTCACCATTGCCCGGCGGCGATTGCGCTTTGTCGGTATCGATCCAGCGTGCATACAGTTGCTTGCCCGTCGCCGGATCGATTTCCACGACCTGGCCGTTCAACGCATTCGTGACCAGCAAGTGACCGTTGGGCGCCGTCACCATCGCAAGCGGGCGATGCAGGAAACCATCGGCGGTCAATTCGCGGCCAACACCCGCGCTGGTATCGCGCGTCATGGGATCATCGATTTCCGTCACGCGGTTACCAATTGCATCGGACGCATACAGCAGCTTCTGATCCGTCGATAACGCCAGACCCGTAGGTCCGATCAGGAACACACCCTTGTCGGCCTGCGCGCCGAAACCG
This sequence comes from Caballeronia sp. SBC1, assembly GCF_011493005.1. Classification (NCBI taxonomy): domain Bacteria; kingdom Pseudomonadati; phylum Pseudomonadota; class Betaproteobacteria; order Burkholderiales; family Burkholderiaceae; genus Caballeronia; species Caballeronia sp. SBC1. The sequence goes on from NZ_CP049158.1 coordinate 1,590,038, forward strand.
CTGGCGATCACCGTTTCCTGCTTGACCACCGGCGCCTTGCCTTGCGGGATATCGAGGTCAAGACGCAGGATGGTGGACTGCTTGAAGACCGGCGGATTGCCATCCGCGCCGCCTACACCGAAGCCCGCATTGCTCAAGAACAGCGTAGCGTGGTCGCCGTTGTCGACGACCGCCATGTTGCCCCACGGGTCGTTGATGTTCGGACTCACAATGGTGGACGCCACCTTGCCCTGGTTGTCGAGCACGATCAGGCAGCCCGCGCCCTTGGTGCCGGTCGTTCCATCGTTACTCGGTGTGCTGCCGACGATCACCCAGCCCGACTTCAGCATGGTCATCGCGGTGGAAAGGCCTATCCCGCCCGGACAATCTTTCAGATCGCGCGGCACGGTTGCGAACACCGTCATCTGCTTGGTTTCGGGATGATAGTTGATGATCGTGCTGCCGGTACCCTGCAGGTTCGCGGCGTTGTTGAAGTTGCCCACCAGCACGTCGCCCTGCTTGACCGTGCCCGACGATACCGGCGCGACCACGATTGCATACGGGTTCTGGTCGCCGTTGGACGGCACGGTATTGATAAGCGTGGTGTGCTTGTGGATCGTCTCGAGAAAGCCAATTGGCGCTGCGTGCGCCACGCTGCCTGCAAGACCGCCAACCAGCAAAGCAGCTGACGCAACTGCCGAAAGCGCTCTGGATTTGATAAGTTGTTTCATACAAAAGCCTCGGGTGCGTGCGTTCAAGATCACGCCGATCAGAAAGTGATGGTGGTGCGCACGCCGACGACGAACGTGTTGCGCAACGGCTGCGTGGGATCGTTCGGATTCTGGCCGGCGCCCGCGTTGAAGGTGTATTGCAGATCACCCTGCATCACCCACCACGGGTTGACCTGATACTGATAGGTCGCCTCGACCGCTGTTTCCTGGGTGCGCACGCCGTACGGTCCGCCGCTTTGCGCAGCAGTCGCGAGATCGAGGTCATGCGCGGCATTGCCGATCTTGATGTAGGTGACGCCGAGCCCGACGCTGTCGTTATCGCGGCCGGCGAACGGGGCTTTCATCACAATGCCCGCGTTGGCGCTGAAACTCACCAGGTTGCGGTCGCCCGGCGCGCCCATCACGCGCGCAAACACGCCAATGCTGCGCGGCTCGTCGGGGTTCGGACGCCAGATCATTTGGTCCGCAACGGCGTAAAAGCTGTAGTCGCCGTTATGAATTTGCGGCGTGCCGCTGCTCAGCGGATTGGCGAGCGACAGGCCGGTGTTGTCAGTGCCGAGGTCGTTGAAGTGTTCGTTGTTGTACCAGAAGCCGATCTTGTACGTGCCTGGCAAGCCGCTTTGCGGCACACCAACCATCTCGCCGTCGGACGGCTGGTTGATCGAGTACTGCAATTCGCCGATATACAGCGCGCCGTTATGCAGATTGAAGTTCGTGCCGCTGAGATTGTTCGGGTTGTTGCCGAGCGGATTGCCGTCGAACACGCCCACGAGCCCAGTCAATGAAGGTGTGATCTGGCCGCGCACGCGCACGCCGAGTGCGGACAGCGGATAGGCCGGACCGCCCGATGGCATGTCGTACGACGGCAGGCCGGGCCAGCCGAACATAGTATTCACGAACGTGGCCGCGTAGCTGCTGACAATGAATTCCTGGTCAATACTCTGCTGACCGACCTTCACGTCCACGCGTTTGTTCAGGAACGACTGCTGATACCAGAGCTCCCACAGGCGCGTGGTGTCCTGAGCTTCAATCCCGCTCGCGGTGTTCAGCGTTCCCAGGTTGTACTGGCTCAGGTTACGGCCGTGAATTTGCAGCGCGCTCGCGTTGAACGTACCACCTTCCAGACCGAAGGCTTTTTGTGTATCGAGGCCGAAAGTGACGGTGGTCAGGCCGTCGTAGGTGCCGCCGGTCTTCAGGCCGCCACGCACGTTGTCCAGATATTCCGATACTTCCGTTGCTTGCAGCGTAATGCCGTACTGGCCGAGCCACGAGCGCACGCCGCCCATATCGCCGAGCAGGTTCGAACGGCCCCATACGCCGGTCCATTGACCCGCCGGTTGCGCCTGGATGTTCAGGTCGGCTTCGGGGGCGTCGGAAGGGGTTGCGTCCGGGTTGGCCGGCTCGCCCGCAGCAAATGCCGCCGAGAATGTCGCCGATGAAGCCAGCGCGAACAACGCCAGGCTGGTACCGAGCATCGCCCGGCGGAAAGGCGCGCCACGGCGCTTGATGGCAGCGCGCAGTGTCGCGTCGGGGCGTGAATCGTGTCGCGATTCAGCGCGCGATTCGCGCGGAGCGAGCTGGACGGGTTGCATCGAAATCCTCTGTCTTGTTGCGACGGCTGCAAAAGCGTCGTGTTGATTGTTCTAAAGACGTTGCGATCCAACGCGCAAAAGCCCCGCGCATCGGCGCTGAAAACGTCCTCCGGGCCACCATCCAGAAGGCACCGGCGAAGCGAATCGTACCCACGGCATGTGTGAACGTCAATATAAATGAGAACGATTCTCATTATAATTACAGGTAGTTGAAAGACCCCTTACGAAAGACAATTTCTTACGGCTTGATAACTTCCTTATTTGAAATTATTTAGTAATGTTTTTGATATTTACGAATGCCGAGGAGTATCACGAGCAGGTGCCGTTTAACCCAGTCCGGTTTGTGCCGCAATCTTCAGGGACTAACCGGATAGACGATCGCCCGTATCAGGGTATTGACGGAGCGTGTCAACAACGGCGGTAGCCTCAGCTAAGCGGGGTTCGGCAATCCGCTTAAACCCGCTATGCCGAAATCCGCATTGCCAATGCGACGAACTGCCAAGACGCCGCTAATTTGGCTTCCTAAATTGCATCTGCTGCTGGTCGCCAGCGAGTTCGTTAAAAACAAGCTCAACCGGTTTTTCGTCCACACGATAATGGCGGCGCGCGCGGGCAAATCCCGTCTTGCCCAAAGTGGTGCAGTCGCGTATCGGAAATGGAGTTGAAACCCCGGAGTTGAAACGTGTAGATAAAACCAAGACGCGAAAGCGAAATCTGATCGCCCTGCTCGCCGGACCTGTCCAACCCCGAAGGAGAATAAAAGTGCATCCTCAAACAAATCTCAAACCGCTTGCCTGGATTCTTGCGTGCGCTGCCGCCAGCTTGGGCGCGTTGCCGCTGTCTGCCGCTGCCGACACGCTCGAGGTCAAGGTCGGCTTTGCCGCCCCGCTGACGGGCGCGAACGCAGGCTACGGGAAGGACCTGCAAAACGGCGTGCAGTTGGCGCTGGATGAAGCGAACGCGAAGAAGATCCAGATTGGCGGCAAGACGGCCAACTTTGTCATTCAGGCCGAAGATGACCAGGCCGACCCCCGGATCGGGGTGCAGGCGGCGCAAAAACTGGTCGATGGCGGTGTGGCCGTGGTCGTCGGCCACTTCAATTCAGGCACGACAATTCCTGCGTCGCAGGTCTACCAGACCGCCGGAATTCCTGTGATCGACCCTGCGGCGACCAATCCGACCATCACGCAGCGAGGGTTCGACAACGTCTTCACCGTCATTTCCAGCGATGCCCAGAACGCCGGAACCGCCGGGACGTACGCGGTAACGGTGACGAAAGCGAAGAAGATTTCGATCATCGATGACCGGACGGCCTTCGGCCAGGGCGAAGCCGATGAGTTCGAGAAAGCGGTGAAGGCGGCGGGCGGCACGATCATCGCGCGTCAGTACAGTGACAACCAGACCGTCGATTTCAGCGCGCAGCTCACGGCGCTGAAGGGTGCGGGTACCGACCTGATCTTCTTTGGCGGCCTCGACCGGCAAGCGGCGGCGGTGGCGAAGCGGATGAAGCAGCTTGGTATCAGTGCGCAGTTCGTGGGCGGCGGCGGTGTAATGGACGCGGATTTCCTGAAGCTGGCCGGCGATGCATCCGACGGCGCAATGGCATGGGAATACGGCAGTCCGCTTGAGAAGCTGCCGCAGGGCAAGGCATTCGCCGATAAATTCCAGAAGCATTTCGGCGTGGCGATTCTCTCGTATGCGCCGTTCGGTTATGACGCTGCGTGGGCCGCGATCGATGCCATGCAGAAGGCTAATTCCATTGATCCGAAGGTGTATCGCCCGGTGCTGAAGACCATTTCGTTCCCGGGCATTACGGGCACGATTGCCTTCGACAATAACGGCGCGCTGAAGAATGCTTCGTCGACGATGTATCAGGTCAAGAGTGGTGCCTGGGTGCCTGTCGTGACGAAGAACGGGACGTAGATTTAACGGACGTGGCGGCGGGGCACTGGTTGGGTCTGACGATTCTGAGGCCTACGCCCCCGCCGCGCGCGAACGAAAAATCACGCGCTCATGCTCATGTAAGCCGAAAGATTCGCCCGCGTCACCGCGGCCTCCCCCTCGAGCCATTGCGCAAACTCCCGCAAAACCGGCGAAGGCGCCGGCCGCTCCGGATAGATCAGATAATACGAAGCCCCGCTGGGCACACAAAGCGAAAACGGCGTAATGATGCGCTGCGCCCGCAAGTCCTCTTCGATCAGCGACAAATCCCCAATCGTCACGCCCAAGCCCTGCATGGCAGACGAAATGGCGAGATCAAGCGTGTCGAAGTGCTGCGCTTTCGCCGATGGCAATCCCTTATATCCATACGCTTCCAGCCACCTCAACCAGTCCCGCCGGTCACGCGTGGGATGCAGCAAAGTCTGATCGGCAAGATCATCGGGCGTTGCAGCAGCGCCAGCCGGACGCGCCTTCCACAAACCCGGCGCACACACCGGCGTCAGCACTTCATCGAACAGATGATGCGAACTCACGCCCTTTAACGTCGGCTGCCCGAACACAATGGCGGCATCGAACTGCTCGGCGTTGAACTCCACCCCGTGCGACACCGCAGCCGTCACCTCGATCGCGAGCTCCGGCCGCTCATTCTGCAACCGGATCACGCGCGGCAAAATCCAGCGCATCGCGCACGTGGGGCATTTCACCCGCAACGTGCCCGACTGCGCCCCGCTACGTTCCAGCGCCTCGGTGATCTGCGTGAGTGCCTGTTGCAAAGGCGCGAGCAGCATGGCGCCATTCGGCGTCAGCGCCAGACCGCGCGGCTGGCGCACGAACAGCGCGTAACCCAGATGCGCTTCCAGCCCGGAAATCTGCCGGCTGACGGCGCCTTGCGTGATGTTCAGAGCATCGGCGGCACGGGTAAAGTTCAGTCGCTGCGCCACGACCGCGAAGGTTTTAAGCACATCCAAAGACGGCAGCGGTTTCATTGTCGGATCTCGTAAGCCATGAGCTGGGTTCATGGCTAGTATGACAAACTTTCGATTGTCCGCACTTTATTGCTGCGGTCGAATGACAATCGATACTCGAATTCAGTCCTCCGGAGACAACCGCCGTGAAAAGTGCCTGGACCCCCGCGTCGAAGCTGCCGAATGTTGGCACGACCATCTTTACCGTGATCGGCCAGCTCGCCGAGGAACATCAAGCGCTGAATCTCTCGCAAGGCGCACCGAATTTCGCCTGCGATCCGAAACTGGTGGACAACGCCGCGCGAGCCATGCGCGCCGGGCATAACCAGTACGCACCCATGTCCGGCGTGCCCGCACTGCGCGAAGCCCTCGCGCTGAAAACGCAGCAGCTCTATGGCGCCACCTACGACCCGGGCAGCGAAATCACCGTGGTGGCAAGCGCCAGCGAAGGCTTGTACGCGTCGATCAGCGCGCTCGTGCATCCCGGCGACGAAGTGATCTACTTCGAACCTTCATTCGACAGCTACGGCCCCATCGTGCAATTGCAGGGCGCAACGCCTATCCCTATCAAGCTCTCGCCGGTGGATTTTCATATCGACTGGGATGAGGTGGCCGCAGCCATCACGCCGCGCACGCGCATGATCATTATCAACTCGCCGCACAATCCGTCCGGCAGCGCATTCACCATTGAAGACATCAACCGCCTCACGGCGTTGACGCGCGATTCGAAGATCATTGTGTTGTCGGATGAAGTCTATGAACACGTTGTGTTCGACGGCGCCCTGCATCACAGCGTGGCGCGTTATCCGGCGCTGGCCGAGCGCAGCGTGATCGTGTCGTCGTTCGGCAAGTCGTATCACGTAACCGGTTGGCGCGTTGGCTTCACGCTTGCCCCCGCCGAGCTGACCGACGAAATCCGCAAGGTCCATCAGTTCATGACCTTCGCCGCCGATACCCCCATGCAGATCGCATTCGCAGAAGCACTCAGCGACGCGTCGAGCTATCTCGGACTCGGCGCGTTCTATCAGAAGAAACGCGATCTGCTCGCCGAAGCGCTTAGCGGTTCACGCTTCGAACTCTTGCCGAGCGCAGGCAGCTTCTTCATGCTGGCGCGCTTTGGCGCGTTCTCCGATGAATCGGACAGCGACTTCGTGCTGCGCCTGATTCGCGAAACCCGCGTCGCGACCATTCCGTTGTCGGCGTTCTACACAGACGGCACGGACAACCGCATCATTCGTCTCAGCTTCGCCAAGGACGACGACACGCTGCGCGAAGGCGCACGCCGCTTGTGCGCGGTTTGATGCTGCACTTATGCCGCCCTGATCTTTCCCTGACGCCAGTTCAACTTCTATCAAAAGAGAGACGCTCCATGAAAAACACCGCTCGCGTATTGTCGGCCGCCCTGTTGCTGGCCTCGTCGTTGTGCAGCGCCGCCGTGTACGCGGCCGAGTCCGATACGCTGCGCTACGGCGTGGAAGCGCAATATCCGCCGTTCGAGTCGAAGGCGGCATCCGGTGAGTTGCAGGGGCTGGATATCGATGTCGGCAATGCGGTGTGCGCCACGGCAAAGATGAAATGCGTGTGGGTCGAGACCTCGTTCGACGGTTTGATCCCGGCCCTCCAGGGCCGTAAATTCGACGCGATCAATTCCGCGATGAACGCAACCGATCAGCGCCGCCAGGCCATCGACTTCACGACGGTCGTGTATCGCGTGCCCACGCAACTGATTGCGAAGACGGGCAGCGGACTTGAGCCAACGCCGGCATCGCTGAAGGGCAAGAACATTGGCGTATTGCAGGGTTCGATCCAGGAAAATTTCGCCAAGGCGCATTGGGCGAACGCGGGCGTGAATGTCGTGCCGTACCAGGATCAGAACCAGGCTTATACCGACTTGAAGGCCGGCCGTCTCGACGGCACGCTCGTCCTCTCGGCTGCCGGACAAACGGGCTTCCTGTCCAAGCCGGACGGTCAGGGATACAGCTTTGCCGGCGGCCCGGTCAGCGACGACAAGATCCTCGGCAGCGGCATTGCCTACGGCATTCGCAAGGGCGACGATGCGTTGAAGCAGCGTCTGAACACGGCTATCGCGAAGCTCAAGGCTGACGGAACGATTGCGAAGTTCGCGAAAAAGTATCTCGGCGATATCGACGTGTCAGCTAAATAAAGCTGGTCTGAAACAGGCGATATCCGAAGTTGATGGAAGTGCCGCTCAAGGTTTGATAGCTGGATGAAAGCCGCAGCGTGATCAGCGAAGTTTTTTGAACGCTGGCACACTGCGGCCTTCGTTGTTGGCACAATCGGCCGCTGTGTTGCATTGGGCGGCCGCTCTACCCGGATATCCCATGAGCACCGCGCCCGCCGCGTCGCCTGCGTCCTCCCCGCCGCCGCCGTTGAAAGGCGGCCAACTGGTTCTCGCGACCATTGCTGTGGCGCTCGCCACGTTCATGAACGTGCTCGACTCATCGATCGCGAACGTCGCCATCCCGACTATTTCCGGCAATCTCGGCGTTTCCGTCGATGAAGGCACGTGGGTCGTGACGGTATTCGCGGCCGCTAATGCCGTGTCGATTCCACTGACCGGCTGGCTGACGCAGCGCATTGGGCAGATCAAGCTGTTTGTTGGCGCGATTCTGTTGTTTGTCATTTCTTCCTGGCTTTGCGGGCTTGCACCAACACTGCCGATCCTGCTCGCCGCGCGGGTTTTGCAAGGCGCGGTCGCGGGGCCGTTGATTCCGCTGTCGCAGGCGATCTTGCTGGGTTCGTATCCGAAGGAGAAAGCGTCCATGGCGCTTTCCCTTTGGGCGATGACCGCCGTTGTCGGGCCGATCGCCGGACCGGCTTTAGGCGGCTGGATTACCGACAGCTATAGCTGGTCGTGGATCTTCTATATCAACATTCCCGTCGGGTTATTCGCCGCCAGTGTCACATGGTTTATTTACCGCAAACGTGAATCGGCCACGCGTAAAGCACCCATCGATACGATCGGGCTCATATTGCTGATTGCCTGGGTGGCGTCGCTGCAGATCATGCTCGACAAGGGTCGGGATCTTGACTGGTTTTCATCGCCGCTGATCGTATGGCTCGGGATCATTGCGTTGATTGCCTTTGCGCTTTTTGTAGTCTGGGAATTGACCGATGCCAATCCCGTCGTCGATCTCCGGCTGTTCGCCGGGCGGAATTTCTTTGGTGGCACGGTCGCCATTTCCGTGGCTTACGGGGTGTTCTTCGGCAACCTTGTTTTGTTGCCGCAATGGCTGCAGGAGTATCTGAATTACCGTTCCGTTGATGCCGGGCTGGTGACCGCTCCGTTGGGAATCTTTGCGGTGATTCTCGCGCCGGTCATGGGGCGGGTTTTACCCCGGACCGACGCGCGTGTTGTCGCAACCATGGCGTTTATCGGCTTCGCCATTGTGTTTTACATGCGCTCTAAATATGTGATTGAGGTCGATACCTGGCACCTGGTCTTGCCGACGCTTTTACAGGGCATTCCAATGGCGCTGTTTTTCGTGCCGTTGACGTCGATTATCTTGTCGGGGCTGCCGCCGTCGAAGATTCCGGCTGCGGCGGGGTTATCGAATTTTGCGCGGGTATTTTGCGGGGCGGTGGGGACATCGCTTGCAGGCAATGAGTGGACGAATCGGATAGCCCTGCATCATGAGCGGCTGACCGAGCAAGCTAATGTAAATAATCCGATGTTCTTGCAGTCACTGCAGGCGACGCAAGGGACGTTGAATGTTAGCGAAGCTCAGGCGCGCGGGCTGTTCGATTTCACGGTGAATACCCAAGCCGCGATGATGGGCCTGAACGATGTCTTTTTTGCTTCCGCCATTATTTTCATTCTGATTATTCCGCTTATCTGGATTACGAAGCGGGCGAAAGGCGGCGGGGGCGGAGCAGCGGCGGGGGCGCATTGAGTTTGGATTGCGAGGAGTATTCGCCAGCGCTCGGGGGTTGGGGTGGACGTTTGGCGGTCCACCTCCGCGAGATCCGCGTTCGGAAAGCGAGTAACGATCAATTCAAACGCTGTTTGCAGCGTGTCAGCCGCAACTTGGCCGACGTCGCTACGCTTGATTTGCCTAGTCGCAAATGGCGATGATCTGGTTCAACTGCTCACACGCTGCTGCAAACACGTCATCGGGTGCATGCTTCCACGGATGGGCCTTCGCTCCCCGCGCTCGCCAATCAAAAGATTTGGGCTGGTGCCCAAGCACGTAGCTCGTAACGTTTCTCGGCCCCTGGAACTTGATCGCAAACGGATTTGTTTTGTTGAACGCCGCTGTCGTCATGGGTAGTCCGATAACGATCCCGGTGCGCTCGTTGAATGGCTTCGGTGACAAGACCAGCATAGGGTGCATATCCTTCATCTCGCGACCGACCTGAGGGTTGCAGTCAATCCATATAATGTCGCGTCGATCCGGCACCCACGAAGCTACTGCCATCAAAATTCCTCCGCGCCGATACGGCCCGTGGCCATCGCCTCACCGCCGTGCATTGCAGGATCGAACTTCGCCAGTTTCTCCGCGAGCGTGAGCTTGCGAGGACCCACCGGCTTCACCGTCACGCCGATCTCGTCAGTCGTCACCTCGACCTCCTGACCGACCTCGAAATGCGCAGAGCGTGCGATCGCGGCAGGGATGCGAACAGCCAGGCTGTTTCCCCACTGCTGGATGGTGAGCGTTGCTGTTTTTGCCATGATCCCAACCTCCCTTTCGACGTTGAGACAAGTCTATACGCTTTACGGGCAGGTTTCAACACGTCTATACGACTTAAGCACCCTTGTGATCAATGATGCGTCTGTGTCAGCAACCCGGCATTAACCCACAATCGCTAACTCGGAGCCCAGTACCCCAGAAACCCGAGCGCAAGCGAAAATCACCCTACCCCTTCCGAAACGTAATGTGCGAAACCCTCCGCACCATCAGCACGGCCGACAACGCCGCGACCGCGGTCAGCGCCACGCCAATGTGAATCGACTGCACGAGCACCTCGCGGGCGCTCTCGATCATCGCTGGGCCGTCCAGCCCGGCCGGCACCAGATCGGCCAGCAACTTCCCCCGCAACACGGAATCAATCAGGATTCGCGGATCGTCAAATCTTGGCAGCCACACGGTACTAGCCGGCTCGCCGAGCACTCGCAGCGTGCGTGTAATCACATCGCGATAATGATGCTGCACGATCACCGCGACCACGCTCGTCCCGAGCATCCCGCCGACCATGCGCGTGGATTGCAGCAACGCCGTGGTAATACCGAAGCGCTCGCGACCGGCAATCTCCTGCCCGAATACATTCAGGTTGTTCAGCACGAAACCCAGCCCAATACCAATGCCCGCCATCGGAATCTCGATCCAGATATGCGGCGTGGAAGCATCGGCGAACGCCAGCGCAATACACGCGAATAACAGCAACGTGAATCCAATCGACAAGATGAACGTAGGCTTGCGCAAATGAATCACAATGCGCGTGTTGATGAAACTGCCAATGGCAATAAACATTGCAATCGGCGTAGCAAGTAATCCAGCCTCCTGCGGCGATAAACCAAAACCACCCTGCAACAAAAGCGGCGCAAAAAAGATCAGCGAAAACATCACGAAACCCGACAGCGTCGACAACGTGAATAACGTAACAAGCTGCGGGTCTTTGAAGAGGTCGAGCGGAATGATCGGATGCGTTGCGCGACGCTCACATATCAACAACGCTACCGCGCCGCCAGCCACACACGCGGCCAACACCACGTTCCCCGTGGTCAGGCCGCTCTTCGGCACCGCTTCAATGAACGCCTGCAAGCCGCCCAGCACAAGGGCAACCAGCACCGCGCCCAGCCAGTCGATCTTCACCTCACCCTCGCGCGGCCGATGGAAATTCGGCAAATGCGCCCAGATGAAATAAAACGCGGCAATTCCCACCGGCAGGTTGATCAGGAAGGTCGAGCGCCATCCCCAATGCTCGCTCATCCACCCACCCAGCGACGGCCCCGCCGCCGTCCCAATCCCATACGACGCCGCCATGACCACTTGCCAGCGCACCCGCAAACGCGGATCGGGAAAGAGATCGGGAATGGATGCGAACGCCGTGCCGACCATCATCCCGCCACCCACGCCCTGCAACCCCCGGGCGATGACCAGGAACAGCATGTCGTTGGCCACGCCGCACAGCACCGAAGCTGCCGTGAACGTGATCACCGCGGCAATCACGAACCGCTTTCGGCCGAAATAATCGCCAAGCCGGCCGAATACCGGCACCGTCACCACCGACGCCAGCAAATACGCGCTCGCAATCCACGCGTAATACTCGAAACCATGCAATTCCGCGACGATCGACGGCAGCGCGGTACTGACCACGGTCTGGTCAAGCGCGACCAGCATATTGACGAGACCAATGCCGAGCATCGCGAGAAGCGCGTGGCGAAAAGGCAGTGGAGAGGTGGATTCGGGATGCGGCGGGGAGGCGGACTGAGGCACGGGCTGGAAACTAGGAGAGTAAAAATAGAGGGAATCGATACAAACATCACGCCCCGGATTGTATGACGTCATTATTTCATCCGGTTGGTCAGGATCGAAGGGTTGTCGATCAAGGGGAACATTAGTCGGATTATTACTGTCGTACATTTGTAAGCCAGGCAATCAGACGTGACCCGTTTCATCGACTTAAACACCGTCGTTTGCATTTCAACCGCCGAAGGAGAACCGTATGTTCAAAAGAATCGTCGTGGCTATTGACGGCAGCCGCACTTCGCGCCGCGCATTCGAATCCGCGCTCGAACTCGCCGCCACCCACGGTGCGGTGCTGCAGCCCTATTACGTGGTCGAAAACGCGCCGGTCTATTACGACGTGCCGGGCTACGACCCCTCCATCCTGCGCGATGAGCTCGCCGACCAGGGCGCCAAACTCGCCGACGAAGCGAACGCTGAGATGAAACAGCGCGGCGTGCAGGGCGCAGTGGCAATTGCCGAAGGTTCGTCGGTGGACGATGTCGCGGAAATGGTGCTCGCCGCCGCCACGGCGTTCAACGCGGACCTGCTCGTGATGGGCACGCACGGCCGCAAGGGCTTCCAGCGGCTGCTACTCGGCAGTGTCGCGGAAAGGTGCCTGCGCCAGGCGACGCTGCCGGTGCTGCTGATTCCCGCGAGCTCCGGGACCGGCGCAACGACTGGCGCAAAGTTATAAAAAACGCCGAGGTGGACGAGCGACAGCGCTTTCACGCGACGTTTTGCCACCCGGGGGCGGATCGCATCGATGGGACAATTTCCTTGTTCCAGATCAAAACGAACTAAAAGCGAGCGAACCATGCAAACCGTCCACGAGGCCCCAGTTCCTCTGCCCAGCGCCCCCTCGCGCCACGCCGCTCATTGCTCGACCTGCGCGTTGAAGCACTACTGCCTGCCTCAAGGCCTGTCCCCCGACGACGTCAACAGGCTCCAGAGGGTTATCGTCACCGCCCGCACGATCAAGCGGGGCGAAACTTTGTTTCGCGTTGGCGATACGTTCGATACCCTCTACGCCATCCGCTCCGGCTCGATCAAAACGGTTGTATCAACGCCGAACGGCAACGGCCGCGAACAGGTCATGGGCCTTCATCTCGGTGGTGACGCACTCGGCCTCGAAGGATTCGATAATGGCCGGCACGCGTGCCACGCCATCGCCCTCGAAGACAGTTCGGTCTGCCTGATCCCCTATGTGCACTTTGAGCGCGCCTGCCGCGAAACCAGCGCGCTCCAGCGCCGCCTGCTGCAGTTGCTGAGCCGCGAAGTCGTCCGAAAGGCGACCCAAACCCTGATCCTCGGCACGTTGCGCGCCGACGAGCGGGTTGCCGCCCTGCTGCTCGATCTCTCCGCCCGGCTGACCCGCCGCGGTTATGCGGGCAACGAGTTCAACCTGCGCCTCACGCGCGATGACATGGGGAGTTTTCTCGGCATCACGCTGGAAACGGTCAGCCGGACGCTGTCGCGTTTTCAGGCGAAGGGCCTGATTGAAGCAAACGGCAAGCTCATCCACATCCTCGACTTCGACGGCCTCCGCGCGATCTAGCTTCCTGGCCCGATTCTTCGGCCGCTTCTCCGGCCCCGCTTCTTTGGCTCGCGTGTCATCCAAGCAGGCTTGGCATGCCCTCTGCTACGATTTATCGTTCTGCATCGGCCCATGCCCGGAGACAAGAGCGAAATGAATCGCGAACCTACCCCGCTGCATCCGCTGCTCGTCCGTCTGCGCGAAGCGCGCCAGACCACTGACGCGTTGTTCGCCATCGTCAAACCCGAATTCCTGTATGAACGCCCGATTTCCGAGCGGCATCGGATTGTGTTCTACATCGGGCATTTGGAGGCCTTCGACCGCAATCTGCTCGATCAGCGGCTCTTCAACCTGCCCAGCCCGAATCCCGAGTTCGACCAGTTATTCGCGTTCGGCATTGATCCCGTCGATGGCGGCCTGCCGAGCGATCAGCCTCAAGACTGGCCGTCGCTCGCCACAATTCGCGCGTATGTGCAGCGGATTCGCGATGACATCGACGCGCGTTTCGATCCTGTGCAAATTACAAAACGTGCAGATAAGCAAGACAATCCCATCGCTCTCGAAGCCACGCCCGAGACGCTGCTGGAGGTCGCGATCGAGCACAGGCTGATGCACGCGGAAACGCTCGCCTACATGTTGCATCAGTTGCCGCTGCATCAGAAAACCGGACCCGCGGTCACCGAAGACACCGCGGAGCACCCGCTCGACGAGACCCTGCCAAGGGAAATGGTCCACGTGCCTGCGGGCAGGACCACGCTTGGTCTTCCGCGTGACGGCGGCACGTTCGGCTGGGACAACGAATTCGGTGAACATCGCGTGGATGTGCCGGCGTTCGAGATGGATCGCTACATGGTGACGAATTCGGACTGGCTGGATTTCATCGATGCCGGCGGTTACGCGCATCGCGATTACTGGCGAGACAGCGACTGGGTGTGGAAAGAACGTGAAGGCATCGATAAGCCGGCGTTCTGGGTGCGTGAAGATTCGTCAGCGGAATCAAGGGGATCATTGAAAGGCTCACGCTGGAAGCTGCGGACCATGTTCGCCGAGATCCCCTTGCCGGCCGACTGGCCGGTGTATGTGAGTCACGCTGAAGCCAGCGCGTATGCAAAATGGGCGGGTAAGTCGCTGCCAACAGAAGCGCAATGGCAACGTGCCGCCGAGGCCGCCCCGCTCGCCCAGCAGGGCAATTTCGATTTCCGCCGATGGGAGCCATCACCGGTTCAGGCTCACCCGGAGAATCGCAGCGCGGCGGGCGTAGTGGGGCAGTTTGGCAACGGCTGGGAATGGACATCGACGACCTTTGGGCCGTTGCCCGGTTTCGAGCCGTTTCCGTTCTACCTGGGTTACTCCGCGAACTTCTACGACGACCAGCATTTCGTGCTCAAAGGCGGCTCACCGCGTACGGCAGCTTGCATGCTGAGACCAAGTTTTCGTAACTGGTTTCAAGCGCATTATCAGTACGTGTACGCAGGATTTCGCTGCGTGCGAGGGTGATGGCAACACCGGGTTCATCGGCGTCCTGAACCCGGACCATTTCTGTATTTTGCGTGGGGCTCATGGCTCGGGGCCAATGTCCGTCGCAGCCTCTGCGGACTCGGTCAGCCACACGAGCTTCTCCATGTTCGACTGGTGCATGCTCTTCGACGTAAGCCGGATATCGACCCGGTTGACCACGACCAGATCAAGCGACGGCACAATGACTGCGTATTGCCCGTGGTTACCGTCAGCCCAATAGGTCGCCCGCAGAAGAGCCACCTTCGGACCGCGCGGACCGCTTGCGGGCGTGCTCGTCCACCACATGTATCCGTAGCCGCCCGTAGGCGTATTGGAATAGGAATGAGTCGATTCGGCGACCCAGCTTGCGGGAACAATCTGCCGGTCACGCCAGCGGCCGTCGTGCAGGTACAGCAGTGCAAAGCGCGCTAAATCGCGGGTACTCATGTCAATTGGATACGCCGGATATAGGGTAGCAAGTCCGCCCGAAACATAGCGCCCGTCCGTTGGACGATAGTCCTGCATGCCGATCGGATCCGCAATATCAGTTCGCAGTGCTTCGAAGATGTGCTGACCGGTCGCCTTTTCGTAGATCGCGCCGAGCGTGTTGAAATCCCAGTTGTTGTAGTACCAGAACGTACCCGGTGCGTGACTGCCGCGTGGCGGCTTGGACGCCTCCATCCCTGCCGTCTCATATACCGTGGGATGATAGACACCCGAGCGCGCTTCGAGCAGCATGCGCACGCTTGCCTGCTTCTCGGCGGGTGTCAGCGACGGCTGGTTATCGTCTATACCGAGCTGCTCCAGCGTCTCGTCCGGATGGATCTGGCCTCGGGCCACCGCAATTCCAATCAGGGCGCTCATGAAGCTCTTTCTCCCCGAATAGAGATTCGACCTCCTTGAAACATCGCCCCACTCAGCGACGACCAGACCATGCTGAATGATCATGCCGGATGTCGACCCGTCCCGTTTTGCGTAGGCCACGGCCTGGTCGATTCCTTGCGGCGAGAAGCCTAGCGCTGCAGGGTCCGCCCGAGTCCATTCAGCGCCGGGGAACGGCGACTGCGCGCTGTAGTCGCCAGGAGCAAGAGCCGACGCAGCGGCCGATTCTGGCGGCGGACCCGACGCGCACGCGCCAAGCATCAATGCGAGCGCGATTGAACCGTACACGCCGGATAAAGACCTGATGAAGTTGCTTGCCATTCGCTCTCCGTGATAGCTACGAACTTCTGGTTGATCATATGACGCTACCAGCGGATCTATTGCGCCGGCACGTCATGCGCAAAATACTTCACGGCGTTGGGCCAAGCGCCGGGATGCCATTTGAAAGCGGCTCGTTCCGACACCCGAAAATAATTGCGCTCCCCGGACTGAGTCATCAGCACACCACTTTCCCTGATCTGCGCCTCAGTACGATCCGAGGCGCGCACGATGCCGATATGGCCGGAGTGATGCGGATCAGGCGACTGGTAAGACACCACGACCAGCTTGCCCATGTTGGCGAGCGCCTGGGCCTGCTCTGGCGTGTCGACGCTGTACCAGCCTGCCTTGCGTCCCCGCGTGCTGTCAAACCATGCGGTCTGCGCATTGGCAAGCAATTCCTGCGCGTGACCCGGCGGACGCAGCATGTAGACGCCGACACGTTCGCCCATCGCCGCGGCAAGCGCACTGCAGTGCGTGTCGGCCTCGCGCCCTTTGTAGTCAGCCGGCTCGTCAGGGACACCCGTCTCCCAGTTCACATGCCGGTGCTTTGACCAAAGATTCTCTACGTCGGACTCGTCAAGAACCTTGAGAATGTTGCGTGCGGCTGGGGTGATCGGGCCGCAGCACGGACCGGTTTGCGACACCGTGACCGCCGGTGGAGTCTGGACCTGTGACTGTGACTCGTCCAATGCACAAGCGCCAAGCGACAACGCGAGCACGCTCAGTGCCACCGCGTTCGCCAACGGCTTCGTGATGTCGTTCGTCATCCCCGTTCCTTAATTTTTTTATGAGCAGCCTACTGTTCGCGATGTCCGTGTAGATGTTGACGATATGACAGATGGGTGACCCTGCCTTTTGCAACCTGTTCGTAACGGTCCTCGGAGCCAATATTCACGTCGGTATCATACGCGTCGACGCTGACGAACAGCCAAACGCCTCCCATCGGGCGGACCCGCGGCAGTCGGTTAATCGCGTCCCGCACGTCAGGAGTGAAGTGCCCCGTATAGTCGCTCGGGCCGCCCGCCATGAACGTGCTGGGGCAGGACAATCACTCCCGGATAAGATATCTTTGGTTCTGCTACTCATTCCACCAACCGCGTGTAAACGCTTGAGGTCGGTGCGTGCACTTCGCTTACCCTGGCGTAAGGATTTCCTGATAGTCAAAAAGCGGCTATTCCGAGAGAAGTTTCAGCGCGTCCCGACTTAGCAACCCAGGCTCGCAAGGCTAGGATTGATACCTGGACCGTGAAGCAGGGAAGGACGTCTGCTGCATAGCGTGCCGATATTTCCGATGTCAGCTGAGCCTTGGCGATATCGAAGAACCGAGGACACCAGATATTAATCCGTGTGCCTGCCAAGGAATCCAACCATGAAAACGTTGCGCTTTCTCACTCATCAGGAAATCTTTGATAGAGCCACACGTCACCTCTTTAGCCAAGGTCATACCGGGCTGCCGCCGCGTGGAGAAGGCGCCTGCCGCGGGTATTGTGGCGGATGCCCGGTTGGAAATTTCATCGCCCCGCGCGACCATATACCCGCCATGGATGGCATTCCGGTTCTCTTCGTCAGTGCATCCGCGCCCGCGGCGCCCTCTTACATGGTCGTGGGCATCATGGCGCTCAAGCGGGCGCTGCTACGCTCGCAAATTAACGTGTACGACCCATCGACTATCGAGTTGCTCGGTTATCTTCAGAACGTCCACGATGTCCTCGACAAACGCGAATGGCGCGACAGTCTGGCATCGGTTGCGCGGCAGTTTGGCCTTTGCGCCGACCTTCTCGAACATGCGGCATGAATCGCGCCCATGCTAAGCGCTAAAGAAATTTTTGAACGAGTGAGCGCCCATCTGCTAACCCAGCGCGCCGTCTCCGAAGACGAGAACGGATCGTGCCGGCTGCGCGGCAACGACGGCCGCAAGTGTGCGATCGGGTCGCTCATTCGCGATGACCTGTACTGCTTCGAGATTGAAGGCGCCGGCATTGCGTACTATCGGCATGCACGCGACGGCGCGCTTCTTCGGGCGCTGTATGCATCCAACGTCGACGTCTCCGATAACCAAATTGTCGACCTGCTGACAGAACTCGAAGAACTACACGACAACGCCCACGTTGACGAGTGGCCGCAACTGCTCATAGCGCTCGGTCAGCGGCATGCGGTGATCTGACGGCCTCAACTCGTCAGAGCGGTGGATCCGAGGTTGGGTAAAGCCGTGACCCACATGACAACAATACCGGCTGTTGTCAGTGCATCCAATATTCGTCTGGAATCCTGCGGTCCGCTTCGGAAAGATACGGGTTGTCGAGGCGGATAAGCTTCCTGCCTGCCAGGTTCGCTCGTTTCAACGGATTCTGGATATACGGATGAGAGTTGAACAACTTCATATACGAGCCGTCGCGATACGCCGCGGCGAATCCTTTCTCTATTGTCGCGGCGAGTTCCTTCTGGCCCCGCGCAACATAGAACAGAAAATCCGATCGATATAACAGCAACAACCTGTTCTCGACCACAAGGTCCGGCACTACCTGCTCGCGCGCATCAAGTTCGGCAAACGCTTCGATAACGCCGCGAGGGAAGTAGTCAACCCGTCCGCCCTGCGTCATCGTGAAAAGCGTTTCGTAGGTCGAGGTTTGCACGTTCAAGCCGGCGCGTCTCATGATTTCGGTATCGATCCACCCGAGTCCCTGCCCGGCGGTCAGCGCTTTCAGGTCATCCAGGCTGTTGATCCTGTCGAAATCCGGTTGCCGGTCCTTTCTTATGATGAACACCCGATAGCCGATCAAGCCCCGATGAATCGGAATGTGGACAACATTCAACCCGCGCTCGGCCTGCGCGTCCATGCTTGTCCAGTGCAGGTTGATCGTGTCATCGTTTGCAAGCTCGGCAAGCGCCCGGCCTCGCTCCATGACGACTTTCGCTTGTCGGATCGTGTAGTCGGCATTGGCCGCCTTCATCGCGAGATCAAGGACCGCCAGCGCAAAGGGGGCATGCACGTCCCCACCGGGTCGAATTTGCGGGTAAACGATATCGAAATGCTTCACCTGCGCGGCACGCGCGTTGAGCGCCATACCCGCAGCACTGAAAGCCGCCAATAGGAAGCGCCTGCGATGCATAGATGGATTGCCGGTTGACACTGGGATCACGCAGAGTTTTCGCTAGCCTGAACTCGAGCGGACGTTCATTGTGTCATACCATGTTTTTTGATCACCGGACAGGCACCTATAGCAGTTTCGACATACTTATCAAATGACCAAAGCGAACCGGGATAGTCGATGAGCGTATCTGTCGCGCCTTTATTTGAGTCAGGGTTAAGACATTTCAGTCCGAAGAGCTCCTGATGATATCGTCGAGCGATACCAATTATTTTGTTTTACTAACTAAATCAGAAATAAATCGTGTGATCTCCGTGCGCTCAAGGTGCGATCGCGAGCTTTACCAATTCGACTTTCTCATTCGAACGCGATCGCTATAGAAGCACCGAAAAGGCGTCCGTGTTATTTCACGCACTGACGCCTTTCACTTAGACAATACAGACCTTACTGCACCACGAGGCATTGGTCGACTACCTGCCGAATGCAGGTAATGGCTCGATCCACGTCCTGCTCCGCGGTAAAGCGCCCAAGGCTTATGCGTATTGTCCGGGCCGCTGCTTGCTCATCAAGTCCAATCGCACTCAATACGTGCGAGACCGAGCTAGAGGCCGAACTGCAAGCAGACGTGGAAGAGATGGCAAGATCCGCGGCGAGCATGAACGGAAAAAACCCCGCGCGGTCAACTCTCAAGCTAAGCGTATGGGGAAGGTGTACGCCGTCGCGCACATTTTTCTTAACACCATCGATCGAGAGGATCCCGTCCAGCAGCCGTTCGCTGAGCGCGGCGATTCTCGCTGTATCGGCGTCCATTTCCGCCCTGGCGATTGCGCAGGCCGTGCCCATGCCCACGATCTGATGGGTAGCCAGAGTCCCTGAGCGCAGGCCTCTTTCATGCCCTCCCCCGTGCATCTGCGGTGCAAGCCGAGTGGCCGCTTCGCGAGCGACGTACAGTGCCCCGATGCCCTTCGGTCCATAGACCTTGTGGGCGGACATCGACATGAAATCAATCCCCAGAGCCTTGACGTCGATTGGTGTCTTGCCAAGCGCTTGAGCCGCGTCCACGTGCAACAATGCACCCGCGGCATGAACGATGGGCGCGATCGCCGCGATGTCGGTGACTGTTCCGATTTCGTTGTTGACCAGCATGAGCGAGACTATGCCCGTGTCTGGCCTTAGTGCTGCGCGAACCGCAGCGGCCGTGATGGCGCAGCTTTCATCGGGCGCGACATAAGTAACTGAAAATCCACGCTGTTCCAGGCTGGCGGTCGTATCCAGGATGGCCTTGTGTTCAATCCGGCTAGTAACAATATGCGGCAACGTTCCGCTTACTTCAACAAATCCCTTCAGCGCGAGGTTGTTCGACTCCGTCGCTCCGGAAGTCCATATGATCTCGTCGGCGTGCGCGCCAATGAGCGAGGCAACTTGCTCACGCGCTTTCTCTACCATGCCTCGTGCCCGCGTACCGGCGGCGTGCGAGTTCGACGCCGGATTGCCAAACACCCCGTCTATTCCCAGGCAATTGACCATTGCAGTGATGACACGTGGATCCGCAGGAGTGGTCGCCGCGTAGTCGAAGTAATGGAGGTCAGCGCTCATCGTTATTCAAGTTTTGGAGGAGCGCCAATTTTAAAGTTAAGACCTGAAAATAATTTCCCAAAGATTTCCCTGATTTTCCCGACACGTAGAACGAGATCGGAGAAATAGTCGATATGTTAGATTTTTATTCTACGTCCTGTTCGAGCCGCACGCGTCCGCCGGCTGCTAAGCCGCGGCCCATCCCCTTGCTCACGCACCAGGCAGTGGCGGGGCAATGTCTCGCGAAACGACCAGCCTGAATCACCTAGTACATGAAGTTCGGGCGCCTTGATGGCAAGCATTTGAAGCCGCTTGAACAGGCCCTTCGCGTGCAACCATGGCCGCAGCATTGCTGCCTCCGAACTAAAGATCCAGCACCAGCTCCCGGCTTGACGCCCGCGATACACAACAAGTCAGATACTCTCGCTTCTCGTCGTCGCCGAGAATGCAGTCGTTGTGTTCCACCTCGCCCGATAAATACCGCACCTTGCAAGTGCCGCACAATCCGGCCCTGCACGAGGTTTCAATCGCCACGCCCGCCTCTTCCAACGCATCGGCAATGCTCTGGTCGCCTGACACCGGTATTTGCTGCCCGGTGCTGGAAATCTTCACGATGAACTCGCCCACAGCCGCCGCAACGGTTTCGCTCACGGCCCGCTCTGGCGCCTTGAAATGTTCAAAATGAACCGTTCCGGGCTGCCAGTGCCCAGTCGCAGCAGCGCACGCTTTCATGAACCCGCCGGGGCCGCAATAATAGACGTGCACGCCGGGGGCGGTCTCGCTCAACAAGCGCTTTAGATCCAGCCCCTTCGACGGATCACCATTATCGAAGTGAAATTTCAGCTTGCCGCTTGCATGCAGCGGCGCAAGCTCGGCCGCGAATGCCGTGCAGCTTTCATCCTTCGCGCAGTAGTGCATCTCATAGTCGATGCCCAGGTCTTCAAGCCGATGCGCCATCGATTTCAACGGCGTCACGCCAATACCGCCAGCTAACAAAATGACCTTGCTGGCATCGGCGGCAAGTTCGAAGTTATTGCGCGGATAACTGATGCGCACCTTGTCCTGCACGCGCAATCCGTCGTGCAATGCTTTCGAGCCGCCCCTGCCCGTTTCGTCGCGCAATACCCCGATCACATAGCGATGCCGTTCATTTGGCGAATTGCTTAGCGAGTATTGACGGACCAAGCCATCGTTCAAATAGACGTCGATATGCGCGCCCGCAGTGAACGCGGGCAACACTTTGCCCGATGGATCAACGAACTCGTAGGAGTTAATGCCCCTGCCTTCAAAGCGGATCTGACGCACCATCAGCTCAAGGGTGCGGGCGTCCGCCGGACTGTCTGAACTTGCCATAGCATTTCCTTGCACGACCTGGTTGCAGGCCTCTATAGGGGCCGGGCAACATGTGTGTTGCCCTTACCCTTGTGATGATCCGCTCAGCTCTTGACCGACGCCTCGAGCGCATCGAACTTTTCTCGCACAAACACGGCCCGCTCCTCGCCCTTCAGCGTCTCGCTTTCCGTCAGAATCGCGACGATGCGCTTCGTCACATTGCGGCGGTTCGCCACCTCCTGTTCGACAGTCTCGCCTTCCGGGATATCGAACACATTGCCAGAGCAATAACTATTCGGCGCGCCCGCGTTGGCACGGAACCATTGAGCAAAGTTATCCGCCGACGCCGCCGGGTTCGTACCGCGTACCGCATCACGCAGCATCTTGCGGAACAGGAACAAGCCGGCGTCGAACTTCGTCGGATTCTCTAGCGCATGCACAGCGATCGGCCGCTGACTGATGATGGCTTCGTAATCGCCCGGCGCGTATTGAGCGTCCTTGTAGTTCTCCCGCTCGCGATGGTTCGGCGGGATGGGCGGCAAGTCCTCCAGCTTGTATTTTCCGAAGCGCTCGGGACGACGCATGGCCACTTGTCCTTCAAGGAAGTCGATCGACTCGTACCCCACCAGCGATTTATCGCAGATGCCGCGCGTATCAATGCCCGGCCCCATCACGCGCCAGCCGATCATCTTGCTGTTTTCATCGTCAACAGGAACGGTCCAGCGAATGATGTGGAAGCGGCTGAACAGCTTCTTCTTCGAACCGTCTTCCGAGGTATAAGCGTGCAGGCTCAGATTAGGCAGGACCTGATGCTGGACGCGCACGAACAGCCTGTCTTTATCGACCCGACGCGCCCCCGCGCAGGCGAGACTGCGCCCTTGCTGCACGGGCACGAAATGCATGTCGGGTGCGACCTCCATGGACTTCGCGCCGACTTCGTCGAACGTCGTGCCCTGGTACTTGCCGTTCACCACGTTCTTGCCTGCGTGAAGCGCGGTCGGATGGTAATTATCCGCGGCGTTGTCCTGGACTTGCAGCCAGTTGCAATGCTGGAAGTTGCTGTACGCCACGAGTTCATCACCGGGCGCGACGGTAAAGTCTCCCTCCCATTCCGGGAACGGCGGCTCCTTGTCGGGTGGCCCCATGTAAGCAAACACCAGGCCGTTACGCTCGACGGCCTTGTACGCGCCCTGCTGGATCGAACACGCGTATTTCTCGGCTTCCTTTTCTTCGCCATTTGGAAACGGCACGTGAAGGCAGGTACCGTCCACATCAAAAACCATACCGTGATAGCAGCACTTGATGCCGTGCTCCTGGATCGCACCATATTCCAGCGATGCCCCGCGATGAACGCAATGCGCATGCAGCACGCCCACACGACCGCTGCCGTCGCGAAACGCGACCAGCTCTTCACACAGGATCTTCAGGTAACGCGGGGTATCGGTGAGTTCGATCGACATGCATACGGGATGCCAGAACGCCCGCATGTATTCACCCATCGGCGTGCCAGGACCTGTCTCGGTCAATTCCGGATCGTGACCCGGAACCTTGTTGGTGTAATAACCGCCAAACGGCACAAGTTTCTTCTGTACCACGCCGCCACCGCCGCTTTTCTGACCTTCTGCTTTGTCTGACTTGATGTTCATGGGGATCCTCTGCTGGGTTTATCCATCGTGCGGAGCCGGGTTGTCGTCCGCCTCTCTTATCTTCATGCTTTAGATTCTGAACTCCGAACTCTGTATACAAAGATACGATTCGAAGTACCGCGCTGTCTCTACAGGTAAACGCTTGGTGCCCTCCGTTTCACGCTATCCGGTCAATCCGTTTGACGCTGTCCAGCGCCAGCCTGTAACCTGTTGAACTCAGTATCCAAACTTACCGAGAGCCATCATGGTCGCCAAACTTCTGAAGCTTCAGGCCCGTACAGACTATGTTGATGAAGTCTATAAAGTGCTGCTCGACGCCATCAGCGAAGGATCGCTCGCACCGGGAACCCGTATCACGCAGGAAGAAATTGCCGACCAGCTTGCTGTGTCCCGGTCGCCCGTTTTGCAGGCGCTGCGCCTGCTCAAGAAAGACGGGCTCGTACAGGACGCACCGGGACGCGGACTTCTTGTCACCCCGCTCGACCCCACCTGGATCGCCCATCTTTACGAGATCCGCGGCGCGCTCGATTCTCTCGCCGCGAGTCTTGCAGCGCAACGCGGCGCAAAGCTCGACAAAGCATTGATCACGCAAGGGCGCCGTGCGTCGAAGGGTGACGACGTTAAAGCCATGATCGACGCGGACTGGGCTTTTCATTCTGCCATCTACCTTGCATCGGGCAATCCGTTGATTGTGGAAACCGCGCATCTTCACTGGGTTCATCTGCGCCGTGTGATGGGCGCCGTGCTGCAATCGTCGGCTCAACGCAAATCCATCTGGGACGAACACGCAGCGATTGCCGAGGCTATCGCCGCGGGCGACGCGCGACGCGCAGCCGAGCTCACCGACTTGCACACCAGCCGCGCCCGCGAGAACCTGGTACGACGCCTGGGTGAAGTGCTGGGAGACGAACGCGAAGACGCGGCGCACTTGCCTTGAGCAACTTCTCTTATGTGCTGTATCAAGCACGTGTCTGCACGCCGCTTTCCATTACGTGCTCAGTGCCCTTCATCGCTTCACGCTTGCGGCTGTTCACGAGTTTGGCGGGCACCGTGAATACGAGCGCGCTGCCAATGATCAAGCTCACCGCAAGCCCGAGCACGCCGTTTCCTGTCGATCCCGTCGCGGTCTGGATCAACCCGATCACATAGGGGCTGACCACGCCCGAGATGCTGCCTACCGAGTTGGCAACAGCCAGCCCGGCCGCTGCGGCCGCACCGCCAAGAATAGCCGGGGGCAGAACCCAGAACTGTGAGATCGTGGTCATCACGCCCATCGTGCCGAAGGTCAACGCAATCATTGCAATCGGCGTGGAATGCGCATACGAAACGCTGAAGTACAGACCCACCGCGCCCACAATACCCGGCAACGCAAGATGCCAGCGCCGCTCGCCGCGAGCATCCGAACTATGGCTGACGAGCACCATGGTGACGGCCGCCGCAGCATAGGGAATCGCGCTCAGCAATCCAATATCCAGCGGATCGGCCACGCCACTCGCCTTGATCAGCGTAGGCAGCCAGAAGCTCACGCCGTACAGGCCCATCGTGAAGAAGAAATAGATAAGGCTGAGCAGCAAGACCTTCGGATGCATGAGACCGTCTTTCACGGAATGCAGTACGTGAGCCGAACGTTCCTCGACCAATGCGCTTTCGAGGAAGGCTCGTTGAGGTGCGGAAAGCCACTTGGCGTCGCTGACTTTGTCGTCGAGATAGACCAGCGCGATCAGCCCGAGGATCGCGGTCGGAATGCCTTCGAGCACGAACAGCCATTGCCATCCGGCAAGCCCATGCGCGCCGCCCATGTGGTTCATGATCCAGCCGGACAGCGGGCCGCCGACCACCCCCGACATGGGAATGCCTGTCATGAACAACGCGGTCACCTTGCTGCGCCGCGACGAAGGGAACCAGTACGTGAGATAGAACAGGATTGCAGGAATGAAACCCGCCTCCGCCACGCCGAGCAGGAAGCGCATGATGTAGAAGCTCGTTGGCGTTGTGACGAACATCATGCCGGCGGAAATGATGCCCCACGTGATCATGATCCGTGCGATCCAGCGCCGCGCACCCACCTTCAACAACAGCAAGTTGCTGGGCACTTCGAACAGAAGATAGCCAACGAAAAACACGCCCGCACCAGCGCCATACACGGCATCGCTGAAATCAAGGTCCTTGAGCATTTGGAGCTTTGCAAATGCCACGTTGATGCGGTCCAGATAAGCGCACAAATAACATAGGAACAGGAACGGCAATAGTCGCCACGTGATCTTGGAAAACGTGGATGCTTCGTCGCGTTTGCTCAATGCGGCCGGACTAGCGGGATTCATGTATTGTCTCCTGGGGTCGGATAAAAGCGGGACGCCGCCCCGCTCGTGACGGTGGCCGTGTCGTCCCTGCTTAAAGCGAAATGCGTCTTGTGTGCGCAGCGTTCAACGCATGGCGTGATCAGTCAAACATGTCGGGCTGCCTGGCAACGAGGTCATTCCAGATCGTCTGGAAATGCAGCCAGCCGATGTATTCGCTCCCCACATGCTCGCGGCTATATCGTGCGCGGTCCGGCGTGACGAGCTTCGGCACAATGCCGGTTGCGTCAATCAACAATTGCTGATGGCAGCAACGTTCCAGCGCGATAAACCAGAATGCTGCCGACTCTATGCTGTGACGGCTCGCCGTCAGCAAGCCGTGATTCTGGTGAATGGCAGCTTTCACGCCCTTGAACGCATTCGCGACTTTGTGGCCCGCCTTCACTTCCACCGCGACCTGTCCGGCTTCATCGCCGATCACTACATGGTCTTCGAAAAATGCGGCGGCATCCTGCGTGATCGGCTCGAGCTTTTTGCCGAGCGCCGCGAATGCCGTGCCGTATACCGTGTGCGCATGGCACATCGCCACAATGTCCTGATGCATTTCGTGAACGGCTGCGTGCAACACAAAACCCGCCCGATTGATCGCATGATTGCCTTCGACCACACGGCCTTCATGATCCGCGCAAATCAGGTTGGACACCTTCACTTGCGAGAAGTGAATAGCCATCGGATTCGTCCAGTACAAGCCGGGGTTTTCCGGATCGCGCACGGTCAGGTGACCGGCAAAACCATAATCGAAGCCCTGTTGCGCGAACGCCCTGCACGCTCCGGCCAGGCGTTCCTTCAAGTGCTGCCGATGCGCCGCGGGGTTCGCGAACGTCGGCAATTCTGGAAAGATCAGCCCGTCTTGCTCCGGCTGATAAATCGATACCTTGCCATCCTTCACCAGCTTTACCGATGCGTCGGGACGCGCTTCCATGACAGCCGTCATTTGTTTATCTCCTGTAGATCAAGTGGGATTGTTTCCAGGGCTTCATGGTCGTCCGCTTGACCCTCATTGACAAACGATGACTGTTCATAGAAAGATGAACAGGATTCATGCATCGACAAAAAACATTCCAACGGAGACGGCAAGCGCATGCGACGGATACCGAATTTCGTGCTGCTGCGCGCTTTCGAAGCGGCTGCGCGACTTGAAAGCTTCACGCTGGCCGCGGAGGAGTTGCATCTGTCGCAGTCCGCGATCAGTCATCAGGTCAAGGAACTGGAGGCCTATTTCGGCTTGCCTTTATTTCATCGACGCAACCGGCGCGTTGAGACCACGGCTGAAGGCAGAAGGCTTTTCGACAGCCTAGGGCGCGTATTCGACGTAATCGAGGCCGCATGCAGCGAGGTCGCTTTATCACCCCAGGCGCAGGTGCTGGCCGTTCATTGCGCACCGAGTCTTGCGGTGAAATGGCTGGGTCCGCGCCTGCCTAAATTCATGCAGGCACATCCCGACATCACGATCCGGCTTTCATCGGGCGCAGAACCGATCGATCTTACGCGCATGCATGAAGTCGATATCGCCATCTCTTATGGCATGGCCGTCGAGCGTCCCGGCCTGCGTGTGTATCCGCTCGGCGCCGAGCGGATCGTGCCAATGTGCTCGCCCGGCATGTTGCGCGAAGGGGTTTCTCTCGAGCAGCAGATTGTCGACTTCACCCTGATCGATTCGCAACTCAGCCGCGTGACATGGCGTGACTGGTTCACGCTGAATGGACTGGACTTTCCGAACAAGCCTCGTCCTTCGTTTGATCGCGGCGCGCTGGCCATATCCGCCGCGGTCGACGGCATGGGTATTGCGCTGGAAACCACGCGTCTGGCCGAACGCGAATTCGCGCGCGGCGAACTGGTCGAGTTCGGTGAAGGGCACTTCAAACCCTTCATGCGCGAGACCCACTTCCTGTCGTACCGGACGAACGAACGCAACCTCGACAAGGTGAAGTTGTTCAGGCTCTGGCTCGCCGACATAGCGGGAATGACCGCAGAGTGGCAAGCCGACGCCGCGTTGTAAACACATCCCGCTACGAGTCAACATTGCATTTTAAATTATAAAAATGCAAAATATGACGGATGGAAAATACTCGCGATTTCAATTCCGAAGCGCGGCTGACGGTCGGCAATGCGTCGCTGCGGTTTGTCGACTTGCCGGGCATGTTCGGTGAAACGCTCTACCGTCTGCCCGTCGTGCTGCGCCTGTTGCTCGAGAACGTGATTCGAAATACGGATGGCGACGAGCGCGGGCTTGCGGTCGAAGGCATCATCGAATGGCTGGAACATGGCACCAGCGAAGTCGAAATCGCTTTCCAGCCGGACCGCGTGCTGATGCACGATACGACAAGTACGCCGGCGCTCGTTGACATTGCCGCCATGCGCGACGCGTTGGCCGAAGCCGGTGCGGACCCGGGCGCGCTCAACCCCGTTCTTCCAGTCGATGCATCGGTCGATCACTCCCTGGCAGTCGAGTATTTCGGCCGGCCTGACGCCGCGCCAATGAATCTGCAGCAGGAACTTCGCCGAAACGCGGAGCGCTACCGCTTTCTTCGCTGGGCGTCGCGGGCATTGACCGGAGTGCGCATCCATCCCCCCGGCACGGGGATCATGCACACCATCAACCTTGAGCAACTGGCGACCGTCGTATCGGTCCAGGAACGCGACGGCGAGCGTTGGGCTGTGCCAGACACCCTGATCGGCACGGACAGCCACACGCCCATGATTAACGGTATTGGCGTGCTGGGTTGGGGCGTGGGTGGCCTGGAAGCGCAGACCGTGATGTTCGGCATGCCTGTCATGCAGCGCATCCCGGACGTGGTCGGCGTGCGCCTGACCGGTGCGCTCGAGCCCGGCGTGCTTGCCACCGACCTTGCGTTGACGGTGACGCAACGGTTGCGGGAGATTGGCGTTGCTGGCGAATTCGTCGAGTTCCTTGGTCCGGGCGTTGCCACGTTAACGGCGGGTGAACGCTCGGTGGTGGCGAACATGGCGCCGGAATACGGCGCTTCCACAGGCTTTTTCCCCGTCGACCACACCACTCTGGATTACTTGCGCACGACCAATCGCAACGCGGCTGCAATCGCGCTCGTCGAAGTGTTCAGCAAGCGGGCGGGCCTATGGTTCGATCCTGCAGCCGAGCCGGTTTTCACGCGCACCATCGAGATCGACCTGAGCGCGATACGCATGCATGTTGCCGGTCCGCGACGCCCTCAGGATCTGCTCGATTACTCGGCTACATCCGCGGCACTCGATACGCTTGCGTTCACACCGCAAGCACACGCGCCCGGCATGCCGAAGCACCCTGTCGCAATCGCGGCCATCACGAGTTGCACGAACACGTCGGACCCCGCCTTGCTGATCGCCGCCGGCCTCGTGGCCCGCAAAGCGCGCAAGCTGGGCTTGACGGTGCCGGGCTGGATCAAGACATCGCTTGGGCCCGGCTCGCCCGCAGCAGCGTTGTATCTGGAGCGTGCCGGGCTCATCGACGATCTGTCGGCGCTGGGTTTCGATATAGTGGGTTATGGCTGCACCACGTGCATTGGCAACTCCGGCCAGCTCACCGAACCCGTAAAAGCCGCACTAGCAGCCAAGGCAATTTATCCAGTCGCCATGTTGTCCGGGAACCGGAATTTTCCCGGCCGCATTCATCCCGACCTTGATCTCGGCTTCATCATGTCGCCGCCGCTGGTCGTCGCATTTGCGCTGTCAGGCGATGCGCAAGCCGATCTGAAACACTACCCTGTGCAGATCGCGCCAGATGGCACACCGGTCTTCCTGAGCGATTTGTGGCCTACGCGAGAAGAGGTCGCCACGTTTCTTGAACAGGCGGCGGACCCGGCCGACTATCCGCGCGCGTTCGCGATCGCCAGCGAGAATCCCGCGTGGCATGGCATTGATGCACCTGCCGCCTCGCAGTTCCCGTGGGACTCACAGTCGAATGCGTTAAGACGTCCGCCGTTCGCGGCCGTGACCGAAGGTACGCAGCTGGGAACGTACAGCGCCTACCCATTGCTCGTACTCGGCGACGACATCACGACCGACCATATCTCGCCCGCCAGCGCCATACCGAAGGACAGCTTCGTCGCGGACTTCCTTGTTGCCCGAGGCGATGACCGCGACGACCTGAACGTTTTCGCATCGCGTCGCGGCAACTGGGAAGTCATGATCCGCGCGGCGTTCTACAACAAGTCTCTCGTCAACCTCTTGCACCCTGGCGCGCCGGTCGCTCATACGCTGCACGTTCCGAGCGGTGACATCAAGCCGATTCACGAAGTCGCTGCGCAGTATCGCGCGCAAGGCGACGCTGTCGTGCTCATCGCAGGCGAACGGTATGGCACGGGTTCTTCTCGCGACTGGGCGGCAAAGGGCCAGCGCCTGCTTGGAATTCGCACCGTGCTGGCGGTAAGCTTTGAACGGATTCACCGGTCGAACCTGATCGGCATGGGCATCTTGCCGCTTCGATGGCCAACAGGCATCAGCCCCGTTACGCTGAACATCCAGCCCGGTGACAAGGTGGAAGTGAACGCGCCGCCCGAGACGGTCACGCCGCGTTGCAAGGTCGACGTAAAGATTGTACGGGCGGACGCTCGCGTTGAATCATACGAGGCGACGGCAGCTGTTGAAACGCAACTGGAAATCGCGTTGCTGCGCTGTGGCGGCGTCATTCCGCTTATTTTGCAGAAGACCCTGGCCGCTCAAGGTGAAAAAGAGAAGCATGAACGATAGATCGATAGCCGCTCAAATCGTCGAGTGGATCAGGACCGAAGAGATGGAGGTGGGCACTCATCTGCCCGCGCAAAAGATAGCGGACCTTCTTCGGCTGTCCCGCTCGCCGGTCAACGAAGCCCTCTCGCTGTTGCACGAAAAGGGCGTGTTGAGCCGCGAGCCCAATCGCGGATTTTTCGTGGCAAACCCTGCGATTGAATTAGCGACGGAAACCGCGATTTCGATTGGCTTGAGCGGCCCGGACGCGATCACGAGCGCGTATTTCCGTATAGCAGATGATCGCCTGAAAAGTGCATTGCCCGACGAGGTGTCGGAGCAAATGCTGAAGACCCGTTACGGACTGACGGCGACGCAGCTAACAGCCGTTCTGGGGCGCATAGCGCAGGAAGGCTGGGCCGAACGCAAGCCGGGGTACGGGTGGCAATTCTCGGCCATGCTGACGACGCCTGACAGCTTGATGAAATCGTACCGCTTGCGTCTGGCGCTTGAACCGGCTGCGCTTCTTGAACCTGGATACCGGTTGGACCCGAAGGTGCTCGAGCGCTGCCGTGCGGCGGAACGACATCTGCTGGACGGCGGTATCGAGACCGACACGGCGGATCAGTTGCACGATCGCGGCGTTCGCTTTCACGAGTCATTAGTCGAGGCATCCGGCAACGCGTTTTTCATCGATACGATCAAGCGCGTGAACCGCGTTCGCCGCCTGCTTTCGTACCGATCGATGCAGCACCGCGAGCGGTACAAGAAACATTGTAAGCAGCATCTGCATATCCTGGCGCTGCTTGAGAAGGAACGTAACGAAGAAGCCTCCGCGGCGCTGCGCGAACATCTTCAACATACGCTCGATGCACTCTCGCGCATCAGCAACATCCTCAAACCATAGGTTCGGTTTGCACCAACCTTCCATTGCTCAAGACACCATGACGACCGACTCATCAGTGCTCTCCGCTTTCGCGCCCACCGGCACGCTGCGGGCGTCCATCAATCTGGGCAATCCGATTCTCGCTAACAAGGATCCCGCTACTGGCGAGCCGGTCGGTGTGTCTATCGACCTCGCGAGGGAACTCGGCAGGCGTCTAGCTCTACCCATCGATCTCGTGATCTTCGATACCGCCGGAAAGTCCGTTGAAGCAGTCAGCGACGAACGCGCGGATATCGGCTTCTTCGCAATCGATCCAGCGCGAGGAGCAAGCATTGCGTTCACTGCGCCGTATGTGCTGATCGAAGGCTTTCATATGGTCCGCAACGATTCTCCAATTCAGCACAACAGCGAGGTCGACCATGCGGACATGCGCGTCGCAGTCGGTAAAGGCAGCGCTTATGACCTGTTTTTATCGCGGGAACTCAAGCACGCACAGATCGTTCGCGCGCCTTCGTCGCCTACCGTGGTGCAGACGTTTCTCGAACAGGGGATCGAGGTCGCCGCAGGCGTGAAACAACAGCTTGAAAGCGATGCCGCGAAAACGCCGGGCCTTCGGTTGCTCGGCGAGCGCTTCATGGTGATCCAGCAAGCAATGGGATTGCCGAAGAGCCGCGGTAATGCAGCGGCTGAATACCTCCGGCGTTTCGTGGAAGAGATGAAAGCGTCGGGCTTCGTAACGGACTCATTGCAACGACACAAGATTGGCGGCGCATCGGTTGCGCCTGCGTCCTGAGGGTTCGGATTCGAGTACGGCTGCCTAAGCATCACCGAGGCCAAGCACGCGAAGATAAAACGATTCAATCACGCGCATGCCGGCTACCGACGGGTGGATCAGCGAATCATCAAGCAACGGACGGGGTCCCGAGTACCTGTAGTCGCTGACATCGCCGAAAGCGGGTTGGCAATCGATATGGCACAGCCCCTGATCGATTGCAAGTTGTCGAGCCTCGGCCATATACAAGCGCATGGGACGGCCGGGCCGTGGCGGGGTTATGTCGCCGCTTTCCGGTGACGTCCCCAGCGCGATATCTACGTCCGGCGCCGCTGCTCTAAGCGAGCGCACCAGCCTTGCAAGACTTGAGCCGTGCTCTTGCGGCGTGATCCGCTTCTGGTCATTCGTGCCGAAGAACGTCAGTGCTGTTTGTAAATCAAGCGCCGCTATGGCTCTTTGCCATGTTGCTGGGTTGACGCTTGACCAATCCAGCGCAGTACTTCCCCCTGCACCGAGATTGTGAATGCGGACGCCCGGATTGTCGTTCCGGTGTTCGATCCCGGCGAGCTCCACCACGCCCGACGCTACCTTGATGTCCAGCGTCCATGCGCCCACGCTCGGAAACCCCGTCAGCCTCGTGACATGGTCTGCTGTACGCAGATCAAACCGTATCCACGGCCCCTCGTTCCATCGATAATCAATCACGCCGCCCGGCAAGTAATGTAGCCTTACTTCACTCGTGGGTCCCGACATATTGGTGACGCGAATGGTATCGCCCGGTGTACTGCTCACGCTCGTACAAAGGTCCGCTACCGGACGGTCGTTCTTGCTTGTTGTCCAGTCACCGCTACCGGATTGATAAAGGCGGTCCGGGTTCGCCGAACCACCACGCCTGTCACTGGACGTTGCATATGAAAGCCCGCACCAGCCGCCGCCGGCGTCACCATAGAGCCGCTGAAGCGCGACCGTCAGGCCCGGCATGAAATAACGCGTGCGGCTGGCGTCGCCGAGTGCAGGCAAGCCTGAACCGCGAACCCAGCTATCGCCGATGAATCCCAGCACTAGCTGCGTGTTGTCGCCTTGCAGCAAGCCGCGGCTTCGCATCTGGAAGTTGCGCAGCCGCTGCGCAGCATGGACACCATCATGGTTCATCGGCGCTTTCGTATCAGAAGCGATGCCGGATACCGAGCGTTACCGCGGCCTGCTTGTTGTTATTCGACGCCGTCAGATTTGCGATCGTCGCCACGGCCACCTTGCCGGTCGAATCATGCCCGCTTGCCAGTTGATAGATCCCGACCGCGTAGAGATCGGTCGTCTTCGACAAAGCATAGTCCGCGCCAATATCGGTCTGGTTATAGTGCGCGCCGGAGATGGTGCCGACTGAACTGCCGCGCGTGACGGCGAAGGCCGCGCCAAGCTGCAGGGCAGGCGTTGCACGATAGATCGCGTTGATTTCGCCTATATTGAACCGGGCCGTTCCCGAGAGTTTGCCGGGGTTGAGGCCGGTTCCCGACTCCGTGCCAATGTTCTGGAACTGCACATTGCTATATTCCGTGCCCAGGCGAAATGCGCCGATCTGATAGCCGACACCGGCGGCAACAATTTGCAATGTGTGCGCCGAAGCGAAGCCGCTATAAACCGGGCTGCTCATATTGAGCGAACTAGTGGAGCTTGCGGTATTCGAATTTGAATTATCTCCGTACAGCGCGTAGTTGGGATCGCGCACGTTGTCGTAGGCCACACCCACGTCGAGCGGACCGCTCCTGTAGGATGTCGCAAAACTGTAGGTCTGGTTGCTCGTGAAGTTGCCCGCCGCATTGCCGAAGCTATAGAAAGCCTGCGCCTGCAGCCCGCGAAACGACTCGGTATCAATCTTGACGGAGTTGTTCGTGCGATTCGTGCCGCCGAGGTTATCCATGTCACCGGGGTGGACGCCGTACACGCCGGCCCACGATGCAACCACCCCGTCCCCGCCTGCGCCGCCTGCCGTGTATCGCGCCATATAGGTGGTCAGCGCGTCATACTGGCGGCCTATCGTGACCACGCCATACTGATTCGACAAACCCACGTAAGCCCGTCGCCCGAACATGGCCCCGCCCTGACCCAGCGCCCCGCTGTTGATGTTGAAGCCATTTTCCAGCCGGAAGATCGCCTTGAGTCCGCCGCCAAGGTCTTCCGAGCCGATCAATCCCCAGCGATTGCCCTCCAGGTTGCCTGCCGCCATTTCATACTGGCGGGTTCCCTTGGCGTTCGAGTTGTAGACGAAACCGTCGTCGAGCAATCCGTAAAGGGTCACGCTGTTTTGCGCGTGCACACTGCCGACAAGGCCAAAGCCAAATGCGCCTAACGCGATGAGTTTTCTTTTCATGGGATATCGTGGTTTCAGTTGACGGTTAAAAGATGGGTTGATTTTTATTTTGGTTTCCTAACTTCTCATTTAATGCCCTTCCCGGCTGGGCACGGCATCTGATGCGAACGGGGTCGGATAAAAGAGGGATGCGGCCTCAGGATCAACCGGACATCAGGCACGCTGAAGCAATGCCGCAATCGTAGGTAGAAAAATTTTTGAAAGGAAGAACACTTCTGACGATCATGATCTGCACGCCCGATACCCAGTTTTCCCTTACTGCGCGATCACTCTCGCCCAAGGCCCCTTCACATCAATAACTGCGTGTCTAGTGCTGTTTTCCCGGGCGATCCGAATTTCGGCCACCGATCGGCAGGACTGCTCTTCCCAATGCGAATATGAGCTTCTACGATCGCTTCCTATCTATTCATCGCATGGTTATGGCGTTGTGCAATCCCCTTCCCGAAGGACGTTTTGATGGTGACTCCCTTTGACGGTAATTCCCGATTTCCCGCGCCTCACCGACTTGCAGCGCGCCGCGTGGGAAACCGCTGGGTTCCGTCCATGAAGCGTGCGGCAATTGTGGCAACGCTGGCAGCCGCAGCCCTGCCCGCCCGCGCATGGGCGCAGCCGAGCGTCGCTGCACCGGCGCTTCCCGAAATCCGTTTTGCCATCAACACCGACACAACAACGTCCATGCCGGGCAACGTGTTACGCAATACATTTACGGACGAGATCCTCGCTAACGTGGTTGAGTCGCTGGTGGCGCTCAAGGGCGACTTGTCGGTCGCGCCCATGCTTGCCGACAGTTGGGACATCTCGCCGGACGGAAAGCAATACACATTTCACTTGCGTCATGGCGTGCTGTTCCACAACGGCACGCCATTCACCTCCGCCGATGTCAAATGGAGCTACGAGTACTTCATGAAGCCGCAGTCGGGCTACGTCTGCCGCGGCAACTATGACGGACACCGGGGTCCGAAGGTGCTGGCGGTGAACACACCCGATCCGCATACCGTGGTGTTCGAACTGGACCGGCCGTCCGCACTCTTTCTCACTCACATGACGGAACCCCGCTGCCCGCTCGCCATCCTGAGTCCTGCAAGCCTCGACAAGAACGGGGCGTGGCTGAAGCCTGTGGGAACCGGTCCGTTCGTATTCAGCGAGTGGAAACAAGGGCAATACGTTCTGCTGAAACCCTTCACTCAATACCAGTCACGCACTGAGCCACCAAGCGGACTGGCAGGCGCCAAGCATCCGCAGGCGAACGTGCGCTTCGTCGCCATTCCGGATGAAGCGGCACAACTCTCCGCGCTCATGTCCGGACAGATCGACGAGATGAATGTATCGGAGAACAACCTGCCGCCCGCCGATCCTCACTGGCATGTGATCGCAGGACCAGGGGCCGATCCTGCTGCCTTGTTGATGCAAACGCGTGATCCCTTGCTCGCCGACGTCCGCATCCGGCGCGCGATCGCGCTTGCGGTGGATCTGCCGGGCGTGGTGAACGCAGTCAGCGGTGGCCTGGCGCACTACAACTCATCGCTGACGCCGGATGCCGAAGCGTTCTATACCGCCGGCGACGCAGTGGGATATAAGCAAAACCTCCCCGAGGTGAAGCGTCTGCTCGCGGCAGCCGGTTATGCAGGCCAGACGCTGACGCTCGAAACCAACCGCCGTTACGCACACATGTACTCGACCGCGGTGTATCTGCAGTCACTGCTTTCGCAGGCGGGTATTAACGTGAAGTTGCAGGTGGTCGAATGGGGCACCCAGGTCAACGACTTCCGCTCGGGGCATTTCCAGCTGATGTCGTTTGGTTACTCGGCGCGCCTCGAGCCTGCGCTGATGTACGGCGATGTACTCGGCGACAAGTCCAAAAATCCCATGGTGCAGTGGGAGAACCCCAAGGCGCGCGCGCTGCTGCATAGCATCGACGGCGTGACCGACACCGCCGCCCGAAAGCGGGCCTTCGAACAGTTGCACCAGATGATGATGGATGACGTGCCCATGATCGTGCTGTACGACTCACCCGACCTGACGCTTGTGAGCAACCGGTTGCAGGGTGTGACAACCTGGCCCCTGCGCCTGAAGCGTTTTTCCAACGTGACGAAGAACTAGGCAAGCCAATGCTCAGCTACATCATCAAGCGCATATCGATGGCGGTCCCGACGGTGTTCATCGTGACCCTGCTCGTGTTCGGCATGATCCGCGCCATTCCCGGTGACCCGGCTTCGCTCATGCTCGGCGACCTCAACGACCCGGTGCTGCTGCAACAAATGCGCCACTCGTTTGGTCTCGATCAGTCCATCCCCGCGCAATTCGCGATCTGGGTATCGCATCTGCTTTCGGGCGACTTCGGCATGTCGATCGTGCGGCATCAGCCGGTGCTGGAACTGATTCGCGAAACCTTTCCCGTGACCGCGGAGATCGTGCTCGCTGCGACTTTCCTGGCCTGCCTGATCGCCATTCCCGCCGGCTTGTTCGCTGCCTGGATGCAAAACCGCCGCGGCGATCTCGCAGTGGTCATGGGCAGCATCATGCTGGTATCCATACCGAGTTTCTGGGCCGGCATCCTGCTCATCTGGTTGTTCGGCGTGAAGCTGCACCTGCTTCCTACCTTCGGCTACCAGCCGTTTTCGCAAGCCGGCTGGGCATCGTTCAAATACCTTGTGCTGCCGGTCATAGCGGTCACGCTGGGAGAAATCGCGGTCGTGACACGCATGATGCGAGCGAGCAGCATCGAAGTCCTGCGGCTGGAATATATCGCTCACGCACGTGCCAAAGGTTTGTCGGAACGGCGCGTGCTGCTGCGCCATACGCTGCCCAATGCGTTCGGTCCCACGCTCACCGTGATCGGTCTCGTGCTCGGTCACCTGCTCGCGGGAGGCGCCGTGATCGAGACCGTATTCACACTGCCGGGCATGGGCCGCCTGCTCGTGGAAAGTATCTATTCGCGCGATTATCCCGTCGTGCAGGGATGCCTTCTTGTGATCGCACTGCTGTATGTGCTGACCAATCTTGTTGTCGACCTGCTGTACCCGATCTTCGATCCACGCCTCAAGCTCTGACTCTCCCATGCCCTCCTCTCCCAAGCGCGCCCGGCGCGCCAACCTCGTGATCGGAGCCGTGCTCGTCGGCCTCTTGCTGCTCATCGCGGTGGTCAATCTCGTCTACACGCCCTACGGTCCCCTCGACGTCAATATTCACGCACGTTACGCGCCGCCTTCGCTGCATCACTGGTTCGGCACCGACGAATTCGGCCGCGACATCCTGTCCCGGATCATGTCGGGCGCCGGCGTCAGTACCACCGTCAGCGTCTGCTCCGTGCTGTTCGCGTTGCTCGCCGGAACGTCAATAGGCGCTGTCTGCGGTTACGCCGGCGGCTGGTTCGACCGGCTTGCGGCCATGCTGATCGATGCGCTGATGGCGTTCCCCGGCTTGCTGCTCGCGCTGGGCATCATGACCGTCGTCGGGCCTTCGAAATGGGGAGTGGTGGTCGCGCTCGGCCTCGCTTATACGCCTTCAGTCAGCCGCATTGCGCGCGGCGCGGCGCTGTCGCTGCGCCAGCGCGACTTCGTGGTCGCTTCGCGAACCATGGGCAATAGCGGCGCATGGACCCTGCTTCGCCATGTCCTGCCACATTGCGTGGCACCACTGCTGGTGTTTTCGACTTCATTGTTTGGCTCGGCGCTGCTTGCCGAAAGCGCGCTCAGTTTTCTCGGGCTTGGCGTGCCCGCACCCGAACCTACCTGGGGCGGCATGCTTGCCGACGGGCGCACAGCAATCGATCAGGCAATCTGGGTCGTG
This sequence comes from Caballeronia sp. SBC1, assembly GCF_011493005.1. NCBI lineage: Bacteria > Pseudomonadati > Pseudomonadota > Betaproteobacteria > Burkholderiales > Burkholderiaceae > Caballeronia > Caballeronia sp. SBC1. The sequence goes on from NZ_CP049158.1 coordinate 1,628,444, forward strand.
CTTTTTCCCGGCGCAGCTATTTCGCTTGCGTTGTTCGGGATCAATCTGTTCGGCGATGGGGTGCGCGATCTGCTCGACCCGCGCATGAAGGGGGGAATGTGATGACGGCTCCTGTTCAACCCCCATTGCTGACGGTAAGCAACCTGACGATAGGTTTCCCCGACAAAACAGGCGCGATCAAACAGGTCACGCACGACGTGAATTTCACGTTGAACGCTGGCGAGTCGCTTGCACTCGTGGGCGAGTCCGGCAGCGGCAAGACCATGGTCGGCCGCGCATTGCTCGGCTTGCTGCCGGAGCGTGCGGAGATCGTCTCGGGAACCATCAGCTTCGAGGGTCGTGACGTCCTCGGCAATACGCCCGCGCAATGGCTGGCTACGCGTGGCACGGGCATTGGCATGGTGTTTCAGGAACCGATGGTCTCGCTCAACCCGGCCATCCGCATTGGTGACCAGTTGACTGAGGCACTCATGCGGCGGCGTTCGATCGCTCGTGGCGCTGCTCGTTTGCAGGCTATAGCCATGCTTGAGCGAGTCCGTGTACGCGACCCGCTTGGCTGCATGAAGCGTTATCCGCACGAATTTTCCGGCGGCATGCGGCAACGCATCCTGCTCGCCGCGGTGATGTTGCTGCGCCCCAAGCTGCTGATCGCAGACGAGCCGACAACAGCACTCGATTGCGTGGTGCAGAAAGAAGTGCTCGACCTGATGATCGAACTCACGCGCGAGGAAGGCACCGCGCTGATCTTCATCAGCCACAATCTTGCGCTGGTGACGGCTTACACGGAACAAGTGCTCGTGATGCGGCGCGGCTCGGTCGTGGAAACCGGCGCGGTGGCGACGGTACTGGCACGCCCCTCGCACGAATACACGCTGAAGCTGCTCGAAGCGCTGCCAAGACGCGCCGATAACGAGGACGCGTTGAGCCCACCCAGCTCATCGGCGCCGCCGGTCATCGAAGTGAAGGATGTGGCAATCGATTACCGGGTGCCCGGTTTGTGGTTCAGGAAGATTCTCGCACGGGCCGTGCATCCGACATCGTTCAGCGTGCAGGCGGGCGAGACAGTAGCAATAGTCGGTGAATCGGGCAGCGGGAAAACAAGTATCGCCAAGGCGATCCTCGGGCTCGCGCCCACCGCGCAAGGGCAGATCCTGCTCAACGGGCTGCCCTTCCTCAACGCCGGTCACGACGCAATGCAAGCCGCGCGCCGCTCGGTCCAGATGGTGTTCCAGGACCCCTACTCCTCACTCGATCCACGCATGCGGGTCGACGCGCTGATTAGCGAAGCGCTGCGGCTCGACAAGACCTTGAGCCGCGCGCAACGCGCCCAGCGAGTGGCGGATGCGCTGGATGACGTGGGATTGGGTGAGTTCGCCGGCCGCCTCGTTCATCAGCTCTCCGGCGGTCAGCGCCAGCGTGTGGCGATTGCACGCGCGTTGGCAAGCAGACCTGCCGTGATCATCGCGGACGAGCCCGTGTCCGCACTCGATGTCACCGTGCAGAAGCAGATTCTCGACATGCTCGTTTCGCTGCAGCAGCGCTACCGGTTTGCGTGCCTGCTGATCTCGCATGATCTCGGCGTGGTCGAGCAGATTGCCGACCGCGTGCTGGTGATGTTCCGGGGTCATATTGTTGAAGAGGGAACGCGCAACGCCGTCTTCGATAATCCGAGCCACCCTTACACCCGCCGACTCCTTCAAGCGGTGCCCGAGCTGCGGGGAAATCGCGATGACGGCTTCAAGGTCATCACGCGCACCGTGCCTGACGACATCGATCCGTCCCGCAAGTATTTCAACGCCGAGTTGGCGGGGCGCGACCTGCCTGTGCTGGTCGACGTTGTCGCGCGTACGCTCACGTCCACGCCGACTTTTATGGATCACCGCATCGCGCTTGAAGCGGTGCATTCATCGTGACGCTGATCCAGCTCCGGGCATTTTGTTCGGTCGTCGAGCAAGGCAGTTTTCGCGCCGCGGCAAGAGCGCTCGACATTGCGCAAAGCACGCTGACCCAGGCGATCCAAAGCCTGGAGGCGGAGCTGGGCGTCATGCTGCTCAACCGGTCGCATCAGGGCATCAGCCTGACCGCCCTGGGCGAAACCTTCCTTGTCCGCGCCAACGCGATCATCCGTGATTGCGAGCGCGCCACGCAGGACATGAGGCCGTTATCGGAAGAACCGGAAGGACACATCGCACTGGGCGTGACCTCCGAGCCGCTCGCGGAATTCCTGCTGCCGGTACTCAAGCGTTTCATCGAACGGTTTCCGCGCGTGCGGGTGCATGTGACCAGCGGCTACGCGAAAATGCTGATCGAAAAGATCCGCGATGGCGCCCTCGACTTCGCGCTATGTCCCCTCGCGCCCCATGTAAGCGACGTCGATCTCAGCATCGAGCGGATGTACCGGTCGGACGCAGGTGTGATCGCGCGCAAGGGTCATCCCCAAGCGCGTGTCACGTCCGTGCGCGAACTGGTGGAGTGCGACTGGGTCAGCATCCGGCCCGCAGGCATTGCCGGAGGTGCCGAGAACCGGCTGCTCAGCCTCTTCAAGGCTGAAGCGCTCGGACCGCCGCGCATCGTCTTCACGGCGGAGTCGTTGCTGGAAACGCTGCACATTGTTTCCGAAACCGATTGCCTGACTATCGAGCCGGCGGTACTAGCCAACTTCAAGCTCTTTTCGCCGTCGCTCGTCACCATCCCGATTCGAGAAGCATTCGATCCGCGTGATGTCTGCCTCATCAGGCGCCGCGCGTCGCCGTTGACCACGGTCGCTCATGAACTGGTCAACATGCTCGTGTCTTACTCGCGCCTTCTGCGAGGCGTGAGCGCCTGATTCTGATGGTGACACAAACCCGACTTCAGGTTCGTGCGGCAGGCGATCTGCCAGGCTGATCCCGATCGGTCAGGCCGCCTTCTGCGCCGCCCGAACTCCCCGTAAGATGACCTTGCCGCTACTACGAGCCTCTTTTCCTTCTTATGAACAGCACCTCCCATGCCTTGCCCCACGCAACCGCAGGCGCCGCGTACCATCTGACGAGTCACGAATTCGGTGCTAGTGGTGCTGGCAAAAAGGTGTACATCCAGGCCGGCCTGCACGCCGATGAAACGCCGGGTGTGATGGTTGCACTCACGCTGCTCGAACAGTTGCGCCGTCTTGAAGACGACGGCAAGCTTCGTAGTGAAATCGTGCTGGTCTGCAACGCCAATCCGCTTGGACTGAGCCAGTGGTTGTTCGGCGCTCCCGTCGGCCGCTTCGAATTCGCCAGCGGCCGCAACTACAACCGCGACTTCCCCATGCTCGCCAGCAAGATTGCGGCGGCGCTCGCAGGCAAGCTCACGCAAGATGCCGACGAAAATCTCGTCATCATTCGCCAAGCCTGGAAAGCAGCGCTGATTACGCAACAACCGGCCACCTTGTTCGACGGCTTGCAACGCCAGCTCATGCTGCTCGCGCACGACGCAGACGTGGTGCTGGACCTGCATTGTTCACGCGAAGCCGCCATGCATATCTACACGGGCCAGGCGATCTGGACCGAAGCGGAACCACTCGCCCGGTACCTCGGCGCGGTGGCCTCGCTGCTGGCATACGACTCTGGAGCCAGCTCCTTCGATGAAGCGCAGAGCCTGACATGGTGGCAACTGAAGCAGCAATTCGGCGCGCACTATCCGATTCCGACCGGCACGGTGGCCGTCACGGTCGAGCATCGCGGTCAGCGTGATGTGTCGTATGTCATGGCGCGGAAGGACGCGCAGGCGATCATCGACTACCTCACGCATCAAGGCTTCATAGACGGCTTTGCGCCGCCGTTGCCGGAGCTTGCCGGCCCCGCCACCCCGCTTGCTGGCAGCGAGCAGTTTCTCGCGCCCGCAAGCGGCATCCTGGTGCATCGCGCGCAGCTTGGTGACGTGATCGAAGTAGGCCAGCCGCTCTTCGACGTGATCGATGCAACGAGCGGCGAGACCACCACCATTTACAGCAAAACCCGCGGCGTGTTCTACATGCGCCGCGACGTGCGATACGTTAAGCATGGCGATCCGCTTGGCCGCGTCACTGGCGCGACGCCTCAACGCACCGGCAAGCTGCTCGGCGCCTGACTTCCACGCATCGGTTGCAAGCTTGCATAGCAACGCACATTGACACACCCATGTAGCCCCTCAAGTTCATTTCATCGTCCAGGAACGCACCATGACTCGATACATCGACGTCAACGACATCAGGCAACTGCTTCGCACCATCGGCCCGGAAACTTTCATTCACACCCTCGCCGACTACATCCGCGCCGACTACCTGCGCTGGCCCGAGTTCGACAAATCTCCCCGCACAGCGGCGCATTCGCCCGAGGGTGTCATTGAACTGATGCCCGTCGCCGATCACGCGTTGTACGGCTTTAAGTACGTCAATGGGCATCCCAACAATACCCGCACCAATATGCTGACCGTGATGGCCTTCGGCGTGCTCGCCGACGTTGCCAACGGTTTCCCCTTGCTCCTCAGCGAGTTCACCATCATGACGGCACTGCGCACGGCGGCCACCTCCGCTCTCGCCGCAAGCGTCCAGGCGCGACCGGGATCGAAGTCGATGGCGCTGATTGGCAACGGCGCGCAAAGCGAATTCCAGGCGCTGGCGTTCAAGAATATGCTTGGCATCGAGCATATTCGCGTGTTCGACACGGACCCCGCCGCCACCGAGAAACTCATCCGCAACCTGTCCGGCATCAAGGGGCTGACGCTCACGCGGGCGGCATCGATACGCGAGGCCGTACAAGGCGCCGATATTGTCACCACCGTGACCGCCGATAAAACCAACGCAACCATTCTCACGCCCGACATGATTGAAGCGGGGATGCATGTCAACGCCGTGGGTGGTGATTGCCCCGGCAAGACCGAGTTGCATGCCGACGTGCTGAACGGTGCGCGCGTAATGGTGGAGTTCGAACCGCAGACGCGCATAGAAGGCGACATCCAGCAGCTTCCCGCCGACTCGCCCGTGATCGAGTTCTGGCGCGTGCTGGCCGGTGAGGTACAAGGCCGCGAATCAGATGCACAGGTGACGGTATTTGATTCAGTCGGGTTCGCTCTGGAAGACTTTTCGGCGCTGCGTTACCTTAACGATCTTGTGCGCACTGAGGGAATTGGCACGCAGATTGACCTGATCGCCCAACCGTCGAACTGCAAGGACCTCTACTCGCTCGTGGCATCGTCCGGCACCACCGAAAGCGACGAACGCGCACGAGGCCTCTTTCAGGCTGCATGAGGTATCGATGCATTGAGGCATCGGGGCATCGGGATTCAGCGGTACACGTGGGCTTTCTGGAAGGCTATGCTTGGCACAAGCCGAACGCATCGCTCCCGCCGTCCGGCATGGCATAGGATCGGGCGAGCGGTGCACTTATTCCAGAGGGTTTTTCATGACGTTGATCCAGCTCCGGGTGTTCTGCGCGGTTGTGGAGCAAGGCAGCTTCCGTGCTGCGGCAAGGGCGCTCGACATTGGGCAAAGCACGCTGACGCAAGCAATCCAGAGCCTTGAGGCCGAGCTTGGCGTGACGCTGCTGAACCGCTCGCATCAGGGTATCAGCGTGACCAGCCTGGGCGAGACCTTCCTCATTCGCGCGAACGCGATCATTCGCGATTGCCAACGCGCGATGCAGGACATGCAGCAGTCGTCGGGCGAACCCGAAGGGCAAATCGCGCTCGGCGTTACGTCCGAACCGCTGTCAGAATCCCTGCTGCCTGTACTCAAGCGCTTTATCGCCCGCTTTCCGCGCGTACACGTGCATGTGACCAGCGGCTATACGAAGATGCTGATCGAGAAGATCCGCGACGGCCGGCTCGACTTCGCGCTGTGTCCGCTCGCGCCGCAAGTCAGCGACGTCGATCTCGACATAGAACGCCTCTACCGGTCGGTGCCAGGCGTGATCGCGCGCAAGGGTCACCCCCAGGCGCGTGCCACGTCCGTTCGCGATCTGAAGGATTGCGAGTGGGTCAGCATCCGGCCTGCGGGAATTGTTGGCGGGGCGGAGAACCGCCTGACCAGCCTCTTTCGTGCAGAGGAACTGGGGGAGCCCAGGATCGTTATCACGGCGGAGTCGCTGCTAGAGACGCTGCACATTGTGTGCGAATCCGATTACCTGACCATCGAGCCGCGCGTGCTGGTCGAGTTGAAGCTGTTCTCGAATTCGATCGTCAACATACCGATTCGTGAAGCATTCGATCCACGCGATGTCTGTCTCATCAGCCGACGGTCTTCGCCGTTGACCATGGTCGCACAGGAACTCGCAAGCATGCTGGTGTCCTATTCACGCCTGCTGCATGGCGCCGGATCGTGAAGCGCGCCATGCATTTACGTTCCCCGTTGGTCTCTGATTGGTCTCTGTCTAGCTTGCGAGTGAGTCGGCGAGTGACCCAGTTATGTCTTCATGACGCAGCTCACCGCCGTTGATGTTCACTTCGCGCTTGAACGTTATCGTCTTGCCCGAGAATTCGCAGATCACGGTGTCCCGAAAAGCGGTCTCGGCGAAGATCCAGGTCATCTGCAGCCGCGTGTTATCCAGCCAGCAGGCACGGGCGACGACCGGACTGTTGTCGAGCTGGTAGCCATGGTGAAGATCGCTGCCGGGCATGTTGGCGCGGCTCTCCAGCCACCGGCCAAATCCGGCGGCAATGACATGTTCGCCATGCGCATCGATAAGACGAAACACACAAGTCTCGTCGACGAATTCGAATTGCAATTCGCTCACGCCCTGGGCGTTGGGGTGCATCAGGAAGCGCTCCGTTTGTCCGGGTGCGCGTGCGCCATCCGTGAGCGCACCGGCCCGTTCGTAAGGCTCTTTCCACGGTGCCGGTGCATCCGGACTTTGCCACTCGGCAAGCCTTGCCTTGAGCCGCGCATCGGCGGCAGCCCCGTCTTCGATGTCATCGCGAATTTGATCTCGAAAGGCCGCCGGAAAATATCGGTCGATATACGGGAACAGCTTCGCGCTGCCCTTTATCGCGCCGGTAACGGCGAGCGTCGCGCCATGCAACGGGAACACCGTTGTCATCTGGACGAACTTGCCGATGGCGCTATACGTGCCGTCAGGCCGCGTCCACCAGTGATAGCCATATTTGGCCGGCTCGCCGTGCGCCGTCGTTGCAGCAGCGACCCAGCTTTCGGGAAGCAGGCGTTTGCCCTCCCATATGCCGTTTTGTGCATGCAACACGCCTAGTTTCAGCAGATCGGCAGTTCGCGCGATGAGGCCATTGCCACCGGGGTTGATGCCGTCTGGACCTATATCCCAGGATTCGCCTTCAATGCCCATCGGCTCGAAAATTCGCGGCTTGAGGTACTCGTGCAGCGTTACCCCCGTCGCGCGGCTCAGTATGGCCGACAACATGTAGCTGGCAGCGCTCGTGTACATGAAGGCCGTTCCCGGCTCTTGCGCGAGTCTGATCTTGAAGAATTCCGCTATCCAGCTCGTGTTCAGCGATCGCCACTCTGCGCCTGACGTTTCGCTCGCATGACCCACGCGCATCGTCAGGAGGTCTTCTATGGACATCTCCGTCAGCCAACCCTGATCCGGTTCGACAATAAGCTCGGGGAAAAACGAGACCACCTTGTCGTCGAGCTTGAAGAGACCTTCTTCGAGCGCGAGTCCGATCGCACACGCGGTGAAACTCTTGACGACCGAGTGCAGGTTTCGCGGCCGGTCGGGCCGATACGGCCAACGCCAGCCCTCGGCAACCACTCGGCCGTTACGATGAAGCATGAAGGCGTGCAGGTCGAGGCCGGCTGCTTCGACGTCATTCAGGAATGCAACGATGGCGTCGGCGTCCACGCCGGCCATGGACGGATCGGTGCGGGGCAGACCATCGGCTTGCTGAGCCGCAATGAGGTCTTTGGCAGACGTAGCGCCGCATTCCATGAAAAGGTCTGGCATCGTCTCTCCTGCTGTTTGAAAAATGGGAGGTGGTTTTGGCTGACGGCCTGTCTTGCACTTTTAGACCAGCAGCATATTTTGGGCGCAAGGACATACAAGCACATCACGCGATGCTAGGCAAAACCCGGCGCTCAAGGAAGCCCGTTTCGACGATCACTCGCAGAAAATCAGATCACCGGACGGTTGTTTTCACTCACGCCGGCGGACGGAGTACTACTCCTCAGACGGCGATTTTCGCCCCCCATCGGTCCGATCCATTACCGTGCGCCCGTTTCCGTCCGTCACCAATGCGAGCGGGCGCAACTCGGGAAACTGCGAAACGAGCGACATCAAGACCATTCCGCCTATTGTTCGCGCGAGCTCATCATCTAGCGGGTTTTGATCATTCACAGGAACTTCTATCAGCGCCCGATTTTCCGCATTTTTTAAGCTATCGATTGCATCCGCTGATATCGAGAACTGGCGAAGTGTCTTGGTAGTCGGGTCGTAGCCGGTAAGCAGGTATCGCAAAGTCATTTAGTAACCTCGACAGAATTGGTAATTAGAAAACGCTTTCTGGCTACATAAGGCGTAGGTGCGTGGGTCTTTAAACATTGCACTTGCAAAATTGCATAGTTCCATTTCAAACTCATATGTTGCGTGGCAATCTGCCTCTTGTGCTTCACCCACGCCGCGTGCCGCTATAGACAATACATCATCGCTGGTTGCGCTCTTGACGTACTCAAACGGCGCAGCTTTGCCTAGCGGGGTGGCCGTATCGTCTGCAACCTCACCAAAGCCCAACGCGGCTTTTTGCATTGCTTGGCGTCTGAGGTTTTCGCCACGTACCACCATGCCCACAACCGATAGAAGAAAGGACATATCCAACGGCTTGATGTCTTCGAATGATGGGGTATTCAGCCGCCGTTCTCGCTCGATCCTCGCGTCGATAGCATCGTTGTATTCACGCAGAGATGCCGAATTTTCAGCCACGCGCGCAGCGTAGTCGAACGGCGGCGGGTCTTGCCTCGCGGCTCGCGCGGGCGGGTCAAGCGTAAAGCCGCCGTTCTCGAAATGGTCGGTAGTCGCGCCGTTTTCCTGCAAGACAACAACAGCGCCATCACGCACATAAGCGAGCAACGTTTGAAGGGTCTCCCGTGCGCTCTTTGAGTTTCTCGAATACCACGAAAATTCTTTGAGCAGGAACGATTCGACGCGCGCCACAAGCGCGGGGTTCGATTCCCAAACGACCATATCCGCGTGCATCAACATAGCGCGCCCAGCTTCGGTCCTCTCGACGTCATCAGTGACGCTTCGACCCTTGCGCAGCACGTACCGATAGCCGTTGTAGCGTGTTAATTCCGTTGTCATCCGGTTGCGTCTCCTCTGGTTGCAAGAGACCAACGCTAACGCACTTTTCCGCGCGTCCATCTCAATAAACAGACGGGCGCGCGGGTGGTGACTTGCAAGGGTTTTGCATCGGGGGCTTTGCAGAAAACGAGCGGATAGCATCGACGCGCCAGAAGACGGACCTAGCGACAGGTGGACGCCGGGCGGAAAACGCCCCCTCCGAACGCCGCGTCACCAGGTGGAATGGAAATCGGAACCAGCGTTAGCACTTACCCGACCGTGAGCAACTTATCGGGCGGCAAGTCTGCAAGGTATAGGATCGCCGCCACGGGGTTGCCTAACTCATCGTGCGGCGGTGGTTGCGGCAAGATCACTGCAAGGGCTTGGGTGGGCTGTGGCCCAGTATCAAGCGGCGTTCTAGCGCTGCGTGACTTCGACAGCACAAGCACATGGACGTCTTGATCGGCACGCGACCGTTCAACAACAGCCGGAATAGCGCGCGAATTCGCGGTTCGGACAGGCGACTGACCGTCGCGCTACAAAGCTTTGCCTCGGGCCGCGACGTGGCTTCGCATCATAGTGGCGAGGTTCAGTGATCCGCGTAACATTGATCACAGTTTTCTAGCGGCGGCCGAAGTGGCCACCGCCGTAAGCTACTCCATCAATAAGCTTTCCCTGCCGTCCCATTAGCCACTGAGCGCGCCATGTGAGCAGCAGCGCCGAGGTAATTCGCGGGCTCGGTCAGCGCTCGCAACTGAGCCTCGCCAAAGCTCTCGCGAATCTGCGCATTTTCAATCAGCACGTCATGCAACGTGCGACCACTCTCAATCGCAATGCGACACGCGTCGTAGACCACATCGTGCGCGTGCTGTCGCCCGATTGCGGGCGCAAGTCCCATCATCACCGCCTCCGCCACGATCAGTCCGCCCGTTAAATCCAGGTTCTTTCGCATTTTTTCGCGGTCGACCTGCAGCCCCCGCAACATGAAGTTCGCCTGGAAAAGCGCGCTGGCAGCAAGCAGGAAACTTTCCGGTACCGCACTCCATTCGAGATGCCACGGTCCTGTCGCACGCTCAAAGTCGTGCATCATGGCGTCGAGCATAAGCGCTGCCCGCTCACGCAGCATCTTCGCCGCCGCGAACATCAGTTCACTGGAAATCGGATTGCGCTTCTGCGGCATGGTGGAGCTTGCGCCGCGCCCCGGGACGAACGGCTCCGCCACTTCGCCGAATTCCGAGGCAGCCATCATCATCACGTCGAGTCCAATCTTTCCGAGCGACGCGCCAATGCTTGCTAGCAACGATACAAGTTCGTTCAACCCATCGCGGGCAACATGCCATGTGATTTCAGGGTTGCGCAAACCCAGTTCTTCCGCAAGCAGCCTGCGCGTTTCCAGCGCTCTTTCCGGGTCACCCAGCGAAGCAAGCGTCCCCGCCGCGCCACCGAACTCGACCATCAGCGCGCGCGCCTTTGCCTGCTGAAGACGCTCAGCGTGGCGGTTCAGCGCCGATAACCAGACGGCCGCGCGAAATCCAAACGTCACCGGCAGCGCATGTTGCAAGTGAGTGCGCCCGGCCGTCACCGTATCGGCATGCTTGAGGGCCAGTTCGCGCAAAGCCTCACGCACATCGTCCAGTTGCTTCTCGATGATCGCCACGCCGCGCGCACACTGCAGCATGGTGGCCGTGTCCATGATGTCCTGCGTCGTCGCGCCCCAGTGCAGATATCGGCCAGCCTCGCCGCACATCTCGCTCACCTGCCTGACCAGCGGCAAGATAGGATAACCAACTATCTCCGTCTCGTGGCGCAACGCGTCCAAATCGAGCTTCGTAAAGTCAGCTCGCGCGGTGATCTCGCGCGCAGCCTGCTCGGGAATCAGGCCCGATTTCGCCTGCGCCCGTGCCAGCGCGGTCTCCGTATCAATGCAGCGCTGGAGATACGCCTCGTCTGAGAACACCTCCCTCATCTCGGGCGTGCCGAACATGTCGCGGAAAAGTACCGAGTCGAAAACTGTAGTTGCCATTGCCTATTCCTCAATCAGTTTGCAAGACGCGTAAGCCATGGGCGCAGCGCGTCTTTTTCTTCAAGTCCAAAGCCTGCTGCATCGGTTGGACGCACGAGTCCACCGCCCACGCCGCACCCCGCCGGATATCCGCCGAAGGGCTGGAACACGCCCGGATACGCTTCGCATCCACCAAGCTCCAATCCAACAGCAATATGCAGGTTGATGAGATGGCCGCCGTGCGGGTACGCCTGCGCGCGGCTGAAACCGCGACTCTCGATAAGGTCAATCATCCGCGCGTATTCAGTCAGCCCGTAGGCCAGGCCCGCGTCCATCTGAAAGATGTCCTTGCCCGGCCGCATGCCGCCAAACAGCGTGAGGTTATTTACGTCCGGCAAGGAGAAGAGGTTCTCGCCGGTGGCGATGCGGCCCGCGTAAGCCTGCGCGACCTGGCGATTCAAATCGAAGTCGAGCGGGTCGCCAATCTCTTCGTACCAGCGCAAGTCATACGGCGTGATGGCCTCCGCGTAGCCGAGCGCGGTCTTCAGGTCGAAGCGGCCGTTTGCATCGACCGCCAGGCGCTGCCCTTCCCGCGCAACCGTCAACGCAGCTTCAATGCGGGCAAGGTCCTTCTCAAGGCTCGCTCCGCCAATCTTCATCTTGAACGCGTCAAAGCCCAACTCGCGATAAGCATTGAATTCGTCGACCAGACGCTGCGTGCTTTCTTCAGGATAGTAGTAACCGCCCGCCGCATAGACGTTCACGCCTTCGGTCTTCCCCTGCCTGCCGTAGTGCCGCGCGATGGTGACATGCGCCGGTTCATCCAGCAGCTTTGCATTCAGGTCCCAGACGGCCAGCTCGATTGCACCAGCCGCTGCGGCACGGTCGCCGTGACCTCCAGGCTTCTCATTGCGCATGATGGTCCGCAACACTTTCTCGGGGTCAAAACAGCGCCCCGACGCATCGAGCAGACCGCCGGGCTCCGCGGCCATGAGACGGGGAATCATCCGGTCACGCAGAATGCCGCCCTGAGCGTAGCGGCCGATGGAGTCGAACGCATAACCCGTGACCGGTTTGCCGTTACGCATCACGTCAGTTTCCAACGCGACGAGCGATACATCATGTTCGGCGAAACTCACGAGGGCGTTCGCCACGTTTCCTTCCAGCGGGACGGATATTTCCCTGACGGCAGTGATACGCATGACTAATCCTTTAATTCTCTGAAATCAGATGACCTTTCCGGGAGCGGTGCCGAATACGCGCTGATACTCGCTACGCGCGGCGCTCTCATCGAACTCGCCGGTCGACTTGGCGATCACAAGCGTTGCCACGCTATTGCCCATCGCGTTGCAGATGGAAACTGCCTGAGATGTGAATCGGTTGATGCCGAAAAGAATGGGCAGGCCTTCAATGGGCAACATGCCCGATGCCGTGACGGTGGCAGCGAAGACAATGAACGTACCGCCCGACACCGTAGCAGCGCCCTTGGACGTAATCAGCATGATGACAAGCAGTCCAAGCTGCTGATGCAAGTCGAGCGGCACGCCGTATGCATTGGCGATAAACATCACGCAAAGCGACATGTAGACCGCGGTGCCGTCGAGATTGAACGCATAGCCGGTGGGAAGAACCAGACCCGTCGCTTGCCGCGAACATCCAAGCCGCTCCAGCTTTTCGAACAGCCGGGGCAATGCGCTTTCTGACGAAGCGGTGGCGAACAGCAGGAAGATTTCGTCCTTGAAGTAACGCAAGAAGCGGAACACGTTGAAGCCGTATAAGCGCAGCACAATGCCGAGCACTACAACCACGAAGAACGCGAGCGACAGGTACATCACGATGAGCAGGTAGCCGAGGGAAATCACGGCATTCATGCCGCTGCTTCCAATCGCAAAAGCGATCGAGCCGAACGCGCCCAGCGGCGCAAATTTCATGATGACGTCGACGAACTTGAAGAAGCAGTCGGACATCCGCGAGAGCGCATGCTCGACGCTGCCGCGCTGGTCCTGATTCAGCATCAGGACTGCGGCACCAAAGCCGATCGAAATCACAAGGACCTGTAGCAGGGAGCCGTTGGCGAAGGCCCCAACGAAATTGTCCGGGAAGAGCGTCAGCAGGAAATGTTCGACCGAGACTGCTCCGGCTTTGCCGTATTGCGCGTGAGCAGCGGCCGCAGCCTCAGGACTCTGCGTAAGATGCATGCCCATCCCGACGCCGGACAGGTTGGCGATCACCATGCTCAGTGCAAGCGCAATGGTAGACACGACCTCGAAGTAGATCAGCGCACGCAGCCCAATACGGCCGACGTTCTTCAGGTCGCCCGCGGCAACAATACCTAACACCACGTTCAGGAAAACGAGCGGCGCGACAATCATCTTGATGAGCCGCAGGAAGATGTCGCCGAGTACCTTCATGTCCACCGCGAGCTTCGGGGCGACGAAGCCAAGCGTGATGCCAAGCACGATCCCCACCACAATCTGCACGCCGAGCCGGGCGTAGAAGGGCGTTTTCCTGCGGGCGGTTACCGGCTCCGCGTCAGGGCCGTGGTGAGGTGCGGTCTCCGTATGAACTGCCATGCTCTTCTCCAGGTTCAGCGGCTGCCCAAATATGGACCAGCTCGCTTAATATGTCCGTACTTGTTTTATATGTCCGGACTATATTGGTAATTACCGCAACGGGTCAATCTCGGGTTTACCTTGATGATCGTCCTTGTTTTCGTCTGCGCGGCCCGGGCGCTTGGCAATGCGCGTGCTGCGAGCTAGCATGAGCGCGCCGCAGCATTGCAGCGGCTTTAAAACCAGAAAAGGATTGAACCAGATGAAACCCCGTTACGCCGAATTGGCAGAGCAGCTCATCCAGGCTATCGGCGACGGAACGTTCGAAGTCGGCTCCGCGCTGCCTACCGAGCTGGACCTGTCCGCCCAGTACGGTGTCAGCCGTGCGACGGTGCGTTCAGCGTTGGAGCGGGTGCAGGAACTTGGGCTGATATCGCGGCGCAAGCGGGCTGGCATACGCGTAGAAGCGACAAAACCGCGTGTAGCGTTCGACCAGTCGCTCTCAAGCGTCGAAGACCTGATTCAGTTCGCGGTCGTCACCGAGCGTCATGTGCAATCGGTCACTGAAGTGTCGGCAAGCCCGTCGCTGGCCGCGCAATTGGGAGTGGTGACCGGCTCGCGCTGGCTCAGGACCGAAATGCTGCGTGTGGATCCCGCCAAGCCAGACACGCCCATCTGCTGGACCGACGTGTACCTCGAGCCCACGTTAGGCGCGGGTATCAAGCGGGAGTTGCGCAAAAGCACGGGCCTGATCTGTGAGATGGTCGAACAACGTTTCGGCCGCGTGGTCAAAGAGGTGCGACAGGAGATCCGCGCGATAGGCGTGCCGCCTCGCATCGCCAAGCAGCTTGTGACTGAACCGGACGGGCATGCGCTTGAGATTACGCGGCACTATGTCGATGAAAACGGCATTGTCTTCGAGGCGACCGTCAGCGTTTTTCCCGCCGACCGTTTCACTTACTCACTGCAGCTTCGACGGCACGATTGACTGCCATGATGTTCGACAAATATCAGATGCGAAAGCGCACAGCGGCTTCGCGAAGTATCTGTGCCTGCTCGGCGAGCGACACGGCCGCTGCCGTTGTCTCTTCAACCAGCGCGGCGTTTTGCGACGTAACGTCGTCCATTTGCGACACCGCGCGATTGATCTGTGCAATGCCGTCAAACGACCTGGCGAAACGTGGACTGCTGCCGCTATCGGAGCATTTACCTAAATTTACGTAAACCACCCGCCGAGCATGACGTTAAGCAAGCGATGCGGGGTCACCACCGCAGCAATACCCGCTACCACGAGCCCGATGAACGATCCGCGCATGGCGGCTGCGTGGCCGCTGACGTTACCTTGGCGGATAGCCCAGATTGCACGGGCAAGGCTAAGCGCGGTGAGCACCGCGAGGCTGTGAACCCACGAAAGATGACCGTGGTTCAACTCCCTGATGTCGAACGAACTCAGCACGGTGACGAACATGACCGCCACCCATATGCGGCCCATCAACCTGTGGCGCGTTGTGCCTTTTCGGACCAGGAGTATTGATGCTCCAACCACGAGAGACAGGAGGGCTGCGGCTACATGGACCGCAATGACGGTAAGCATGCTGGACTCCCCGGCAAGACGCGCGAGCGCTATGCCTGGAGTCTGTGCGGCAGCTTGGTTTTTTTCGATCGGCTTGCGACGAAGCCTGCGAATCCTGTCGCCAAGAGTTGATAAATGGGCGCGAGACGTGTGGGCCGGGTCTTTTTCGTTAGCACAATTCTCACGGCGCTCGCTTAATCTGCTCAAGGATGACAACCAGCGCCGCGAGCGCACATTCGCCAACGTTGCCGCCGTCAAAAGCGTTCGTGCTGCCGCTGTACACGCCGCTACCGCCACCGCCTCGTCAATCAACCGCCCTTGTTTTTCGCCATCGCGCCATCGCTGTTGGCGCCGCCGAACAGTTGCGTCAGGTACTGCGAATTCTTGTTCATCGTCGCCATGACTGTGTTCAGCGCCGTGAACTGCGCCTGGTACTGGTGAGTAAGCTGGGCCGTGTAGTTAGCCAGGGTGTCTTGCTGCGTGCTGATGCCCTTGAGGTTCGCGTTGAGCGGGTCCTGGTTATTCGCAATCAGGCCGTGCTCGTCCAGGAATCCGTTCAGGCTCTTTGTCATCTTCGCGGCCACGCCGGTCGTCGAGTTGAAAAGGGTTGCCACCCCCTCCGGATTGCTCGTCAGCTCGTTATTGATCTTCGCGGGGTCGGCTGTGAGCGTCCCGTCCTTGTTCAGGGCTATGCCGATAGCGCCGAGCGAAATGTTGGAACTGCCATTCTTGACGCCACTGCTGACAATATTCGCGAGCGTGCTCTTGATCGTGTTGAACATCGCGTTGCCGAGCAACGGGCCGCCTTGCGCGCCCTTGGCTCTGGAACTGTCGAAACCGGCAACCTGGTCATAGGTAGTGACCAGGGTGTTATAGAGGCTGACGAAGTTGTTGATGGCGCTCGATGCCGAGGTGGTGTCCTGTGCCACGGTCAGCGTCTGCGGCGTACCGGCCGGCACGCCAATGGCCGCCGCGCTCAGGTTCAGCGTAACGCCCTGGATCGCAGTAGCCACCGTGTTGCCTGGACTCGTGCCGGCCGTACCGTCGATGGTGAACATGGCGTCTTGGGCTGATTCGGTCTGCGTCCACGGGCTCGTGGCGGACACCGACGCAATGGTCGACGGGTCCGCGGCGCTGGCGCCGGCCGTGGACGTTACGCCGAGGCTGGACAGGCCGGCATCGTCGGTTACCGTGCCCACTGAAACATCAATCGCGTTCGATGCACCCGTGTGTGACGAGCGCAAGATCAAGTGCGCACCGTCCGTGCCCGTTACGACGGTTGCCGTGACACCGGGATTGCTTGACGACCCGTTGATCGCACTCGCAATGCCGCTCACGGTGTTGTTCGCCGGCGTGATGTCAACGCTCATCGCGTTGTCTCCAACCGAGACGTTCATCGTGCCGGTGCCCAGTGCGGTTGTTGCGCCGAACGCTGCCGACGAGAGCGTCTGCGCGCTGGCGACCTGCGTCACCGCAACGGAATAGCTGCCCGTCGCCGCGCCGCTGCTGCCGCTTGCCGTCAACCCCGTGCCGTCCGCAGTCACGGTGAACTGCCCAAGAGCAGTCCCGTTCGACAGCGGCGCAATGCCGGCCTGCAACGCCGACAACCCTGCCTGCAAAGCACCGATTGCCGAGAGCTTGGTGTTGTCGTTTCTCTGCTGGGCGATCAGCGAGCCGGTCTGGCCCGCCACCTTCGCGTTGACGAGGCTCGTGACCAGCGACGAGACGTCCAGTGACGCGTTGCCCGTCGAGCCGCTGATGACGGACTGAGCGGCGGCCGCCCTGGCCGAATTCGCGGCGGCCGTCGTGTCGGCTGCGGTCGAGATGGCGTTGGCCGAGGTCGCGCTGGCCGAGGTGGGCACGCTGGACCCGCTGGAAATCGTCGACATTAAAATGCTCCGTGCGTCAGGTTTGCTTTTGAGCCTGGATGGAAATCGCCCCCTAAAGGCAAGCCTCTGGGCCCTCAGCGGACACTAAGCGATGCGATGCGACAGCCGCGCGTTGCTTAGGCCAGGGGACATCTATTCACGCCCTCATGGTTGCGCACTTCCGCCAAGGGTGAAACGGCGAGCAACACGCGCCTCCCGGAGGTCCTTTCCAAATCTTCAAAAAGATTTCCAGGCGTTAAAATTGCGGCTTTAAGGGCCGCAGCCCTTGGCGGACAATCTTCTGAAATGCAAACGCTCATGCGGGAATCGAAGACAGGAAAACCGGCGCGTTGCCGTTTCGGCTGCCGTGTCCGGCCCTCGACCGCCCCGCACGGCCCGGTAAAACGGTCGACTGCTATTGGTTTGTTTTCGAAGCTGATCCGCCAATCCAGTACACTTATTGAATCGAAGGCAATGGCCCAGACCAGAGATCCCTGGTCCGGTGTTTGATAGTTATGAAGGAGAAACGTACGTGGCAAATGACAAGATGCTGGCGCAAATGAGCAACAAACCCGGGTTTATCGCGGCCCTCGACCAGAGTGGCGGATCCACCCCTGGCGCCCTGCGGGCGTATGGAATTCCGGAGAGTGACTACAGCGGCGACGCCGAGATGTTCAAGCTGATGCACGAGATGCGGGTACGCATCATGACCGCGCCCGCCTTCACCGGTGACAAGGTCATCGGCGCCATTCTCTTCGAAGCCACCATGGACGGACAGGCTGAAGGCAAGTCTGTTCCGGCCTTCCTGTGGGAAGACCGCGGCGTGGTTCCTTTCCTGAAAGTGGACAAGGGGCTCGAGGCAGAAACGAACGGCGTGCGTCTGATGAAACCGATCCCCGGGCTGGACGCGCTGCTTGAGCGGGCGGTCAAGCTAGGCGTATTCGGTACGAAGATGCGCTCGGTTATCGACCATGCGTCGCAGGAAGGGATCGCGGCCATCGTCAAGCAACAGTACGAAGTCGCGGCGCAAATCCAGGCGCACGGTCTCGTGCCAATCCTGGAACCCGAAGTGTCGATCAACAGCCCGGACAAGGCGGCAGCGGAAACCATCCTGCTGGCTGAGCTGCTCAAGGGCCTCGATGCGTTGCCCGATGGCAGCCAGGTCATGATCAAGCTGACTATCCCGGACGTCGCGGATCTTTATCGTCCGCTGATCGAGCACCCGGCTGTGGTACGCGTGGTGGCGCTCTCGGGCGGCTACGCTCGGACCGACGCGTGCAATCGCCTCGCGAAGAATCACGGGATGATCGCCAGCTTCTCCCGCGCGCTGATCAACGAGCTCAAGAAGTCAATGAGCGACAGCGAGTTCGACGCAACGCTTGCAACGTCTGTCGATGAGATCTATCAGGCCTCGGTGGTAAAGGTCTGATTATTAAATCGCAATAGGTCGCAAGGCAGGTTGCAACGCAGGTTTCGAAGCAAGGTTTGATGCAGGCCGCACTTGAGGCATGAGTGCGGCCTGTTTGTCATGCCGCGCGAGCAACGCTCGCTTGCGGAAGTTCAAGACGGCGCGACCACGCGGCAAGGTGGCGGAAAGCGACGGGCGGTTTGCACAGAATCGCGCTGTCGTACTGCTTGCCCGCGAACCTGACGAAGTCGTCGATCCGGAAGCCCTGGCCACGGTAAAAAGCAATCAAATGTGCAGCGGGTTGCGGTGTATCCAGCGCAAGCTCAGCGTAACCGCGAATGGCGGCCCAGTGATCCGCGTAGGCCAACAACGACTTCCCGATCCCCCTGCTCTGATAGGCGGGATCAACGCCGAACTGGCGAACGCTCGCAACATCATTGCGCCGATAAAGCGCACATGACGACTCGCCATCCTGTGCGTAAAGCGTCATGGTTCCAACCAGTCGTCCGTTGCATACCGCGACATAACAGTCGCCGCGCATGGCACGCGCGCGGGTGATAAGCGCCGACTGGTCAATGCATGTGCAATTAAGGCCCATCCGCCCAAGCCGCGCAAACGACCGGTGCAGCATCTGGGTGAGCTCATCGAATGAATCGCACGCTGCATCAAAGCGCCTCAGTACGACGCTGCCTACGCCACGATGAACGTAGCTGATACGCGTGTGATTCTTCTTTGCTGTGCGTTGCTTCGACATGACACCCCCGGCCTCATCAGTTGCCTGAAGTGTAGGATTCCTCGCCGGTTCATGAAAGAAAAAATGCCGTAAATATTTCATTTTTTACGGCATATATACGCAAGCCTTTTACGGCTTTACGGTATTTTTATTCGCGATCGTGGAGGTCTGCGTGGTGCTCGCCTGGACGACAACTGATGCACCCTGCCCGCACTCAGGAAACGCGTACGCTTTGCGCGTTCATTTTTTCGACAGTGAGATTGACCGATCGCGAGGTCAAAGGGCTGGTGCGATGCCTGACCCCGGCCGGAACCGTCAACATCTCGCCCGGTTTCAACTCGTATCGCGCCGTTTCCAGCTCGACAAGCAAGACGCCCTCGAGAACGATGAACACTTCGTCCGAGTCAGGATGGAAATGCCAGAAAAATGGCGAATCCATCACACTAAGGTGAACCGCGTGATCGTTCACCGTCGCCAGGATCTGATTGCAATATCCCGCTTTAGTCTGCTCTGCCACTGAGCTTAGGTTGACCAATTCAGGGTCCAAGATCGTCCCCTCCGGATGCATGCGGTGAAACGTGCGAGCCACCGCTAAGGACTGCGCACACTAGCGGGGTAAGCCGCTAGTCACAAGCCTAACCATCCGGAACCATCGAGCAAAGCGAATAATTTTCGCCACGAGGCGAGGCAAATTCACAAGCGGTCAACGCCTCGGTCCCAACCGGAATCAAGAGACGAAGGGATGAAGACATTCCCTTCCATGAGCCGACGCGCCGTCCGCTCATGATCGCCTTGGTGACGACCCACGTACTGTCGCGCGCGTTCGCATCACACGCATGCCATGCAGGCACGATTCAACCAGGTCAACAAAAACCGTCAGAACAAAATATCCTGCAGCCGATAGTACGCACCAACCAAAGGCAACGTCCACGTGCGGCCGGCATGCCCGGGCACAGGAGGCCAGGGCAGCGAACGCCACGGGTTGGCCTGCTCGGACCCTGACAAGATCACGTCGGCCATCATGCGTCCCATATGCGTTGACATCTGCACGCCGTGGCCGCTGTATCCCATCGAATAGTAGAGCCCTTCGTGCTGTCCCGCACGAGGAAGCCGGTCCACGGTGATGTCAATAAGGCCACCCCAGCAGTAGTCGATCCGCGTGTTGGCAAGCTCCGGAAAGTACTTCGCAAGTCCCTTGCGCAGCACGTTGCCGCTCTTTTCATCGGACTGAGGATTGGACATCGCAAAACGCGCGCGGCCGCCCCACAGCAACCGGTTATCGGGCGTCACCCGAAAATAATTGCCGATGTTAAGCGACGTTACATAGCTGCGCCTGTGAGGGAAAAACGCGTCGAGTTGCTGCGTGGAAAGCGGCTCCGTCACCACGATAAAACTGCCCACTGGCGCCATGCGCTGCTGGAACCACTGCAACGGCCCCACGCGCGACGCACCCGTGGCCACCAGCACCCGGTCCGCCCTGATGACGCCACGCGCCGAGGTGAGCTCGTAGCGCTCGCCGTCGATGTGTTTCAGTTGCGTCACCGCAGCGTCCTCGAAGATACGCGCGCCGTGCCGTGTAGCAGCCTGCGCCAGCCCGACGCCGAACTTCCCCATGTGCATCTGCACGCCGTTGCGCTGCAACAGGCCGCCATGAAAACCATCCGAGCCGATCTCGCTGCGCATGCGATCAGCCGGAATCAACTCGACGTCCGGATCGACTTCGCGACGCAACACCTCGTAGGTGCGCGCCAGTTTTTCGAAGTGCCTGGGCTTGGCCGCCAGCTTGAGCTTCCCCGTGCGGACAAGGTCGCAATCGATCTGATGACGAGAGACGATTGACTCCACGCTCGCCACCGCACTTTCATACGCGCGATAAAACCCCCGGGCCTGCTCCAGTCCGACTCTCGCGGCAAGCGAAGCGAAGTCCTGCGCGACGCCGGTGTTGCACTGGCCGCCATTGCGCCCCGACGCCTCGCTCGCTATGCGCCCTGCTTCGAGCACGGTGACCGACACACCACGCGTAGCGAGTTCGAGCGCAGCCGACAAACCCGT
Organism: Caballeronia sp. SBC1; assembly: GCF_011493005.1. Taxonomy (NCBI): domain Bacteria; kingdom Pseudomonadati; phylum Pseudomonadota; class Betaproteobacteria; order Burkholderiales; family Burkholderiaceae; genus Caballeronia; species Caballeronia sp. SBC1. The sequence goes on from NZ_CP049158.1 coordinate 1,649,871, forward strand.
GAATCCGCCACCGATCACGACCACATCGGCGCGGCCTTCCACGGGACCCTGTGCACCTTCGCTGAATACGGGAGCGGTATCCAGCCAATACGAATCAAGCTTCATTGATTTTTCAATTGAATGTGGCGCAGCAAGTGTGCTTCTGAGTCATGATGCTTCGCGCGCCACAACAGCCGCTTGGCGCTGCTTCAGTGGCGCGCCTGGGTCAGGCAGTCCACCAGACATGTTCGGCAAACGAGAAGCCCATCATGCCACCAGTCGGGATCGAGCCCAGCCCTTTCAAGCGCTTGTCATTGGCGTCGAGCAGGCTGATGAATGACGGGATACCAATGCCGCCCTGATCCGCCACCAGCACCTGCATCTCGCCATACATCGCCTTGCGCTTGGCTTCGTCGGTCTCGGCCCGTGCGCTCAGCAGCAACTGGTCGAAGCGAGGATCCTTCCAACCCGACTCGTTCCAGGGCGCATCAGACTTGAAGAACTGCGTGAACAATACGTCCGCGCTGGGACGAGGGTTGATGCTGCCGAAACCGAGCGGATGTTTCATCCAGTGATTCGACCAATACCCGTCGCCGGGAACCCGGTTCACGACGAGGTTCACACCAATCTTCGCTGCCGTCTGCTGCATCAGCTCCGCCATTTCGATAGAACCGTTCGCGTCGGTCGTGGCGTAGATCGGCGGCAAGGCCGGGCCCACCGCGCCGGCCTTCTGCATGTAGAACTTGGCCTTGTCGAGATCGAACTTGCGCTGCGGCAACGAAGCGTTGAAGTAGCGGTGACCGGGAGGAATCGGCTGGTCATTGCCGGTCACTGCGTAACCCCGGAACACGGCCGTGCGGATCTGCTCGCGGTCAAACAGGTTCTTCATGCCCATCACAAAGTTGGGGTTGCCCGTGAGCGTATTGTCACGACGCATGATCAGGTCGGTGTAAAGACCGGATTTGGTTTCCTTGACCGCATAACCAGGCGTCGACGCAATGCGCTGCGTCGAGCGCGGATCGACGGAGTTGATCAGATGCACGTCGCCTGCGAGTAGCGCATTCACGCGTGCCGCGTTGTCGCTGATGCTCACCAGTTCGATCTGATCCAGGTACGGTTGTCCTGCCTTCCAATAGTTGTCATTGCGCACGCCGATTGTGCTGACGCCCGGCTTGAAACTCTTGACCTTGTACGGTCCGGTCCCAATCGCCGAGCTGAAGTTCGTCGTGCCGTCCTTGATGATCACGAATTGCGGCGTAGCAAGAATCACCGGCAGATCGGCGTTCGGCACATCGAGCGTCATGGTCACTTCGTTCGGGCCGCTCGCCTTGATTTCGGCGAACTGGTCGGCGAGGGTCTTCACCTTCGATGCCGTCTGCGGATTCTTGTGACGCATCAGTGAATAGACCACATCGGCAGGCGCGAGCGGCTTGCCGTCGTGGAAAGTCACACCGTTGCGCAACTTGATGATCCACGTTTTCGCGTCGGAACTTGATACGGACTCCGCTATATTCATTTGCGGCGTCAGGCTCTCGTCGAGCTGCGTCAGGCCGCTATAAAACATGAAGAAGCGGATGTAGTCGCTACCCGTCGAACCGACGGCGGGGTCGAGGGTGTCCGAGACCGAACCCGCGTCGTACGCCACCCGGATACTGCCGCCTTTCTTGGGGGTATCGGCGGCAAGCGCAGACGCCGATACCGACAGCAGGCCGCCGCCGGTGAGCGCCATCATGCCGGTTCCGGCCAACACGCGCATCATGTCGCGACGGCTTACGCCAGCGCTTTTTGTATCATCTTTCACTTGGTTTGACTCCGGACGGGTAAAGGATCTGAAAGAACGTTCGGGAAGCGGCGAGGGCTAGCCTTATCGCGTCCCTTCTGAAGGATCGTATGCCTGCAGAATTCGCGCGAAACGCCGACAAAAACCGCGAAACAGCATAAATCGCTTGTTATCGCATCGCTAACGCGGTGCTTTGCATGGCCGTCAAGCAGGCGTCGAAAATATCCGCGTTTTCCCCATGTTTCAGGTAACTGCTGCCTGCTCGACGTCGAGCAATTGCGGGTATCGCCGCAGCACGTCGGCATACAGTTCGTCGATAATTCCGGCACCGGCCGTCAGCGTGCCGGCCGCTTCCCTCGCGTCGAGTGCATCGAAGATCTTGTGCTTGAGGAAATGACGCCACACCACCGGCGCGCGAGCGAGGATGCCCGTCAACACGTCGTAGCGTTCGCGCGTCCACTTCGCCTCATAGGCGTTGCGCTCCGCGCCATAGTCGAAGTGGGTGACTGCAGTCTGGTCCGATATCCTCTTCGCCTCTTCGCGCAGTTGCACCGTCTTCACGGCGTCGATCACCCCATCGACCAGCACGACGCCATACAACTCACGTGCCTGATCGACGCGAAGGTAACCGCGCCGCACGTCCTCGGCCACTTTCTGCGCGTCGCGCTCGTAAGGATGGCCGTAGCCGCCACCGCCGCAGCCTTCGAGGCGGATGACATCGCCGGGACCGCACATCACGAGGTCGGTCACGCCCAGGTCCTCCTCGTCCTCGCGGCCCGGATTGCGGGTAAAGCGCGAGACGGCGCCCGCCTTGCCCCCAAGCACGCCCCAGGAAGCGAAGCGCGAGCGGTCGCGATTACGCGCGGTCACCAGCGTGCCCGGCGAAAACACCCTGAACTCCATCACGGTTCCCAGCCCGCCTCGGTACTTGCCCGCGCCTGCGCTACCCGGCACGACGCCATACTTCGTGATGCGGATCGGCACTTCGGCTTCGTTGATCTCGACCGGCGTATTGCGCAGGAACGCCACGTTCGCGCCGGACGCATCCGAGCCGTCGCCCGATATCATTCCGCCCGCACCACCGCCCACCGGACCGATGGAAGCGATCACCGCACGACCCCGGCGGTCCACGGTCTTGACGTTAAGGATCGACATGCCGCCGGCCGGACACGCCGGCAGACGTTCCGGGCACACCATCGAGAACGCACCGAAGGTCACATACTGCGCGACCTTCGCGGTCAGGCTGCGCATTCCCACCGCCGCGGGCGGAACGCAATTCATGATCGTGCCTTCAGGCATGATGCAGCGCGCCACTTTCAGCATGCCTGCGTTAAGCAGAAGATCGGGATTAAGCGAGTACAAGACATAGTTGAGACCCACGAGCGCGAGGACATGGCGCTCCTTGCCGCCCGTGGGCATGTTCAACGACGAATTCAGTTGAGGATCGCTGCCGGTGAAATCGAATATGAGCGAACCGTCCTTTACCGTCAGTGTCAGAGCAACACGCAGCGGTTTGCCGTTGACCGAGTCCTCGTCGGCATATTCAGCGAAGAAATATTCGCCGTCTGGCATGCTCCTTACAATCGTGCGCGCCTGCTCTTCCGAGTACTCAAGCAGCGCATCCATTCCGGCGCGAAATTGCGCCAGCCCGAAGCGCTCGATGATCTCCAGCACGCGGCGCTCGCCGGTCATCAGCATCGCAATCTGCGCCTTCAGGTCGCCGCGATTCTGCTCGGGCGCGCGCACGTTGATCGCCATGTGTTCTAGCAGGACTTCATCCAGCACGCCCGCGCGAACAATCTTGGTCGGCGCGAAGCGGATGCCTTCCTGGTAGATCTCGGTCAGCGTGCGCGACAGCGAAGCGGGCACCGCGCCGCCCATGTCCGTGTTGTGGATATGCCCACCGACATAGCAGACAATCTCTCCGTTGAAGAATACCGGCTTCCACATCATCACATCGGGCGTGTGGGTCGCTACGTAGCCGCTGTACGCGTCGTTGGTCATGCAGATATCGCCCGGTTCGTAGTGGTCGATCATGTCGATCACAGCACCGAAGTCGAGACCCGGATACCACGTCGCGCCCAGCGTCTTCGGCGAGGCGAACGTGAGGCCGCGGGTGTTCATCAGCGTGCAGGAGAAGTCTTCGGTTTCCTTCACGAAAGCGGAATGCGCGGTGCGCACGAGCGTATAGGCCATGCTTTCCGCAGCCGCGACGCAGTAGTTCGCGAAAATCTGCAGGACGGATTTATCGAATGTCATGTTGTGTTTCCAAAGTCAGCTATTCAAACGGCTTCGAGAAAAAGATTGCCGTAGTCGTCTACGCGGGCGTTGAAACCCGGCAGCACGCAGGTGGTGGTGTCGTCCTGGGCGACGATCGCGGGACCAGGGAATCGATGCCCCCCAAGCAGCGCCGTGCGCCGGTAGAGCGGAACGCGACGCCACGCGCCGTCGAGGTAGGCATCGATTTCAGACTCAATCTTTGGGGTGCCTTCGCCCGCCGCTATCTTTGGCAACTCGGGCTTGGGCGTGTGCGCGGTGATGACGAGCCTGAGCGCGACTACTTGAATTGCGGACTTTTCGTCGCTATGACCAAAAAGGCGCTCATGCTCCCGATGAAACGCTTGCGCAATCCCTTCAATGTCACCGGCGGCAATAGCGTCGGCGGTCAGCGGCGTATCGATCTCAAACGATTGCCCGCGATAGCGCATATCGGCCGAGACCACGAGTTCGGCCGTTGCGTCTGTGCCCGTCTCGCGGATCACCCATGCGCGTGCATCGGCTTCCAGCAGCGCGAGGTCGTGGCCAAGCCGTTCGAGGGACGCACGGTCGAGCGGATAATACGTCGTGCGAACGAAATCGTTCTTGGTGTCCGCAATCAAACCGCCGAGCGCGCTGAGCACACCAGGGGTAGTCGGAACCAGCAGGTTCCGCACATTCAGCGCGCGGGCAAGGAAGCAGCCGAGCATCGGCCCTGCGCCGCCGAAAGGCATCAGCGAGAAGGTGCGCGGGTCAATGCCGAAGCGCGAGCTCAAGCGGCTCACGCCTGCATACATGCCGGAGATCGATACCTCAATGATCGCTGCTGCAGTCTTGTAGACGTCGAGTCCCAGTCGTTGCGCAAGCGGTTCGATCGCACGCAACGACGCATCGACATCCACCTTTACCGCGTTATAGCCGAGCGCTGCGCTGCCGAGCACGCCGATCGCGGCGAATGCGTCGGTGATAGTCGGGCGCGTGCCGCCGCGACCGTAGCAAACCGGGCCCGGATTCGACCCCGCGCTTTCCGGTCCGACCTTGAGCACGCCGAACTCGTCGACCCAGGCGATCGAGCCCCCGCCGTCACCAATCGACGAGACCGAGACCGACGGAATATGGATCTGGAATTCGCCGATATATTCGCCCGTCGCGTACTGCGGCTTGCCATCCACGATCAACGCAATATCAGCCGTCGTCCCGCCGATGTCGAGACTCATGCAGTCCTTCACCTGGCAGAGCTTCGCGAGATACGCCGCGCCGATCACGCCGGACGCGGTGCCGGAGAGGATCATCTGCACGCAGTTCTGCTTGCCGTTCTCGGCACTCATCACGCCGCCGTTGGACTTGGTGACCTTCAGGTCCGCACCAATACCGCTTTCCGCCAGCGCCGCCTGCAATTTCGTGAGGTAATTCGACACGCGCGGTTGCACATAACCACCAATGGTCGCCGTGACGGTGCGTTCGTACTCGCGGATAATTGGCCAGACTTCATGCGAGCATGAGACGAACATACCCGGCATTTCCCCCTGGATGATTGCCTTCACCTGCTGCTCGTGCGACGGATTGCGATACGAATGCAGCAGTGACACCACCACGCCCTCGCAGCCTGCCGCCTGCATGGCGTGCACGGCGTCGAGCACGCTGGCCTCATCGACGGCGGTTTCCTCCTCACCCTCCGCCGTCAGCCGTCCCACCACGCCAAATACCCGGTCGCGTGGAATCAGCGGCGCAGGACGGCTCGACATCAGGTGGTACATGTCGGGAATCTTCAGGCGCGCAATGTCCAGCACGTCCTCGAAGTTGCGCGTGGTGACAAGTCCGAGCTTCAGCCCCTTGCGTTGCACTACCGCGTTTACGCCGACGGTCGTGCCGTGCGTGAAATAAACCACGTCGCGCGGCTCGATACCGTAGCGCTCCCGCAGACCGTCCATTCCCGCAAGCACTTCGCTGCCGGGGCTGTCCGGCCTCGAAAATACCTTCAAGGTCCGTATTGTTCGCGTCGCTTCGTCGAGCACTGCGAAGTCAGTGAACGATCCGCCAATATCCACTCCGATTCTCAAACCCATTGCGTTGTCCTTGCCTGTCGAAAATGATGAAACGTCTGGACGCGCGGGCAGTCTTGACAGCCTCGCGTCGCGGGGCCTGTCAGCGGCCGATCTGCTTGTTCCACTGTTCAATCCACTGGGGTGAATGCTCGGAGACCTGCTCGAACTCCACCCAGATCGATTTCTCCCTGGTCGCGACCCGTGGTGCCACGCGCGTGTCGTACTTCACGTTGCGGTTCGACGCCGCGTATTGCATCGCGTTGACGAAACAGCTCTGGCCGTCGGCGGACGCCAGTTCGTTCAGGAACTGCAAGCCGAGCGGCGAGCCGTTCCTGACCTTCTGCGCCATGTTCGGGAATGCCACTGAGCCCGGAGACGGACTGATGAAGCCAATATCAGGATTGTTCGCGTCGTGCTCAGCCCAGGCGCGGCCGTCGTAGTACATCGCGATATCGAGATCGCCGGAACGCATGGACATAAGCGGCGTATTCGGGTCGCTGTAGAAGGTGGCGTTACCGCTTGCCGACATGCGCTTGATCTGGTCGAGCGCGGGCTGGATGTTGGTGCTTGAGCCGCCATAGACCTTCGTGAAAAGCGTGATCAGACCGGGCGGCGTCGCAACGTACGCAATGCCGGGCAGCGCCGCCTGCCACTTGCCAGCCACCGTTCCGTCCACGAATTCCTTCCACGTCTTCGGCGGGTTCTTCACGGTCTTCGTGTTGTACATCAGGCCGAAATCACCAAAGGTGATCGGGAAGCCGTAGCCCTTACCGTATGCCACGAGGCGCGGATCGAGTTGCGCGACGTTCGGCACGTTGGCGGCCGTTACCGGATCCAGCAAATTCAACGATATCGCCTTGTATGCAGCCTCAGGTGTACTGACGATTACATCAATCGGTGGTTTTGTCGGATTCGCTGCGACCTGATTGACCCATTGCAGCGGATTGCCCAGAACAACATCGACCGACTTCCCGGTCGCTTTCTCGAACGGCTGCACGAAGCAGGTGCGGTACGCCTTTTCCCACGATCCACCGAATGCGGTAACGGTCAGGTCAGCGGCGCTCACCGTTAGCGGTAGCGCTGCGGTCAAAGTGAAAACAGCGCCTATGGCGAAAGGCGGGATCGATTTCATGCGTGCCTCGTGGCAATCAAATCAGTGAAGGGGAAGTCATGCATTGAGTGCACGCAGTCCGTAGGTGCGCTCGACCAACAGCAGTAAGCCGATCGCAATCAGCATCTGCACGGTGCTGATTGCAGCTATGGCCGGGTCGAGCTGGTTCTGCAGGTACGACAGCATCACGACCGGCAGCGTGGTTACGTTCGCCGTCCCGAAGAAGTACGAGACCGGCAGGTTGTCGAGCGAGATCAGCACCGCGAACAGCGCGCCTGCGAATACACCCGGGCTGATGAGCGGCAGCGTTACGAAATAGAAGCGCTGCAAACGGTTCGCACCGAGCACCGCAGCCGCTTCCTCGAAGTTGATGCCGACGTTGCGATAGACCGCAAGCACCGTACGCATCACATACGGCACGGAGATCACCGTGTGAGCGATCAGGAGCGCAACGAAGGACACGCCAATGCCCAGGCTCGACAGAAAATAGAGCAAAGAGAAACCGATCACGAGGGCGGGAATCGCTACCGGCGCAAGCAGGAAGGTCGTTAGGGCCGCAGCGGCGGCGCTGCGGCTGCGGCCTAGCGCGATGGCAGCGGGGACAGCCAGCAGGATCGCGACGAATGCCGAACTGAGCGCGAGATAAACGCTCGTCATCAGCGAGTCAATGAACGGGCGATATTCAATCAGCCGCCGATACCAGCGCAACGACACCCCGTGATAAGGCACGGTGATCGCATTGCCCGCCGTGAACGACGCGGCCACGACCACGACGATCGGCGCAATGAGAAACGTGAAGAACAAGAGGTTATAGAGCGACAACGGCACGCGCGCAACGCCCGTCCTGCGCAGCAGCGCGATCATGGCCGCACTCCCCGGCCGCTAGCGAACCGCTGCTGCAGGAAGAGGCAAACCAGCACGATGAAAAGCAGCAGGTTGCCCATTGCCGCGGCGAAGCCGATGTCCTGCGTCAGGCTGAACTGCTGGAAGATCAGCACGGGCAGCGTCACGACCTGGCCACCGCCGAGCAGCAGCATGGTCACGAAACTGCCATTGGTCAGCATGAACACGAGAATGCACCCGGTCACAATGCCTTCAATGCTCAACGGCAGCGTCACGTTGAGAAAGGTCCGTATCGCGCCGGCGCCAAGAATACGCGCAGATTCTTCGAGCCGCCGGTCGACACCTTGCAATACGGGCGTAATCGACAGCACCATGAACGGCACCATCACATGGACCAGCCCCATATACACCGAGCCCGCGCTGTTCAGCACGTTCAACGGCCGGTCGATCAGATGCAGCGCTTGCAAGGCTTCATTGACCATGCCGTGACGTGCAAACAGGATGCGCCAGCCGAAGGTGCGCATGATGATTGACGTCAGCAGCGGCGCGACGAGCAGAAACAGCAGCACCGGACCGAAGCGGCCCGCGCGCCGCACAAGAAAGTAGGCCACGGGGTAACCGACGACCGCACAGATCGCCGTGGTGACGAAGCTGACCTTCAGCGTGTTGAAGATTACACCCAGATAATAAGGATCGCTGATCAGCTTCGTATAAAAACGAAAGCTTAAAACTGCCCCCTCACGGGAGGGCGCCACGCTGCGCAGTATGTTTTCAAGCAGCGGCGCGAGGAAAAACACACACAGGAAGATCACCGCGGGCAGGTAAAGCAGGCTCGGTCGCACACGCCGCTTCGTGACCTTCGTCTCAATCCGCTGAGTTGGGATGGCATCGAAAGTCTGCATTTACGCCGCCTTTGCCAGAGCGGGACCGCCATCGGTTTCCAGCAGCACGGCGCTTTCGGCGTCGAAGGAAACAACCACTTGCGCGCCTGCGGGACGCGCACCGCCGCCCGAGGACGACGTCGCCATCTCATAGGCATAAACTGGCCGGCCGAGTGCCGCGACATCGACCCGGTAGGCGTGGTGGGCACCGCGAAACACATGCTGCACGATACGCCCGTCGAAGCGGACATGATGCGATTGCGGCGCGTCGAGCACGACCTTCTCGGGGCGGATTGCAAACTCGGCCTGATCGCCGGAGAGCCTGACATCGCGTAGCGGGACCACGACGTCCGCGCGGCTCCGGTGCGGCCGAAGCTTCACGGCCTGCGCATGTCGCGCGATCACATCGCACTCGATCACGTTTGCCGTGCCAAGAAACTCCGCTACGAAACGCGTGCGCGGCTGTTCGTAGACATCACGGGGACTGCCGGTCTGCAAGATCCGCCCGCGATCCATCACAACCACGCGGTCGCTCATGGTCAGCGCTTCCTCCTGATCGTGCGTCACCATCACGCTTGTAATGCCCAGCTCGCTCTGTATCTGGCGAAGCTCGAACTGCATGCCTTCGCGCAAGTTCTTGTCGAGCGCGCCAAGCGGTTCGTCGAGAAGCAGCACAGACGGATTGGTGATCAAGGCACGTGCCAAGGCAATGCGCTGCTGCTGGCCGCCCGAGAGTTGCGCGATGTTGCGCGCCTCGATGCCAGGCAGTCGGATCGTCTCGAGCATCTTTTTCACGCGTGCGGCGATCTCGCTTTTCGGCGTGCCCGCCATGCGCAGTCCGAAGCCGATATTCGCGCCTACGCTCAAATGCGGAAACAGGCTGTAGTTCTGGAACACCATACCCAGGCCGCGTTTGTCCGGCGGCAGGCCCGTGACATCGCGACCGCCAATACTCACGGTCCCGGTATCAGGTTGATCGAATCCGGCAATCAGTCTGAGCGTGGTGGTCTTGCCGCAACCCGAGGGTCCGAGCAGCGCAAGGAGCTCGCCCGGATGCACATCGAGTGTCATCGTCTCGAGCGCGGTGACCGCACCAAAACGCTTGCTGACGCCATCAAGAAGCAGACGCTGCGAGCGCTCGGCGCCGCTCGGCGAAGATGTTGCGACTGCTGTTGCCATCATGGAGGGTCCCGGTTAAGAGCGTGCCGCTCAGGCGTGCTGCCTGCGTTTGTCGATGACGTCGCGGATCTGGTAATAGCTCCCCAGCGCCGGCATGAACCACGGCTTGCCGCGATAAAGCGCGTGCGTGAGCATCGGCGTGCCATAGGCGCTGCTCTCGGGCGCTTGCCCTTCGAGAATCAGGCGTGCGACCTTGTAGCCGAGGTAGGTCATCATCACCACGCCGCTGCCGTTGCAACCGAGCGCGTAGTGGATACCGTCGGCGGTGCGGCCCAGATGCGGCAGGAAGTCGAGTGTGAGCGCCACGGTGCCGCCCCAGCTATAAGCGACCTTTACGTCGGCCATCTGCGGGAAGCGCTCAACCATTTGCGCGTGCAGGATCGCACCCGACTGGCGCCGGTCGAGGTTATAGAAACGCGCGCGGCCGCCAAACAGGAAACGCTTGCCGTCGGGTGAATAGCGGTAGTAATTGACCACGCGGCGCGTCTCCGAAATACCGCGGCGCTTCGGTATCAGCGACGCCTGCAGGTCGGCAGGAAGCTCCTCAGTGGCGATCTGATGCGACACGACCGGCACCACGCGGCGTTTCAGGTCCGGCACCGATTCGCCCGTATAACCGTTGGTGCAAATCACCACGTGCCGGCTCGCCAGCGTTCCCCGCGCGGTCTCTATGCGATACCCCGCCCCTGAGCGCGTAACGCTCTTCACCGGGGCCTTGCTGCACACCGTGACACCCGCGCCGCGAGCAGCAGCGAGCAGCCCGGCAAACATCATCGACGGGTGCACTTGTCCCGCGCGCTCGAGCAATACGCCGCCCGCGTAAATGTCACTCGCCAGTTCGCTGCGCAGTTCGTCGCGCGAGAGGATCCGTGCACCCGCCGACGCGTACGCGTTGAGGTTCACGATGCGCTTCTTCCACGCAGCCAGGTGCGCGTCGGTCCACATCGCGTTGATGCGGCCAGCCTTCAAATAAGCGCATTCGATTGCGTTGTCCCTGAGGATGCTTTCGAACACGCCGTAGGAAGCCGCGGCTTCGCGCAGGAGCGCTTGCTGGCGTTGTTCCGATACGGCGTTGTCCAGCTTCTTGCCTGAGGGCGCCTTGCCTACGTTCACGCCTCCCGACACTTGTCCGCCACTAAGCGTGCTCGCACCGATGCCGGGCACATCGGCTTCGAGAACGGCCACGCTCAAGCCGTGCTTCGCGAATTCGAGCGCGCACGACAACCCCGCGTAACCCGCGCCGACGATCGCCACGTCAACTTCGCGCGGCACTTCGGACATCAGGTCGTCGTGCGGACGCCAGTCTTTCCACCAGTACGGGGTGTCGGTGAAATCGGAGGAAAACACTTGGCTGCGCGTCGACACGGTGAGGTCCTTAATGGGTCTGCATTTCTCCGTGCCACATTGCGGCACGGCATTCCATAAACTCGTTGAGGTGCAAAGTATCACGCGCATTTATCGCGTGCAAGCGTTCAGAAAAACGGGGTGGGAGCGTCGTGCTTTATGCGGCGGGCGATCGGAAAACCAGCACGAAGCGCCGCCATCGCGACGATCGACGGCGGTGAATGATAGGACTACGACACACTAAAAACCGATGGTTTCAGGGTGTGGTTCCGGGCAGTGACGCATCAGCCGGACAAGGGCAAATCCTCGCTCGCCGCATGCAGCGCCTGCCGCGTAATGCCAATAATTTCGTCGATATCCGCTCGCGTGGCGACCAGCGGCGGCGCAAATCCGATGATGTCGTTAATGCCAAGCGGACGAACAATCAGGCCACGCGCAAGCGCTGCCTGCGCGACCCGGCTGCTGACCTTGAGAGAAGGCACAAACGGTGTGCGTTCGGTCTTGCCGGCCATTAGCTCAAGAGCCGCCAGCATCCCCTCGCCTCGTACATTACCGACGAGCGGGTGATCATCGAATGCGGCGTGCATACTTTGCTGCATATAAGCGCCGACGTCGGCGGCATTGCGCGTCAGTTGCTCGCGCTCGAGGATGTCGAGGTTCGTCAACGCCGCAGCCGCGCACACCGGATGGCCCGAGTAAGTCCAACCGTGGCTCATTGCGCCTTGCTCGCGCGAGCCGCGTTCGATCACGTCCCACACCCGCTCGCCGACAATCACGCCGGACAGCGGCAAGTACCCGCTCGTGAGGCCCTTCGCGACCGAGATCAGATCCGGTTCGATACCGTAATGTTCGGAGCCGTTGCGCGAGCCGAGGCGCCCGAAACCGCACACGACTTCATCGGCGACGAACAAGATGTCGTGCCGCTTCAGCACGGCCTGGATGGCTGGCCAGTAGCCGGCCGGCGGCGGCAGGATGCCGCCCGAGCCCATGACCGGTTCGCCAAAAAATGCAGCGATAGTGTCCGCCCCTTCGCTTTCTATCAACTGTTCAAGCTGTTCGACGCAATCCGCCACGAACGCACTTTCGCTGTCGCCTGGCCGGGCGTCGCGATAGAAGTCAGGACACGCCGTGTGCAGCACCTGCGGCATGGGCAAGTCAAAAGCCGTGTGAAACTTCGCTTGTCCCGTGAGGCTGCCGGTTGCAATACCCGAACCGTGATAACTGCGATGCCTCGCGATGATCTTCTTCTTGCGCGAACGCCCGAGCACATTGTTGTAATACCAGACCAGCTTGATCTGTGTCTCGTTGGCGTCCGAGCCGGACATGCCATAGAACACCTTCTTCATTCCCGGTGGCGACCAGTCCTCGATCAGCCGTTGCGACAGTTCGACGGCGGGGTCGTTCGAGAAGCCTGCATACGTGTGATAGAACGACAGCTTGCGGCTCTGGGCTGCAATCGCCTCGGCCATCTCCTCGCGTCCATAGCCGATGTTCACGCAATACAGCCCGGCGAATGCATCAATGTAGGAACGGCCCGCGTGATCCTCCATGCGTATGCCCGACGCACGCCTCATCAGGCGCCCTTCCAGCTCGCCGGACGCATGGTCGGACGCATGCGTTCCGGGATGCATGAAGTGGCGCCGGTCTGTTGCCAAGATTGCTTCGCTATACGAATCAGTTACTGAGTTCATGATTGTGTCGATGGGGTTCATGGCTGCATTGCGCATAAGGAGGTGTCCGCGATGTCCCATGCGGGATGCCACGCCGGCTTGCTCACGCGGCCATCGGCACGGGCGAGCAAGCGGATGCGCGCCATCGACGCGGCATCGAGTTCGAAATCGAATACCGCGAGGTTTTCCCCTATGCGCACCTGATTCGACGACTTCGGAATGGCCGCGACCCCGGGCTGCTGGATCAACCAGCGCAAGATGATCTGCGCGGGTTGCTTGTCATGCCGACGAGCAATGTCCGCGATCACCGGGTCCGCAAGCAGCTTGCCGCTGCCAAGCGGTGAGTGCGAGATCAGGGCCATGCCGTGTCGCGAACAGGCAGCGAGCAGCTTGGTCTGATCGAGATACGGATGGTATTCGCACTGGTTCGCGACCAGCGGCAACGGCGAGAGCGCCACTGCACGATCGAGCAGCGCCACCGGAAAATTCGATACGCCGATATGACGCGTCAGGCCGCGGCGTTGTGCGTCGTTGAGCGCGCCGATTGTCTCTTCAAGCGGTACCTCGGGGTTGGGCCAGTGCACGAGCAGCAGGTCGACGTGATCGAGCCCCAGCCGCGCGACGCTCGCTTCTGCCGCGCGGCGGAAGTCGGCTGCGCGCAATTCGGTATGCCAGACTTTGGTGGTGACAAACACGTCGTTGCGCGGCACGCCGCACGCGGCGAGCGCCTGGCCGACCGCCTGCTCGTTCTCGTAGCGGGCAGCGGTGTCGATATGCCGGTACCCGGCGTCGAGGGCGGCCCGCACGGCACGGACACCTTCATCGTGGGTGGATTGCCACGTGCCCAGCCCCAGCCGGGGAATCAGGGCGCCGTTGGCGGCAACTACCTGCAAAGACGCAGGCGCATGAAGAGGAAATGTCATCGCGAGAGTGTTTTCGGGATTCCGAGATTTTTGTTACCGTGCCATAATACGGCACGCCGTTCCATATTTTTACGATGCAAAGTAACACGCGATTTTTCGCGACGCAAGGGAACAACAGCGTGCCGGGATGAGCGCGCTTGTCGCGCGGCCGCAAATCACTGGAGGGGGTGCATGAACAGTTTGTTGAAGAGCCTGGAGATCCTGGAAGCGGTATCGCAGAACCAGCCAGTCAGCGTGGGTGTGCTGGCGCGTTTGCTGGACATGCCGAAATCCAGCGTCCAGCGCGTGCTGATGACCTTTCTCGAAGCCGGCTGGCTGCGCCAGACCGGCGGCGACCTGACGCGCTGGGAAGTGGGCGCGCGGATCCTCGGCGTGCGCCCTGCCGCGCTTCGCGGCGGCGCGCTGTATGCCGCCGCACGCGAGCCGATGCGCGAGCTACGGGAGCTCACCAACGAGACCGTCCACCTGTCGATCCCGGACAGCACCAAGTCAATGGTGCTCATCGATCGTGCGGATTGCACGCAGACGGTCCGAACCTTCAGTCCTATTGGCGACCTCAGCCCGTTCCACGCGACGGCAACGGGCCTCGCCGTACTCGCGTACATGAGCGAGGCCGAGGTGGAAGAAATCCTGGGTCGCGACCTGCCAAAATTCAGCGACACCACGCCGTGCGACCCCGCCGAGATACGACTCGAACTCGAGCGCATCCGCAAGCGCGGATATTCGATCAACCTGTCGCAGTATCGACGCGCGGTGTGCGCTATTGGTGCAGCAATCATCGATTCGGATGGTGCGCCGGTCGGCAGCATCTGCATCTCCATGCCCGAATCCCGCTACGAGCCCAAACGTCTCGATGAGTGGGGAAAAGCTGTTGCGAAGGCGGCGGCGGCTATCAGCGTTTAGGGCATTTATAGATGGCGTGCGACGCGCAAGCCACATCAGTGACAACATTCAGGCGTACGCTGTCATCACGCTCATGAAGTCGCCTGAACCTACTGCCAAAGGACCCCATCATGCGAATCGAAACATCATTCCTTTTCGACCTCGACGGGACGCTGGTCGACAGCGTGTATCAGCATGTTCTTGCATGGAAAGAAGCGCTCGATGCAGAAGGTATTGAGCTGTCGGTATGGCGCATCCATCGCAAGATCGGCATGAGCGGGGGCCTCTTCACGAACCAGTTGCTGCGCGAAACGCACGGGGAGATCAGTCCCGAGCGTGTAGAGCGTTTGCGCCGCACTCATGCGGAAGCGTATCAGCGGCTGCGTGCACAGGTTTGCCCGTTGCCCGGCGCACGCGAGTTGCTCGCCGCGCTCACGGACGCGGGTACGCGCTGGGCCATTGCGACCAGCGGCCGGATGGAAACGGCTGCTGTGAATCTGGAAGCGCTCGGGGTCGATCCGGCCAAGTCGGTGGTCGTCACGCGCGACGACGTGAAGTACGCCAAGCCGGACCCTGATCTCTTCATTGCAGCGGCGTCGCGTCTGGGCGTGTCGATCGAGCATTGCGTCGTGGTGGGTGACAGCATCTGGGACATGCTCGCTGCGCGGCGCTGCCGCTCGCTGGGCGTGGGGCTGCTGTCGGGCGGATACGGAATGGATGAACTTGAACGGGCCGGCGCATTGCGCGTGTATGAAGACCCCGCGGACTTGCTGTTGCATCTGGATGAAGTGGCTGCAAGACCTTAGGCCTCGGGCCTTGAAGGCGAATCACTTCAGCGGCCATCGCAGCTGTGCTAGATTGCAGCCCAAAGACCTGTAACCCGCGACCAAAAATTAAAATGAAAGCGTTGGCCAATAAAATTGACAGCTTTTTGCTGTTTGCATTCACCGGGGTACTACTTCTACTGCTCGCATCGTGCGCACCGGTCAGACCGGACGACCCTCATGCGGACAACCCGCCCGATCCATCGGCATTTGCCGACGCGCTCAGTCCACCAAGCGGCGTGCCCTGTCGCCTCGGGCGGCCGAAATACACCGCACTGCAACGGCAAATGGGCATACGCGGCAGCGTCCGGGTGACGTACGTGGTCAACACGGCGGGTCGAATCGACCTTGTCATTGTCGACAAGAGCAGCGGCAACCAGGAGCTCGACAACGCAGCCCGCGAAGCGATCGCAAAGGGCACGTGTGCCCCTTATGTTGTCGATGGTGTCGCGCACCGGGTTGTGCAGCACACGACCTTCAACTTCCAGCCCGCACCTCAAGCGCCGCCGCCGAGCCGGAGTGACGCTGCTGCAGGCATCAATCCATCGTCGGCCCCGGCAGCGCTTTACCGATCGCAACAGGCAGCCATCAATCCGGTTGCGCCGGCACAGGCTATACCGCCTGCGCCGCCGGCTAGCCCGCCGGTCCCCGCTTCATCAACGGGAAGCTTGTCGCTGGTCGAAGCAATCCAGGCCGCCAGCCTGCAAAAGCTGGGTATCGCACCCGACTCGCCCAAGGCTGCCACGGTCAAGCGCTGGAGCGAGCGCATGCGCACGGACCCCGACGTCAGCCGCTTCCTTGGGAACGGACCGAACCATGCCAGCCTGCTCGCGCTCAACCCGGTGTTGCGCACGGAATTCTTCACCGAGGGCCTGCTCCGACTCTCGCCGGAAGAACGCAGCAAGCTGGCCGAACTCGCATCGGACGCATTCGACAATGCGCCGCCCGATTGCGGCGGTATCAAGAGCGCACCGCTGGTGATGTCACGCTACATGTCGCTCGCGACCATGTCCAATGCCGATGTCGACACCTACTTCGGGATCACGTTCGCGATGCTGAAACAATCGGCATTGCAAACCCCGTTCGCTCAAGTGACGCAAGAACAGCGTGCGCAGGGGCAACTGGCTGTGGTGCACTCCTTGCAGGACCTGTTGAAGAATAATACCCAGGGCACACGCGACGTTGCCGCTGCGGTGGTCGATCCGACCGGCGTCACCGCCGAAGTCTGGTGCCGCAACGCTCGCGTCTATAACCGTGCGTTGCTCGCGACCCCGCAGCCCTTTCGCGACTGGTCGATTGTCGCTGCCAGCATTGATGCGAAGACCCGGTTAGCTTCAATTGCGCAGCCGCTCATGCCGGGCGCGAGCTCACCCGGCGCGCTACCTTCGAACGATTTTGTGACGCGGGTTCAACAACGCATACGGCCCAACATTGTGTGGGCCGGTCCGACACTCGATCTGGAGACAGTCGTGAGCGTGCGATGCGCGCCGACCGGGACCTTGCTCTCCGTGGTCATTTCCCGTAGCAGCGGTAACGCGAGCTGGGATATGGCGGCTTTGCGGGCGATCCAGCGGTCTGATCCGATGCCGCTCGATACCGACGGGCGCACGCCGCCCATGTTTTCTATCACGTTGCGGCCAGCGGCCGGTTAGTTTTGGCGGCGATGAACGACTGCTGCCATGAGCTTATGCACGAGGTCAGGAGATCCCCGACCTGCACTGGCAATACGTTATTGGCATCCAGTCAATCGTCGAGCCGCGTCTAAATAAAACTTCATGAATGCGCCGCCTTCGGGATAGGGCCGAGTCATTAATCTGCATGAACCGGACAACAACGACGGTTCGTTGCCAGTCCGGTGACTCGCTAACCCTCGTTCCAGGAGAACACCATGAAGACCTCAATGATCGCCCTCGCCTTTGCAGGATTGTTGGCCACCGGCTCCGCATTCGCGGCACAGAGCGCACCGCCGACGCAGACAGGCCAGACCAACATCCAGGTCGCCGGTCAATGGGTTCCGCCGTATGGACAAGCCGTCGCACCGAAGACACGTGCACAGGTCTATCAAGAGCTCGTACACGCAGAGCAGGATGGCCAGCTTGCGTATCTGAACTCCACGCTTTATTCGCATGGCTAAGCAGATCTTCAACGCGCGCTGACCAATCAAACGCTATAGGCGAGCCGCAATCCGCCCCAGTGACGGCCTGCGACCATGATCGGTGCGGACACGTCTTTCATCAGCGCATATTCCCCGGCGCCCATATCGCGCCGATATGTCTGCAACAAGAACGGCTTGGTGTGTGACCCCGAAGCCAGGCCAGTGCGGTCATTGAAGATGCGCCGGTTGCGCGAATGGGCGGCGTTCCAGGCAGGATCGGAGCCTTGTGATTGCGAAAACTTCTTGTTGTGCGTGGGCAAGTAGCCCTTGGTATCGACGGCTGCACAGAACACCACGCGCTGATCCAGCGCCAGCAAGGGCTCCTGTATTTCCGGCAGGATGCGATCGGCAAGCTGGATATAGCGGGTCGTGAATTGCTCGGGATTGGTACCGGCAATCGGGTTATATGCATGATCGAAAAGGTCAGCCGCCGTGATCTCGCCGCGCGAAATGGCCTGCTCGAACGCCCGCCCGATCTTCTGCGCGGCGGTCATGACCGCGTCTATAAACCGCGTATCGGGTGTCTCTATCCCCGCTTCCGCCGTCAGCTCGATCAAGGTTTCGGACACGCCCAACAGCTTGCTCAACTGATCGCGCGCCTTCGTGAAGCTGCCGCTTGACTGCTCGACGCCTGCGACCATCTCGGAGACTTGAGACGCAAGCCCGCTGCATTGCTGATCAATCGCTTCGGTTTGCGAAGCGATTTGCTCCGCTTCAACACTCAACTCAGTGATCGCTTTGCCCGTCGCCGACACAACATCGCCGATCGCATGCGTACCCTCTTTGACTCGCTGTGCACGCACCGCGCTCGCCGAACCTTCGGCCATCAGCAGGTCGGCCTGACCCGACAGCCTGGTGAGCGTTGTCCCGATCTCCGACGTGGCCTGCGCGGTCTTGGCGGACAACGCCTTCACTTCAGCAGCGACCACGGCAAAGCTCTTCCCGGACTCGCCCGCGCGGGCGGCTTCTATTGCAGCGTTCAAGGCCAGTAGATTAGTCTGGCGCGCAATGATCGAAATTTCTTCGGAGATCTTGCTGACGTCGCTCAATGACTCTCGCAAGGTCTCGATCTCCGCCGCCATCACCGAGACGCTGTCCACCAGACCATGGATGTCTGCCAGTGACACCCTGACCGTCTCCTGGGACTGGCTGACGTCGGACGCCGCCTGATCTGCCACGATACGCATCTGACGCGCTGCCGCGGCAATCCGCTGATTGCCTTCCATGGTCGACAATGCGGAACGCTGCAAGCCATGGCACAAATCCGCCTGACGGGTAGCGCGGGCCGCCACCTCCTCGACGTGCCCCGATACATCGCATATCTCTATACCCAGCTTGCCCGCATGCTCGGCGATCTTGGCGACCACCGCCAGCGTGCGCCCACGTTGCCCGAATCCGAAACCCGTCATCCCGTGCCCCCGGTGTTTTAATTTGCGTGGAACTCCCCGGTTGCGTCTCGACATGCCGGGGTTCGTCGAATTCCGCGTGACGTCCCTCGGTATATCGTCCGATTGAAGGAAAAACTAAAGGGGCGCGAGGCGACGGATGCGATACATCGGGTTTGCCCTGCGTCAGGCGCGGCATGCGGCCAGTGCGGATCACGTAAAAACGACCCGCAGGCCCCCCGGGGCTCCGGGATTCAATCGCGATCGACAGGCGCACCCAACGGAAACAGCGGCCGATACGGCCGCGCCTCGTCAACCGCACGCGCGAATGACGGGCGCGCCAGCAGTCGTTGCCGGTACGCAATCACGTGCGGGAACGACGCGTCAATTCTATGCGTCCAGTCCGCATAAAACAGGAACGGCGCAGCGCCGCAATCGGCCAGGCTGAAGTGAGCGCCTGCTGCCCACTCACGCTCGGCCATGACGGCATCGAGCCAGCCGTAGGCGGTCTCGAGCATCGCGCGGGCATCGGCAACGCCTCGCGGGTCCCGTTCCGTTTGCGGCCGCAGGCTGTCGCCCACGATCTTCTGCTGCGGGGTCGAAATGTAATTGTCGAAGAAGCGATCCATGCTGCGCACTTCCATTGCGCTGCGAGCATCTTCAGGCAGCAGCGGCACGGGGCCCGGATGATACAACCCAAGGTGCTCGATGATGATGCTCGCCTCGACCACGGTGCGGCCGGCATCCACGAGCACGGGGAAGCGCTTCATTGGCCAGAGCGCCGTCAGCTCCTCCATCACCTGCGGGTTCTCATGCGACAACGCGCGCCACTCGAACGGCGTGTCGTTCTCGTACAGCGCGACCAGCACCTTCTGGCAGTACGACGAAAAAGGATGGGCGTAGAGTTTCAATGTCATCGGATCACCTCGGGTTGAGAAAGACTGCTTTCCCTGACGACGAACGAGGCTGTCGAAAATCGACATCCATCCTCAAGCATTTCATAAACGCTGCCACGGTGAGCGTTTTCTTTACAAAACCGTTTCGGAAGCGGGCAATATTTGCTTCATCCTTGCGGCGAAGGAGCCCGGCTCGAGAATGCCGCGATGCACGCCAGCCGCACCCGCTCGACAGCCGTGGACCAGCTCTCATCGGCCGCTTGCCGGAACAGGCGCAGCGTCTGCGGATACCACGGAGAATCATCACGCTCGCGCATCCAGCGCCAGTCGATGTCCTCTCGCGGCAGCAACACCCAGCACGGCTTGCCCAGCGACGCAGCAATGTGCGCTGCGGCGGTGTCCACGCAGATCAACAGATCGAGCTCGCCGATGATGGCGGCGGTATCGGCGAAATCGCGCAGGTCTGTGCCGAGGTGCAGCAGCGGGAGACCTGCGGGCGGCGACTGCCCCTCTTCTTCTCCCTGCCCTTTTTGCAGGCTCACGAAGCTGACCCCGGACACGCTCCAGAGAGGCGCAAACGTTGCAAGCGACGGCAGCGAACGGTTGGCATCGTTGTGATGTTTGGGATTGCCCTTCCAGACCAGGCCGACTTTGCGGCCCGGTGGAAGCGTCGCCAGCCGCGTGCGCCAGTGTTCGACGAGCAAGGGGTCGGGCGTCAGGCGGATGGGATCGGGAATGGTGTCCGGGGTCGTGCGCAGATGCAGCGGCGCGCTCATCGGACTCGCCCAATAATCGTACTCGTGCGCCCGGCCTTGCGCGGCCTCGTGGTCGAGGACCGCATCGACGCCTTCCACAGCCGCGAATAGCCGATGCAGCGCAGGGGCGCAGGCAAATGCGACATGGCTCGCGCCCTGTGCCTTGAGCTGAGGCAAGTAGCGGCCGAACTGGACCATGTCGCCAAGACCATCTTCCTGCCAGAGCAGAAGCGACTTGCCCGCAAGCGCTTCACCTCGCCAGCGTGGACACTTCAGCCACGACTGAGTCTGGTGATGAATAAATCCCAGCTGCTCATAACGGGAGTCGTAGAGCCGCCATCCCTCTTCGAATTCGCCCATGCTGAGCAGCAGCGTTGAAAGACTGACTTTTGCATCGTGATAGTCGGCGCGGATCGCCAGTGCTCGCCGGAAGGCTGCCTCTGCGTCGGTCAGATGGCCAAGCTCCTCCAGCACGTTGCCAAGGTTGTGGTGCCCCTCGGCGAGATCGGGTCGAAGAGCAAGCGCTCGCCGGTACGCCGCAACGGCGTCAGCCGGGCGATGCAGCGCCCACAGCACATTGCCCAGGTTGTTATGGGCTTCAACAATATCCGGTCGGATCAGCAACGCTTGGCCGTAAGCCGCCTCGGCCTCGGGCAGCCGGTCAAGCGCCTGCAGCACGATGCCCAGGTTGTAGTGGGCTTCCGCATAGTCGGGCCGGACTGCAAGCGCCTGCCGGTAAGACACTTCCGCTTCGGGAAGGCGCTTGAAGGCGACCATCAAGGCGCCCAGGTTAAGGTGAGCTTCAGCGAAATCCGGGCGGATAGTCAGCGCCATCCGGCAAGCCAGCTCGGCCTCGGGCAGGCGGCCTAGTTCCTTAAGCACGTTTGCCAGGTTGTTGAGCGCATCGGCGTATTGAGGCCGGAGAACCAGCGCCTGCCGGTACGCCGCCTCGGCTTCCGGCAGGCGGGCGAGTTCCTTCAGCACGTTGCCCAGATTGTTGAAAGCCCCTGCATCGGGAGATAGAACCAATGCCTGCCGGTAGGCCCTCTCCGCTTCGTGCCAACGGCGCATGTCATAGAGCACGATGCCCAGGTTGTAATGCGCCTGCGCATAGTCCGCACGGATTGCAAGCGCTTGCCGGTACGCCGTCTCGGCGTCACGCAGGCGCCCGAGATCGTAGAGCACCGCGCCCAAATTGTTGCTGGCCTCTGCAAGGTCCGGGCGAATGCCCAGCAATTGCCGGTAGATAACCTCCGCCTCCACCAGAGAGCCCAGTCCCTTGAGCAACATGCCGAGATTGTTGTAAGCATCGATGAAATCGGGCTTGGCCTCGATAGCCTGCCGCCAATATGCTTGCGCGTCCGCCGGTTGGCCCAGGCCTAACGAACAGACCGCCGCTAAATTCAAGGCCTCCGCCAGCGCAGTTCCCGTCAAGGCCGGATGCGGTTCGAGCATCGGTTTGACGGTCGACAACGCTTGCGCATAGTGTCCGGCCAGGCATAGCGAAGCAGCCGACTGATGCCAGTCCGCAATGGGAGGCGCGATTGTTGGGACAGATGTCATGAATAGGTTTTCGAAGCTTGGATCAGCAGATTCTGGTCGGGTGCGATCACTCCGCGCCACGTGGCATGAAACTGATGCGCCGTGGTTCGAACGTCTGCGCGAAAAGGGAAACGCGCATCACGAAGGTTACGATAGTTGTTATGGACGTGACGGCGGGAAATGAGCGCATTGCCGCACGCTATTCGAAGGATGGGGACGCTAAAGAGCGTTTCGACAGCGTTGGCGATCTACCGCAATAGCGTCTGGTCAGCTGTAAAAAGGCTTGGTGAATCGCCACCGCTGTATTCAGCTTGGCTGAATCGAAGCTTACAAATAGGCCTGAGGATTCTTCAACACAGCCCAATGCACGCGATCTCGTTCGCCCTTCAAGAGCGGTGATCTACCCTTAAAGAGAACGCACTGGCATTGGGCCGCTCACTACACTTGTCGCTTAGCGCTGCGTACCGCTCGTTACGCCATAACGTGCCGCGGGCAGCCGATGCGAAAGGTTAGGCGCCAATGCCTGGCGAGCGGCCTCGAACGCGTTCCAGTCGGCCGCTTCCGGTAGCGAGGGAATCGTTACCAACTCCCCTTGGTCGAGGCCCGCGAGCGCTGCGTCCACCATGTCCTCGGACGTCATCACAATCCCTTCGGGCAGATAGCTCACCGGCGTGCCCGCGATGTCCCAGAACTCCGTGCTGGTTGCGCCGGGCAACACGGCCTGGACCCGCACTCCCTTCGCGCCGAGTTCGTGGTGCAGCGACTGGGTCAATGCGAGCACATACGCCTTGCTGCCGCCGTACACACCGTTCAGCGTCTCCGGCGACACAGCGACAATCGATGCAATGTTCACGATCGTTCCGCCGCCACGTGCGACAAAACCCGGTACGACCGCCTTCGTCAAATGCGTGAGCGCGATCACATTGAGCGTGATCATCGCGTCCATTTTGTCGATGTCCGAATCTACGAGCGACGCGGTCGCGCCCACGCCGGCATTGTTCACAAGCATCGTGATGCTGGAGTCATTACGCAGGACGTCTTCAACCTTTCGCACGCCTTGGGGCGTCCCCAAATCCGCGACGACAACCTCGAAATTTCGTCCAGTGGACGTTGTCAGCTCCGTTGCCAGCGCGTTCAAACGGTCGCGATTGCGTGCCACCAGGATGACGTCATAACCCCGTTCGGCCAGCCGCTTCGCGTAGATCGCGCCAATGCCGGTTGAAGCGCCCGTCACGAGGGCCGTGCCTTTGTTCGCTACATTGCTCATTTCCGTTCTCCAGTTTTTCAAGTGTTCCAGCAGATACGCCGGTGTGTGAACGGAATAGTAGAAGTGTGCGATCATGTCCTCAATGACATATATGCAACTTTTTAGGACATCGCCCGAGATCCCGTTCCCGACCCGCAGGAGGCCATATGAAAACGATCGGAATCATTGTTTATCCGGACTTTCAAGTGCTGGGGCTGGCGGTCTCGACCGTGTTCGAATTTGCCAACGCAACGGTGGAAGAACCCGCCTACGAGGTGCGGTTGTTATCGGAACACGGCGGCTCCGTGCGCTCTTCGCTAGGCTTCGGCATTGAGACCGCGAGTTTCAAGGGCAGCGAATTCCACACTCTGATCGTCACCGGCGACAACACGGGCACCCCGCATTCGGCCGGCGTGGCCGCATTTCTTCGCGACGCGCTGAAGACATCCCAACGCATCGCAGCGACCTGCACCGGCGCGTTTGTGCTGGCCGAGGCGGGCTTGCTGGACGGCCGCCGCGCTACCACGCACTGGTACTACGCGCGGGCCCTTCAGCGCGCGTATCCGCAGGTCAAGATGGAGGAGGACCGGATTTTCATTGTCGACGGCCCGATCTGGACGTCCGCCGGTGCAAGTGCCGGGATCGACCTTGCGCTGGCGCTCGTCGAGAAAGACCTGGGCCGCGAAACGGCGCGGCTCGTGGCGAAAAAACTGGTGGTCTATCATCGTCGCGCTGGCGGCCAGTCGCAGTACTCCGCGCTGCTCGAACTCGACGCGAAATCGGATCGGGTGCAGACCGCGCTGGCCTATGCAAAGTCCAACCTGACAGCGAAGCTGTCGATAGAAGAGCTGGCGGAGGTTGCCCACCTCAGCCCGCGCCAGTTCAGCCGGGTCTTCACCGACGAGACTGGACAGTCGCCCGCCCGGGCCATAGAAAATCTACGCGTGGAGGCTGCTCGCCTGATGATGGAAGCGGGACGGCATTCGGTCGATGTGGTCGCACGCGAGAGTGGTTTCGGCGATCGCGAACGGATGCGGCGCGCGTTCCTGCGTGCGTTTGGACAATCGCCGCAAGCAATGCGACGGATGACGGAGTCACAGTTGATTTGATGAACGGCCGGTTTTGCGCGGCAGGCGGTTCATGTCCGGGCTAAGTCCCCGTTAAACACGCTTGCTGAATCAACAAGGGCTGACCGCGTCTTTGTGCTCAGGCCGCAGCTATACCGCCGGCGCCAACTGTGCGAGCACGATCGTCATGCTCATGACCTGCTGGTCACTATCTGAAATTCCCGCGTCGTAAGCAGCCTTGGCCAATTGAGCATTGGTTAGTCTGGCAAGGCCGTCAAAACTATCACGGACAATTGTCGCAGTCATCGCGGAACTGGTCCGAAGCTCCCAAGCCTTGTCTTCGACAAGCCGTCGAAGCAGATACTCGCGAGCAGCCGTTTTCGCGGCAAGAATGCCGCGTGCTTGTTCTTCTGTCATGGTGTTCTCCCCGAGTTCGCCCTCGTTTTATAGCAACGCGGCGCACCCTTGGCGGTTCGGAAGAACACACTTGGATCAATTCTCTTCCGGGTGCATTCAGGAGCAGTAATCTTCTTCGGGTCACTAAACGTATTTCGGCTAACCCGAAGAACATCTGCCGACTGCCTGCCCGGGTTTTCAGTCCAAAGCCAACCGTGCAATCGCACGCTCCACGCCACCGCGGCCGAACGGAACACCCTGCACGGTCATGGCGGCTTCGACGCCCCCGAGACATCCAAGGATCATTGCGGGGTTGATGTCGCCTAGATGCCCGATACGGAATGCGCGGCCCGCAAGTGGCCCGAGACCGCCGGCAATCGCGACTTCGAAGCGCTCGCGCGCAACGCTGCGGATTGCTTCCGGATCGATACCCTCGCTCACCTCTATGGTCGTCACCGACACCGAGCGCGCCGCCGGCACCTCGCAGAAAAAGCGCAACGCGCCCATCTCGCTCCAGCATTCCACCGCAGCATGCACCGCTTCCGCGATTCGCCGATGGCGTTCCAGCACCTCGGCCAAGCCTTCCCGAAAGATCAGCCCGAGCGACGCCTCCAGCCCGGCGATCAGGCTTTGCGGCGGCGTGCCGCAAAACTTGCGGTACGACAGCGGACTTTTTCGCCGCTCCCAGTCCCAGTAGAAACGCGGCGTCAAGTTGCGGCGCGCGACCTCCATTGCCGCTGCGTCGACCGCGACGAACGCGAGTCCCGGTGGCACCATCAACGCCTTCTGACTCGCGCCGAGAACCACGTTAATGCGCGTTGCATCCATGTCGAACGGCGCGGCTGCAAGCGATGCAACCACGTCGACCACGAGCAGCGCCGGGTGATCGGCCCGGTCGATCGCCGTCCGCATGGCTGGCAGATCGTTGGTGATACCGCTTGCCGTGTCCGTGTGAACGATGAAGACCGCGACAATCTCGCGCTTCACATCCTCCCGCAGCACAGCCTCGATATCCGCTGGATCGATTGGACGTCCTTCGACCCAGGGTGTCCGGATCACATGACCGCCCATTGCTTCGGTCTGCACCGCCCACGACTCCGAGAAGTGGCCGGTGCCTGCAACGAGCACAGCCTGACCCGGCGCAACCAGGTTGGCGATGACCGCTTCCCATGCACCGTGCCCGTTCGCGGCATAGAGGAAAACGTCCGACTGCTCCGTCTGCAGCACGCGCTTCAGGCCCGCTTCGCAGGCAGCAATACAGCGATCCAGTCGCGGGTCAGCCAGGTCCATCGGCTGACGGCTCATTGCGTGCAAGACTTCATCCGGCACACGGCTAGGTCCCGGCGAATGCAGAAAGCGATGACCGGGCAAACGGGCGAAGTCGTTCATGCTGTTCATGCCATGAGGCTTCGAAATGGGTGGTTCACGCAGGAGCTTGAGCGCGCTTGAGTTTTGTCGTCAGTCAGTTTCATTGCAACCCTGGCTAATTGTTGGTCAAAAAGATTCTACAGGGCCGCGCCGGTGCATGCACTTTGGATTCGCTTACCCAGCGAATCCAAGAATGGGTATCTTGTCGAAGACGATCTCAAGCCCAAGGGCCCTCATGCACTAAGCCGTTGAATGCTGCAGCCAGCGTTGCAGGAACTGCGTGGTCTTCCAGCAGGCGAGCATGGCCTCAGGCGTCTCCGTACCGGTGGGCCAGGACTGGTGCACGTGAGGCATACCCTCGTAAATATCCAGTTTCACGATGCCCCCAGCAGCATCCAGCGCCCGGTATAAACGCACGGAATCGCTTAGCAAGATCTCGCGCGTTCCTGCCTGGATCAGAGTGGGGGGAAATCCCTTGCTGAAGTCGCCATGAATGGGCGATGCGTACGGATGCATCAGATGGTCGGGACCCGCATACATGTTCATGTTGGAGGCCAATTTTTCGGGATCGAAGAAGTCTGCGTGAAGCAGTGTCCGGATGGTGTCGCCCTCGCATCGTAAGTCTACAAACGGCGACCACAACGCGAGCGCAGCCGGCATCGGCTTGCCCTGGTCCCTAAGCTTGAGTGTCGAGGCAGCAGCAAGACCGCCTCCCGCCGAGTCGCCGAACAGCACGGTCTGGTTAGCAGGCGTCCCGTCATGCGTCAAGGCGTCGAAGACCGCGACCACTTCGTCGGTGACGGTGTCGTAGCGTCCGCGGGGCGCCAGCGTGTAATCGATCGACAGGACGGACTCTCCCAGTAGATCCGCGATCACCGCGGGGGCGACTGCGTTAGCCCTCGCAGAACCACCCGTGTAGCCGCCGCCGTGCGTGTAGATAACCCTCGCTCGTTCACGATGTTGCGCCCCCGGAATATATTCCACGACGGGCACGCCGCCCATGTCGTGTTCCACAGTTCGTGTGCCCAGTCGGGCGAGAACCGGCGCAGCCAACGCCTCCGCCAACCCGTTGGAACGCGCGTTAGCGGCAGCCCATTCGTACGGATCGTTAGTGAGCGGCTGAGGTTGTAGTCCGCCAGTCTTCATCACCTCCGCGACCATGCGGCCGAACGCTTCCTTCCACTGCGCTGAAACGGTCGACGGTAGAACGAACTGCAACGGCGTGGTGTCCTTTCCCTGCTCGATCTCTGACATGTTTATTCCGTCAATTACTCAAGAATACTAATTAGATTTTAATCAGCTCGCCCGCTGCTGTATCAGCTGTTCGATAATCCTTGCATGCGTGGGCCGATCGAGACGATACAACAGCAAGATCAACACACCCGCTATCGAGAACAGGGCCGAACCAGGCCCATAACACAGGCCAAGCAGCGTGACCGTCTCGGGGCGAAGGGCAACCAGCGCGCCCGCGTTTGCCGCCGCGCCGCTGGGAAATCCGCTGAACTGCAAGACCAGCCCTGCAATCAGCGCGCCGCCGCCCGTCGCAACCTTCCCTGCGAAAGCCCATCCGGCGAAATACAAGCCCTCGCGCCGGGAGCCGAAAAGGTACTCGTGCTCATCGGCAGCATCTGCCAGCATCGACGAGACGGCGATAGCCGCAGCAGTGAGGCCCAGCCCGCCAATCGCAGCGTTGCACGCAAGCGTTACTACCAGGGGCATGCCTTCCATATGCAGCAACCCGGCTAGCCGCAAGCTCGCAGGCAGTGCCTGAGTCACGATCAGGATGCCGAGGCTGATCAGCAACATGCGTTTCTTGTCGAATAGATGAGCAAACATGCCGATCAGCGGCGCACCGGCCAGCAAGCCGCAGAAGTAGGCGAGCATCACGACCTTGATGCCGTCACCGGATAACCGCCAGAAATAGGTATTGGCGTGCAGTCCGAGCGAAAGCGCCACGCCTTGCGCGACAAAAAACAGCACCGATGAACTGAACAGGACGCGAAATGACCGGTTGCGAAAAATTTCGGCGAGTCCTGCCAGCAATGCGCGCAACCAGCCCGGCCGATTCACGGCAATCGGATGTGCCCGATCGCGCAAGACAAACGTTCCCCACATGGCGGCGAGCGCGCCGCCAATAGCGACCGCCGCGCAGGTCATTGCAAAGGGCGTATAGGCTGACTTCTGCGCCAACCCGTCGGGTCCCTTGAAGAAGAGTCCGAAGCCGATCAGAACCGTGGCTAGTCCGCCGATCATGCCAAGCCCCCAGCGCCATGCTGCGACGCGTGATCGTTCCGTGTAGTCGTCGGTCAGCTCGGCACCAAGCGCGAGGAATGGCAGATTGAAGAGTGAGACCGACACACGCAATACTACTGAGAGCAGAAGCAGCGTGACGAACAAGGTTGTTGCGGGCACACCTTTGGGCAACGAGAAAATCATCACGAAGGCGATCATGGACAGCGGCAGGCCCAACATCATGAATGGCAGCCGCCGTCCGAGCCGCGAGCGCCATCCGTCGGATATCGAGCCGATCAGCGGGTCCAGGATCGCATCGACGACAAGACCCGCCGACAGCGCCACACCAGCTGATCCACCGGACACACCGCATACCGCCGTCACGTAGAACAACCCGAACACGGTCATGACATTGTTGGTCACTGCATCAACGAACGAGCCCGCGCTATAGGCAATCTTGGGTAACAAAGGCAGCGGCTTATGCCGTAGCGTGGTTGCATCGATGAGATGGTCCGGGGTGATATCGGGCGTTGTCACGACTGCGCTCATAAGGGGTACCGACCACTGGGGCGTTGTGCCGTTGCATCATCAGAAAAGCGCGGCGAGTCACGCGGGCCGGCCCCAAGGATTTGCTTGATCACAGCAGGTGGAAACGACCGGACGACGCGTATTGAAGAACGCACTCTGCGTCCCTGCTAAGTTCGCCCGGATGACTGCGTTGCCGCTGAAAGTTGCGCCGATAATAGCCGCTAATTTGCAAACAGGAAAGTCTGTTTTATTGTGCAACGCAATGCATCGGGCCAAATTTCCAGCTACCGTCGCGCTCAATCATCAGCCCCGCTTAGCGCTGCAGCTTAGGTCTGCCACCTGGACGCCGGGACATTAAGAATCGCTAAGCTCCCTTCAAGGACGCCCTAAAAGACCAAGCAGCATTAGCATCGCCCCATCGATAGTCCTAAGTAAGCGCAACCGGAACAGAACTCCGAACTGCTTTCCGATAAACATTCGGCGCCACGCCATGCCAGCGTTTAAAGGCTTGGGAAAATGTCGACGAATCGCTAAAGCCGAGGCGCAAGGCAATGTCCGCCATGCTGAGCTGCCGGTCCTTTAGCAACTCCTCCGCCACTGCGCGTCGCGACTCCATCAAGAGCGTCCTGAACGACGTACCCTCTTCCTTAAGACGGCGTTTCAAGGTGCGTTCACTCACATTGATGATCCTGGCCATCGCAGCAAGATCCGGCAACGAACTACCGGGAACGCTAAGGTATTGCCGGACGATCGTCGATGTCCCGGACCGCGCTCGGCGGCGCTCGATAAGCTCTGCGCACATCTGCTCGCACATGGTTGCGGTGATCGGATTGGCCTGCGGCAGCCGCCGGTCCAGATACGCCAGATCAAACGACAAACTGTTCATCTTGGCCCCGTAATGCGGGGTCGCCCCGAACACACCGCGTGCCTTCCCGCGCCGGGGATTCGTCCGGTTCGGCTCCGCCCTGAACGTCAGCCGCTCGATTCTAAAATCCGGGCCGGCAATTTCGGAGAGCAGCACCGCAGCGCCCGCCATGTCGCCTTCCACAAGAAAGCGCGTCAGGTCGCGTCCCAGGTCCGGCTCGCCGAATGTCAGTACGCCGAGATTGCCTTCCTCGTGATACGAGATCAACGTGAACGCGAAGGTAAGCGGAATGAAACGAAGCGCGAGCGTCAACGCATCTCTCATGGTCGCGCTGCTGATCAGGCCGTAGCCCCACACACCGTAAGCCGAGAAGTGATGGCGAAGTCCCAGTTCGATCCCGAGTTGATCCGGCGCGCCCGTCAGCTTCAACAGGTTGCTGATGACGCGCAGCTCCTGCGCGGCTGATAGTTCGGCATTGGGATCATCGAGTTGCGTGAGCGCAAGGCCGCTGCCCTCGAGCAGCCTTGCGGGCGAAAAGCCCTTCGAGCGAGCGTAGTCGACCAATAGCCGGGTGCGTGCAGGGCCGCGTCTGAAGTCCCAGAAACTCATCAGTGGATACCCTTAAAGGACGAAATTTGGCCCAAATACTAAAACACCTGTCCCGTTGCGCCATTGGTGTATTCCCGCTGCAACCCCACTATGCATCTCCACTGAACTGGCATTCAACGCAGCCGCAGAACCTGTGCGCTCACACGCGGCGTGCGGGATTTCGCAATTGAAAAGGCTTAAGGGCAGAGTTACCAAGGGACGCGTTCATGAAAAGCTTTGAGGGGAAAGTCGCCGCGATCACGGGCGCCGGGTCGGGCATGGGTCGCACCCTGGCGGTCGAGCTCGCTCGGCGAGGTTGTCACCTTGCGTTGAGCGACATCAACGAAGCAGGGTTGGTCCAGACCGTGAAAGAATGCGTCGTCCATGGAGTGCGCGTTACATTGCAGCGCCTGGATGTCTCCGACCGCGCAGCCGTTTTTTCATGGGCGCGGCAAGTCTCGGAAGATCATCGGCGCATCAACCTGATCTTCAACAACGCGGGGGTATCGCTCGCGGCTCCGGCCGAGACGGCAAGGATTGAAGACTTCGAGTGGATCATGGGCATTAATTTCTGGGGCGTGGTGCATGGCACGCAGGCCTTCCTGCCCTACCTGCGCGCGTCGGGCGACGGGCATGTGATCAACACGTCGAGTCTGTTCGGCATTATCGCTATGCCGACACAGGGCGCATACAATGCCAGCAAATTCGCAGTCCGCGGCTACACCGAGGCGTTGCGGATGGAACTAGAAATGGAGGGCGTGCCTGTGAGTGCTACCTGTGTTCATCCCGGCGGTGTTGCGACCAACATCGCAACCGCATCGCGGATCGACGACAACATCAAGTTGCTGACGGGCCAGGACGCGGACGCACATCGCCGCCAGGCTAATCGCCTGATCAACGCGACCAAGCCAGACGATGCAGCGCGCCAGATTCTTGCAGGCGTCCAGCGCAATGCGCGCCGCGTGCTGATAGGCAGCGACGCCCGGCGTGTCGATTTCATCTCGCGGCTAATGGGCTCGGCTTACCAGACCTATGTACTGCGTTTTCATCGCAAGATGCAGGAACGTCGCGCGAACAATCCGCATGCTGCTCGGCCCACTCAAACCGCCGCTTCGACGCACAAGGATATTGCATGAGACCGGCTACCCACGCGAGCGGCCCCTCGCCTTCATCTTCATCTTCGCTTTCATCGCGCGCCGATGTTGACTTTGACGTGCTCATCGTGGGCGCCGGTTTGTCCGGCGTGGCCGCGGCGCACTACCTGCGCGAGCGCTGCCCCTCCGCCCGGTTCGCCATACTTGAAAGCCGCTCCACGATGGGCGGCACGTGGGACCTGTTCCGCTATCCCGGCGTGCGCTCCGACTCTGACATGTTCACGCTCGGCTACAGCTTTCGCCCGTGGCATAGCGACAAATCGATATCCGATGGTCAGACGATCCTCGACTACATCCGGGGCGCGGCTCAAGCATCCGGCATCGACAAGACCATCAAGTTCGCTCACAAGGTGACGGGCGCGAACTGGGATTCGCAGGCCGCACGCTGGACGGTGCAGGTTCAGCGTACCGACGGCCATGTCGAAACAGAAACGCGCTACACCTGCAAGTTCCTCTACATGTGCAGTGGTTATTACGACTACGACGAAGGTCACGCACCGCGTTGGCCCGACATGGAGAAGTTCAAAGGCCGCATAGTCCATCCGCAGCATTGGCCCGCCGACCTGACCTATGCGAACAAGCGCGTTATTGTGATCGGCAGCGGCGCCACGGCGGTGACCCTGGTGCCGGCAATGGCGGACACGGCGAAACATGTGACCATGCTGCAGCGCTCGCCCACTTACATTTTTTCGCTGCCTGCACGCGACAAGATGGCAAACACGCTGCGCAAATGGCTACCGTCAACGCTCGCGCACAGGCTTATCCGCAGCAAGAACGTGCTGCTGACTATGTACTTGTACAACCGCGCGCGACGCAAGCCGGAAGAAACCAAACAGTTGCTCATCAGGGCGGCAGGCAAGC
This sequence comes from Caballeronia sp. SBC1, assembly GCF_011493005.1. Classification (NCBI taxonomy): domain Bacteria; kingdom Pseudomonadati; phylum Pseudomonadota; class Betaproteobacteria; order Burkholderiales; family Burkholderiaceae; genus Caballeronia; species Caballeronia sp. SBC1. The sequence goes on from NZ_CP049158.1 coordinate 1,682,626, forward strand.
AGCTAGGACCCGAGTTCGACGTCGGCAAACACATGACGCCTCGATACAACCCGTGGGACCAGCGCCTGTGTCTTGTCCCGAACGGAGACCTGTTCAAGGCGGTGCGCGCCGGCAAGGCATCGATCGCCACCGACGAGATCGAACGCTTCACGGAGACCGGCGTGCGGCTGCGAAGCGGTCAGCATCTCGACGCCGACCTGGTGATTACCGCTACAGGACTGAAACTCAAGATGCTCGGTGGATCAGTGATCTCCATTGACGGACGCCAGATTTCCCTCGGAGACACGGTGTCGTACAAGGGCATGATGTATAGCGATGTACCAAATCTTGCGTCGTCGTTCGGCTATACCAACGCTTCGTGGACCCTGAAGGCCGAGTTGATCGCGCAGTATGTCTGCCGGCTTGTCAATCACATGAAGGCGAACCACTACGATGTTTGTGTGCCGCGTCTGAGAGACAACGAAATGGGTTCGCTGCCCGCCGTTGACCTGACGTCTGGCTACATTCAGAGAGCGTCGAACATCCTGCCCAAGCAAGGGCTTCACAAGCCATGGAAGTACCATCAGAACTACCTGCTCGATCTTGCGTCGCTCAGGTTCGGTGCCTTGAGCGACGGTGTCATGCAGTTCGAGCGACGCCCCATAACAACAGTCAGGCTTAAGCGCGAAGCGCAAGAGCACGCATAAAAACAGAGGTAACACGTGACGTTTATTTTCCTGTCCATCGTCGCTGTTTGCGTCATCGTGATCGCGGGGCTTGTTGCTTTTTCTCTGTACATTGCGCGCCGTGTCGGACAGGCGCTGCCCCCGCAGGGTCAGTTCATCGACATAGGTGCGGACCGTATTCATTACGTCGAATACGGGAGCGGCCCGCCCATTGTCTTCGTCCACGGGTTAAGCGGACAGTTACGCAACTTCGCGTATCTGCACATGAATACGCTCGCGCAAACGCATAGGGTGATCGTCATCGACCGGCCAGGCTCGGGGCATTCAACGCGAGGCGCAGGATCGTCCGCCAGCATCTCGGCACAGGCACGAACCGTGGCGATGTTCATCGACGCGATGGGCCTGGACAAGCCGGTGCTGGTCGGACATTCATTGGGCGGCGCCATCGCGCTGGCGGTCGGCCTCAATCATCCGGACAGCGTCAGCCGGCTGGCGTTAATCGCCCCGCTCACCCACCTGGTTGAAGCCGGTCACGCCTTCGGCGGCCTGATGATCCAATCCTCGCTGATACGGCGGATCGTATCGGTCACGGTGGCCACTCCGTTCGCTATCAAGGGCAATCGCGCGATCATGGATATCGTGTTTGGTCCCGATCCCGTCCCCAGGGACTTCGGTATCAAAGGAGGTGGGTTGCTTAGCTTGAGGCCTCGCAGTTTCTATGCGGCGTCGTCCGACCTGATGGCAGTGGCCGGAGAACTCCCGGGCATGGAAAACCGTTATGCAGGTTTGCGCCTGCCCGTAGACGTGCTTTACGGCCGCGAGGACAGGATATTGGATTGGCAGAGTCACGGCGAAGCGCTCAAACGAAAGCTGGATAAGACAAATCTGCGATTGATCGACGGCGGCCATATGCTGCCGGTAACGGCCCCGTTAGTGACAATGGAGTGGCTTCGGACGATCGCCGACGAAACGCTGACGACACCTGTTTCTCCAGTCGCGTGATGGTCGCCAAGTTTCCAGGTTGGTTGACCGGCGCCGCGGTTGGCGACGGCAGCCGCCGCTATGTTCACGAGCGCGCTGTTGCCGCTTCCTCCCGCTTCAAGAACGCAGACCGTGACTGCAGGATCCTCCGTCAGCCGTCCTGCGACGACACACCCAGCCGAGCCTGCGCCGATCACGACGAAATCGAAAAGGTCACTCACTCTGGTCTCCTGCCCTGTAGTCGGCGCACGTCACGCCGCTGGCGTTTTGATTACGTAATGCGCTTGATCAGCCGCAGCATCAGGTCGAAGGTCTTGCCGTAAGGTGGATGGAAAAGACGGGTGCCATTGAGGCGCGCCTGATAGAAAACGGGTTTCTCCTTGCTGAAGGTACGGAAACCCCATTCGCCGTGATAAGCGCCCATGCCGCTCGGGCCAACTCCGCCGAACGGCTGCGCTTCCTGCGCCAGATGCCACAGACAGTCGTTGATCGTGACACCGCCCGACACCGTTTCATGCAGCACCCGGTCACGATTAGCGACGCTTCGGCCAAACCAGTAAAGCGCAAGAGGCCGGTCGCCCCGGTTCACCATGGCAATGGCCTGGTTAAGCCCGTCGTATTCGATAATGGGCAGCAGCGGCCCAAAGATTTCCTCGCGCATCAGACGTGAGCTTGCGGCCGCACCGACCACCAGCGTTGGTGGGAATTTGCGGGTGCCTTCGTCGAAGCGTTCGCGGCCCGGATTGACTTCGACAATGCGCGCACCGCCATCACGCGCTTCCCGCAGTATCGCCAGCAGCCGCTCACGATGCCTCATGCTGATGATCGCCGTGTAGTCGGGATTGGAGATCAGCGTGGGATAGAGGCGCGTAATGGCCGCCTTGAGTTGATCGGCGACGCTGTCCGCCAGACCCGCCGGCACGAGGACATAATCCGGAGCAATGCAGGTCTGTCCCGCGTTCAGGAACTTGCCGTAAGCAATGCTCGCCACGGCGGCAGGGATGTCGCAGGAGGCATCGATTATTGCGGGCGATTTTCCGCCGAGTTCAAGCGTCACCGGGGTAAGGTTTGCCGCGGCGGCCTGGGCGACTTGCCGGCCGACTTGCGTCGATCCGGTAAAGAACAAGTGATCGAACGGCAGCCCGGCAAACGCCTGACCTATGTCCACGCCGCCACTCACTACGCTCAGCTCATCCGGCGCGAACGAAGCGCTAACCAGGTGATCCAGCAGCTCGGAAAAGCGCGGGGTCAGTTCGGACGGTTTGAGGAGCACCCGGTTACCAGCGGCAAGGGCCGCCAGCGCCGGCCCCAAAGATAGTTGAATGGGGTAATTCCACGGCGATACGATGCCGATCACGCCAAGCGGTTGCCGCAACAGGCGGTTATAGCCAGGCCGGAAGTGCAGGCCGGTCGCGACTCGCTGCAGACTCATCCAGTGCTTCAGATGTTTGCGCGCGTGGCGGATTCCGGCGCGCACGACAAACAACTCGGCGATCCGCGTCTCATGAGCGGACCGCCCGCCGAAATCGGCGTCGATCGCACGCACGAAGTCGCTTTCATGATTCTCCGTCAGCGCAAGCAGCCGGTTCAAGCGGTCCATGCGAACGTGTAGCGGTGGATTCGATTCCCCCGCGAACGCCCGGCGTTGCATCTCGAAGCGTTCTTCCAGGAAAGAAGGCGAGCTGACCTGCATGGTCTGTTTCCTGTGTGTGGAATGACGCTAGCTTACGCGCTTGGTACCGGGTCAGGCAGTTGCCGATTGCGGACGGCCGTGGTGCCCTTTGAACTGCTCGCGCAACTGATGCTTGACGACTTTCCCCGTGGCGCCAATCGGAAGTGCATCGACAAAAATCACGTCGTCCGGCACCTGCCACTTCGCCACGCGCCCCTCGAAGAAAGCCAGCATTTCGCCCGTGCTCAGCAGGACGTTTGACTTTGGAACGACCACGAGCAACGGGCGTTCGTCCCACTTCGGGTGAGGTACTGCAATACACGCAGCCATCGCCACGCCAGGATGAGCCATGGCGACGTTCTCGATGTCGATGGAACTGATCCATTCCCCACCCGACTTGATCACGTCCTTGGCCCGATCCGTGATCTGCAGGAAACCGTCTGAGTCGATAGTGGCAATGTCGCCGGTGCGAAACCAGCCGTCGTCCAGATTCTCGTGGTCCTGCTTGAAATAACCATCGACCACCCAGGGTCCGCGAACCATCAGTTCACCGGAACTCGCGCCATCTTGCGGCAGCTCCTGACCGTCGCTATCCACAATGCGGAGATCCATGCCAAAGACCGGGCGGCCCTGCTTGAGCCGTAACGCCCGTTGCTGCTCCTTAGGCAGCGCGAGATGCTTGCGCTTGAGCGTATTGACGGTGCCCAAGGGCGAAAGCTCGGTCATGCCCCAGGCATGCGCGACCTCTATTCCGTAGTCGTCCGCGAACGTGTCGATCATGGCGGCAGGACAAGCCGAGCCACCCACGATCGTTCGCTTGAGCGTAGAGAAGCGAAGATTGTTGCTCTGCACATGGTTCAAAAGCATTTGCCAGACAGTGGGCACACCCGCGGCAAGATCCACAGCCTCTGACTCGATCAGTTCGTACACCGACTTGCCATCGAGTGCCGGCCCCGGGAACACTAGCTTCGCGCCGGTCAGCGCGGCGGAATACGGCAAACCCCATGCGTTGACATGGAACATGGGGACGACCGGAAGCACCGCATTCCTGGCCGACAGATTCATTGAATCGGGAAGCGCTACAGCGTAGGCATGCAGGACCGTCGAGCGATGGCTATACAAAACACCTTTTGGATTGCCGGTGGTCCCGCTCGTGTAACAAAGGCTGGACGCTGAGTTCTCGTCGAACGACGGCCACGGATAGGAGGCATCTGGGAAGCCGTCGATCAGACTCTCGTAGCACGCAATGCCGTGCGCAGTCATGCCCTCTGTCACGCGGTCCTGATCGCATAGCGCGACCCAGTGGCGAACGCCGGGGCACTGCGATTGAATGGCTTCCACCAGCGGCAGGAACGTCAGGTCGAAGCAGACCACCTCGTCCTGCGCATCGTTGATGATCCAGGCCAGCTGCGCTTGCGGCAAGCGCGGATTGAGCGTGTGCAATACACGTCCCGACGCCGAAACCCCGTAGTAAATCTCAAGGTGCCGGTAACCGTTCCAGGCAAGGGTCGCCACACGCTCCCCGTGACTTGTTCCGGTCGTGTCAAGCCATCGCGCAAACCGTCGCGCGCGGCCCGCTACACCGTTCCAGTTCGTGCGATGCAGATCGCCCTCCACCCGCCTGCTGACAATCTCACTGTCGCCGTGGCAGCGATCCGCAAACTCGAGAAGCGACGCTACGCTCAGGGCGTGGCCCTGCATGTTTCCCAGCATTGCATTTCCTCCGGCCGCCTTGAGTGGCAGCTCGTCCGGCTACATGGTGTCGTCGGGACGGCCAACCACCAATGGTCTATTGGGACACTTGCTTTAGTATTCGGGCCAAAATCCATGCTCTAGGGGTATCTCCCCATGAGCATGTGCCCTCATTGCGTTGCCTCGGTCAGAGCGGCGAGTGCGATAGGACGCATCACGTCGTATCCCGCCGCCGTGGGATGCACCCCGTCGCGCGTCAATTCGGCGCGCAAGCTGCCGTCCGGTGCCGCGAGCGCTGAATGATAATCCGCGAAAACAAGTCCACGCTCAGCGGCCACGGCCCTGAGCCACGCATTGATCTCGGCAATGCGGGCACGCGGATCGATGCCCGGACGCCAGGCAAAACTGCCCGCCGGGGTGACGCTGCCGAGAATCACGCGCACGTCGAAGGCGCGCGCCAGCGTGACCATCGCGATGATGTTGTTCTGGTAGTCCGCGAACGTCGTAGGTCCGGTGTTGCCGGCGAGATCGTTTCCTCCGCACAGCAGGTGGACCACGGCGGGCTTCAGTTGAATGACATCGGCCATGAAGCGCAGCAGGATCTGCGGGCTGGTTTGTCCGCTAATGCCACGGTTGATCACGCCGCCGCTAATGAGGCCATAACGGAACATTCCCGGGTCGCCCGCGAGCCAGAATTCAGTCAGCGAATCGCCGATGAACACCGCCTTCGGCGACACTCCCGCAAGCGTGCGGTTCGCGTCCCGGTACTGACCAAGATTGGGCCAGTCCCGCGCTCGCAGTGCTTCTTCACGGGCCTCACGCGCGGCCAGCACCGCGGGGTCATGCGCCCGGGCGAGCAAGTCGGCATCGAAGGGACCGGGCGCCACATAGGCATTCACGAACCGAATTTCGTCCTCGGTCGGACCACTGCCGTGCGAGTCGAGCTGGTCGACCATGCCGGCCGTTGGTATGGGTACTGCGTCGCTCATCAGAGTTCTCCGCGGCGCGCAATGGCGCCTAAATGAAACGCGCTCGGCTTGGGCCTGCGCTCGAAAGTTTCAAAATCGACCTCGACGAGACCGAAATGCTGATCGTAGCCCGACGTCCATTCGAAGTTGTCCAGCAAGGACCAGTGAATGTAGCTGCGCACGTCGAACCCTTCGTCCAGGCACTGGCGTACTTCCGCGAGAGCGGCATCAATATAGGCCACGCGACGCGTATCGTCGTTAGTTGCGATACCGCTTTCGGTGACGTAGACGGGTCGCCCGGTGCGGCTTGCGGCCAAGCGGATTGTCGCTCCCAGCGCCTGCGGATAGAACTCGTAACCGGCCGCCGTCATCTCCGTACCGGGCGCGAGTTCAGCTTGTCCGCGTGCATCCACGCGTACGCGGGTGTAGGTCTGCACGCCGATGAAATCGGTCAGCGCCGCTTCGTCTAGCCAGGGGCCATAGAGGCTGTCGGTAATGTACTCGGCCAGATTCCCTTCGCCCACGCCTTGCACTTCCTGCATCGTCAGATTGAGGCCGACCGGAAAATTACCCGGCCCTGCCTTGATGGCTTGCGCCGCCTTGCGGTGGGCATCGATCAACACGGATTCCGTCTTCTCGACATCGGCGAAAAGCAGTGATGAAAACTGCGTCGAGCCACAACGCTGTGCGCAAGCGGCCAGCATTGCACTGATGGCCGGCTTGGATTCGGGCGTCATCAGAAGGACCTTGATCAGACGCTGGATGTTGGCCTCGTTGAAGGTCGTGGCGGCCGCCAGATTCTCGCCCAGACGCCGGGTTGCCACTTCCGCGAAGCGTGCGAACAGATCGGCGCCGTCCTTGACCTCGAAACCGCCGCGCGCCGCGAACCAGCGCGGCACCGTGAAATGGCTATAGGTGAGCATCGGCGCTAATCCACGCTCAAGGCAGCAGTCGAGCAAGCGCGCGTATCGATCCAGTTCAGCCATCGAAAATTGGCCGGGTTCCGGTTCTATGCGCGCCCACTCGATTCCAACTCTATAGCAGTTGAAACCCAGGTCGGCGGCAATGGCGATGTCTTCGTCGAAGCGGTGATAACTGTCGCACGCGTCACGTGATGGCTCGCGGAAAACGGTGGGGCTCACATGCTCGGCGAGCCACACATCCGAGCTGACGTTATTGCCTTCGCTCTGATGCGCCGATATTGCCACGCCCCACAAAAAGTCCTTGGGTACCGCGCGTGGCGCTTTGTCATTGATCAAAATCACTTCCTCCGTCTGTTACGGTTTCGTCGCGTCATCGATCATCGGGATAGAGAAGACGCAGCAGTTCGCCGGATACAGTTACTGGGTTTTCAGCATCCGTTCGATCTCGCCTGAATAGAACCTTGGGCAAAAGCCCGTGTTGCTGCAACGAGTCCCGATGACCCGGCCCGCTGCGCCGCCCTTCCCCTGGAGTGATGCCTGCAAGACGTGATCAATCAGAACACCACGGTTGCGCCGGTGGTCAGCAAAAGAGCCGCTGCATGCGAAGGGAACAACACAGGCTGCGTGGTATACGCAAGGCTATTGGTCCAGTAGACGCCCCGGGCCACGTGGAACGCATAGGACAGCGAGAACGTATTGCTGCCTGTAATGGCGGTCTCGGTCGTCACCAAATTTATGTACTGCTGAGTTTTTTGACTAATCCATTGATGGGTGTAGCCGATGCTGATCATGTCGTAGGGACGGGAGTCAAACGGGCCGAGACTATAAAGCGTGGCTGCAACGTCCCGGCTAAACGGATTCTTGCTTGCATCCGCGAAGTCCACTTTGACATCCGCGTAAATACCGCGATAGGTGTAGAACTGATCGGGCTGGGTGAACTGCCGGGTAATAGCGACGTAGAACCCTTTGTTACCGTAAGTCGGCTTGCCGACCCCATAGTCAAAATAGTCGCTCGTGTTGTACACGGCGCCAGCTCTCAACCAGAAAGCACGCTGGTTCGCGGCGGACGTGATCCGATACCCCGCTTCGTCGATATAAAGAGCCCTTGCACCAGGAACGCTAAAGTCCAGACCCGATGAATTCGCCTGGGAATCTGCCTGGAACCCCTGCGGGCTCATGCTTCGCGTAACGGCGAAATGGTTATAGAACCGCATGTCGGGTGTGTACAGGCGAATGTCGAAAGTAGGAGCCGGCTTGACCGACGGAACACCTAGTTCGTAAAACATACTACTGGCGGGACCCAGCGCGGACGATGCAACGGTCGTTCCCAACGTAAAGCCGTAAAAGCTGTTCGACGGCGTCTGAAATCCGTACTTGATACGTATTTGATGGTTATCGAACTCCTGTTCGATCGCCAATTCCCCGACATATGCGCTACGAATACCCGATCCAAGATAGCTGGTTTCGTCCCAAAGTCCGGAGATGATGAACTGCGAATCCTTGCTGAAGCCAACCCGAGAGAGGTCGTAGGTCAGAATGGCCAGCGCCGATTGAGCGTAAGTTGCACGTTGACCGGTATAGGACTGCGGGACACTGCTATCCGGATGCAGCAGGTCATAAGTTAAGCCGCTGGAGATACCACCCTGAAGCAACCAGCCGTTCTCGTACATCTTCTCGCGCAGACCGCCCATGCTCGGCGAAACGCTGTCGCAAGTGGTTGACAGCGGAGTCTCGATACCCCGCTCGCGATCCTGGTCGTAGGCGAGGCAGTTCGTGGTCTTCGCTGCTTGAGCGATGCTGTCGTCGGCTCGTGCGAGCGTCGCGGAAAGGCTCAGTGCGAGCCCAAGACCCGCCACGTGCAGCAGTTTTTTCCCGCTGTCCCGCGCTCCGAAAACCCGGCGCACTTCCGCGTGCGCCGCAAACCGCAGCGCCATTTTCTTCGATTGCTCTACGACATTACTACGCGCATCGGCAGACTTCGCCGACCTCCGCACAGGGGTCATTCTCATGGTTGCTCGTCTCCTGATGTTTTTCTGGTTACTTGCCTGAAGCAAGTGCGTCACAGTAATTCGATAATAACAAACAGGCAAGACTGTTTGTGAATGTGCGAGGGTATTTCCCGATCGGAAAACGGGGCTGAAGAGCGCCGCCTGACGTTTTGCGGCCCTATGTGGAAGTCTGGGATGAAGCCGGAAAGTCCCATAAAATAAGGCTTTCCGGACAGATTCAGCTCAATGCGCGGTGAGCTAGCGCCCACTGACACCCAGGCAGGTTCCTCTTGCGATAAAAACCAATAGACTTGTTTGTTTGTTTTCGTCTATTGTTGTGCTGGGCAATCTTGGCAAGTACGAGCAGATAAAAACGACGATGAAGTCAACTAAACAGAGAGACGTAACCCAACCAGCCATGAGACAACAGACGAGAGAAAAGCCGCTTCGGACGTTACCGCTCCAAACCGCTCCGGAACCCGTTGGAGAACCAGCGCGGCGGCCGCAAGCCCAGCGAAGCGCGGAGACACAGGCCAAGCTCATTGCAGCGGCCATTTCCTGCCTGCACCGGTTCGGCTACAGCGCGACGTCGGTGACCATGGTGGCGGACGAAGCCGGGGTAAGCCGCGGCGCAATGACCCATCAATATCCAACTCGGACCGACTTGATGCTGGCCGTCGTCGAAGCGGTGTTCGAACAGGACGTCCGGCATTACGAGCGCACGGTCAATGAGAAAACGCCGATGCAATGGATACGCGAGCTGCCGGCGACCATGTGGGAAGTGATGAGCCAGCCTTCGGGAACCGCCGTCATCGAGATCATGCTGGCCTCCCGCTCGGATCCCGAACTGGCCGACAAGCTGCGTTCAATGCAGAACGCTATCGACCGTCTATCGCATCCGTGGATCATCGAGCGCCTGGAAGCGGCGGGTTTGCGCGATCGTCCAAACGGCGAGGCGATTCACCGCTTGTTTGTCGCGGCCATACGCGGACTGTCGCTCGAAGCGCTCTTCAGGCGTGACCGGGCCGACGCTGAAAACTCGGTCGCAGTGCTGAGCGAGTTGCTGCGTCTTCTCTACCCCGAGATGGAAGCCGAGCCCGCGCAGCAGAGCAACTGAATTCGATCGGGGCCGATGAACCCCGTCTTATGCTTGTTCCTCAGCGTCATCGGCGTCAGCGATGAAATGAAGCCAGCGTGATATCAGCTGGCTCAAGCGTTGCACCGGGCAGCACAACGTGCACCGTGCGCGTCTCACCGGGTTGCAAGTCGAAGTAGTTGTCGCTGAAAACAGTGGCTGGCTGCTGAGCCGAAAGATGTACGAAGTGATGGTAGCCAACACCTGTCAACGTTACGGACAGCGAGTGGTCATCGGCTATCTGCGCGTGCATCTTCGGTTCGTCCGGAGAGAAGGGCAAGTCCTTGACCGGCGCGAAAAACAGGCGGTTGTCGGCGAATCGGTTTGAACGAACGACGAGCACCTTCGCGGGGTCCGCTGCCATGCGCGCGGTCTCGCCACGCCAGACCGCGCGGCTCTCGGTTGCCGGCACGCTTCCCGTGACAACTTCCTCCCACAGTGTCTTGCCGTCGAAATTCGTCATGGTCAAGGTCGACTCGAATTCGACCCTCTCACGCGTGTCATTGGTGACCCATAGTTCGATCACGCCATCGTCCAGCGTCCTGAACGACCCAAGTACCGGCGCATAAGCGCGGGCGACGTAGAACCAGCTCGCCTTGCGCACGCGGTCGTAGTCAATCAGGCTCCAGCTAATGCCCGGCCAGCAGTCGTTGTATTGCCAGATCAGCGTGCCCGAACAATGCGGCTTGCGGCGACGATAGTGTTCAATACCGAACTTCAATCCCTCGGCCTGTACCAACTGGGTGAAGACAACATATTGGCTGAGGGTGTCCGGCAAACCGGTCACCGGAATCAGCATCGCGTTCACCTTGTCTTGAGGGTGGTCCTTGATGCGGTTGAGGAAACCATCGCTGCCGAGCGACATCTGGTCAGGCGCGAGCCAGCGCGCCAGCGTGCTCTCGGCCGGCGACGCCTGGATGCCGAATTCGCTGACGAAACGCGCTTTGTCTTCGGCGTAACGGGTATAGGCCACTGCCTCCGGGCCGTGGCTGAAATCGCCCACCGGAAGCTCGTCGGGAACAGGCGGCAGTCCATGCCAGACCGTCCAGTTATGGACATCGCCTGCACGCATGCTGTTGTGACTGGGACCACCGTAAGGGCTACCCGGCCAATAAGGCGTGGACGGATCGAGTGTCTTCAGTGCTTGCGGAATCATCTGTTGGAAAAACAGATCGCCGGGATACGATGCATTCGACCCGGTCATCCGGGCGATGAACTGATGAACTGCCTGCCCCTCGTTGTTGCCGCACCATAACGCCAGCGACGGATGATTTCGCAGCCGGGCAATTTGATGATCGACCTCACGCTGCACGCTTTCGACAAGAGCAGGTTCGTGCTCGGGATACGGCGCGCAGGCGAACATGAAGTCTTGCCAGACGAGCAGGCCCAGGCGATCACAGGCGTCGTAGAACGCATCGGCTTCGTACAGGCCGCCGCCCCACACGCGGATCATGTTGACGTTCGCGGCGACCGCATCCGCGAGCAAGGCATCATGGTCCGCAGCAGTGGTTGCGCCAACGAACGAACTCGCCGGTATCCAGTTCACGCCGCGCGCGAAGATCGGCACGCCGTTCAGAATGAAGCGAAAGAAGTCACAGCTGGGTTCATCGGGATCCGCCGACGTGTCGAGCACGACGCTGCGAATGCCGACCTTCAGCGTGCGCTGGTCCAGCCGCTGCGCCCCCTGCGTAAGTTCGACGCGCAATGTGTACAGCGAAGGTACACCGAGCTCGGGCGTCCACCATAAACTCGGTGTGTCGATGGCCGGCTGCCACGTCGCGGATCGGCTCGCCCCGTCAAACGTAAGCGTCGTGCCGGCGGCAAACGCACCGTCCGGATCAATCAACTCGATCATCGCGCGCAGAGGCTCGCTCGAATCACTATCAGCGGCGAAGGCGTCAATGGTTATCGCAAGATCGATCCGGGCTACGGGTTCAATTGCAATCGTGCTAAAGCGGACATCCTGTATCACCGCGATTCGCTCGCGCTCCAGACGAACCGGGCGCCAGATGCCTACGCTGGGCAGTCGCGGACCCCAATCCCAGCCCCAGCCAAACTGCGCTTTTCGATGAAAATTGCGTTTCGATTCTTTGATCGGGTCTGCAATGATCTCCCAGGTTTCCATCGATTTGTCGGCCACCATCAGTGCAGGCGGAGTGAAACGGATCAGCAGCAGGTTCGGTTCGTCGTTACGCAGCAGCGAGCCGGCGTCAAAGCTAATCGCCGCGAACATGTTGTCGGTCTTGCCTAGAAGACTTCCGTTAAGCCAGATCGACGCATACGTGTCCAGGCCTTCGAACGTCAACATCAAACGTTCGCCGGGCCCTGGCTTCATGGCGGGAAATTGTGTACGCCACCACCACTCACGGTCTTTCACCCACGCACAGGCGCCTTCGTTTTGCTCGGCAAAAGGATGAGGAATCCGGCCGGCAACGTGTAATGCCAGATAGGTGTCGCCGGGTGCAGAGGCAGGTATCCAGCCATCGCCGCCAGCGAACAGTTCCGCTGCCTCAACCTCGCCAGGCGCGTAATCCTTGATCTCCCAGTCGCCCAGCAAAACGTGCCCGACAGGGCCGGCGGTAGTCTCTGCCACTGTTTGTATTCCTCGCCCGTTCATGGATTGCAAATCAATGGCTGGCTGCTGACAGACGGTTCATGAAATGTCTCCCCGCTTGTTACTTGATAGCAGCCAGAATTTATAAGTCACTATACCGTGACTTATAAACGAGAGCAAATGGCACGATGAACTGACGGCGCTCGGTTCTATCCGCGCAAGCCGCCTTCGCCGGCACCTTGAGCGACCGCTCGCATACCGGCCAGCGCAATCGTGGAATAGAGCTCGGCGACTTCGTCGAGGGATTTGACGCCCGTCTGCATGACGTCGACAGCGCCGGACATGGCAGCGAGCAGCATGCGAGTCACGATCTCCGCGACCGTCTTGTCGAGGCCCGTTTCCGTGGCGATCATCGCGGCCCAGTCGGCAACCGCAGCGTTCAGGATAGTGCTCGCGTAGTGCTCATGCGGGCCCTCGCCGTAGAGCAAGCGGCGCAACAACGGCCCGCGCTCGGCGATTGTTGCCAGCCATAAGCGCGTATTGACTCGCAAGCGTTCTTCGAAGCTCGTAATCACGGGAAGCTCTGCATGGACACGTTGCCTCATGACCTCGAACTCACGTTCGACGAGTGCGCCTATGAGATCGTCGCGGTTCGTGAAGTATCGGTAGCCCAACCGCTTGTCGACGCTGGAGCGCGCCGCCACGGATTCCATGGTCACCGCCGACACCCCGCTCTCGACAATGATTTCCGCCGCCATGTCGAGAAAGCGCTCGCGCCGCTCAGCGCCGCTCAAGCGGCTGCGAGGCACATGGTCAGGATCGGGCGAGGCGGAGTTGGTTTTCACATCGGTTGCCATTGTTGAGTTTTATCCAGCAGGACATGGTTGGGGCGCATTGTGCGGCCCGTCCGGTTCGTCGGTCCACGCAAACGAGCCAGAGTCAGCGGCGCCAATCCACGCGCTTGATCACATCCTATTCATCAGTACACCAAACATCATCTATTCGGTCTTTGTCTTGTCCAGCAGCAAACCATCTATGCGTTCCCTAGCCTAACAGAATGTACTCGACCATAATGGATCTCCAAACTCGACCAGGAGACTTCAGATGGGCAAGCTCAGCGGAAAGTGACAGTGGTAACGGGCGCGAATAGCGGAATTGGCCTCGCGAAGGCAAAGCTTTTTGCGCAGGAAGGTGCGCGGGTTTTCATGAGCGGCCGGCGCCAGAAGGAACTCGATGCGGCCGTGGCCGAGGTTGGAGAAACCGCCCGCGGCATTCAGGGCGACGTATCCAGACTCGCGGACCTGGATCGTCTTTTTGCCGTCGTAAAAGACGAAGCAGGAACGATCGATGTCCTGTTCGCCAACGCCAGCGGTGGCGAATTTGCCGCGCTCGGCGAGATCACGGAGGAACACTTCGATAAAACCTTCGCGACCAACGTAAAGGGTACGCTTTTCGCGGCGCAGAAGGCGCTTCCGCTGCTCAGGGACGGCGCCTCGGTCATTCTTACCGGATCGACTGCCGCGGTCACCGGCACCCCGTCATTCAGCGTCTACAGTGCGAGCAAGGCAGCGATCCGCAACTTTCGCGCGAAGCTGGATCGTCGATCTCGCGCCGCGCAAGATCCGCGTTAACGTGCTCGCTCCGGGAGCAACCTCCACGCCGGGATGGCATGGCCTCGCCACCTCGGAAGAAGCGAGCAAGGAGATGATCAGGTTCGTGCAGACCACAACACCGCTTGGCCGCCTTGGCGCTCCCGCGGAGACCGCGAGTGCGGCATTGATCCTTGCTTCGGATGACAGCAGCTTTGTCACCGGAAGCGAACCGTTCGTCGATGGTGGGTCCGCGCAGATCTAGAGAACAAGCTGGTCGCGAATGGTCCACGACGCTGGAGCAATCTCCTCAAGGCGACCGTCACGAAGTGCCTCTCGTATTCCCGGGCACAGCATGTTCGGACGATGTGACTTTCAGAAAATAAAGCCCCCGAAGGGGCTTGGAGACGGCTGATTCTGATCAGCTGAAATTAACCTGTGATCCCTGCAACGCGACTTGGTTGGCAAGGTTTGCAGGAGCCGGATAGGCGGTTCCAATATCCAAAGGCGTATTCCAACCGTAGCACCAAAGCCCGTTCAAAGCCTGATTATTCTCCAGTTCCACTGCGAGAGCAGCAGAGAAATTCGCGACGTTTGTCGCGCACGCGTAGATCAGGACCGTAGAGAAACCCGCAGGCACGTTCGCCGCCAAAATCGTCGCGATTTGACTATAAGTCCATCCCCAACCCTGTGCGTTGTCGTCGCCGATTTCTGAATTGTTGCCGTGAGCACAAAGGCACAAAGGTTCGTTGGGCTGAAGCTGCGCAATTGTCCCTGCGAGATTGTTCGCAGCAGCTAGCACATTCACGTTTCCCCATTGCGCAGCACCTGAACCTTGCGATTGAGCATATTGGACAATGTTTTGATCTGTGGTGCAAACGATAATCATAAACAATCCTTCAATAGATATTTATGGCATTGATGTGGGCGCACCACTCAGTCTGTACGCCTAAGTGGCTACGCCCGATCATTTGATTTATTGGGAGCATTGAACAACGTATGGTGCGTCATGCGCCCCTATTCATCTTTTCCATTTCTCTTGAACAGAGAGCAGGGTGCGAGCCCGTACTGGACTAACCGACCGCAATCCTCCGGGCATTGGCAGGCGCAACCGGAAGCATGCTGAATGGCCCCGACAATACGTAGGAGACGGTCGCGATCGCAGATGCGGCAAAATCAGCCGGGTCGAACGGAACGGTTGTCGAAAACTCGCCTTGTGGAATGGCGGCGACATGTGTTTGAGACCGAATTGGGGCTGCCGAGGTTACGTTGGCCGTCATCTGATACGGCGCTCCAGACTGCGACGCCAACGTGATCCCGGCCGAATTCAGCGTTACGGACAAATCTGATGTTAGTTGCGACTCATGCGACAAGAAATTGCGCCCGTTCAGTCCCATGAGAATGACCGGATATCCCGGGTCCGCGACCGGAACAAGGGAGGCGGTGAACACACCCTTGGTCATCTTGTTGAAGTTCGTCAGAGGGACGCTGCTGTTCTGCGGGACATAAATCGCCTGCGAATAAAGAGGCAACGGACCCTTATTCACAGCATCCTGACCAGAAAGAAGCGGCTCCGGCGAAGTAACCGTCACGACCGCTGCGGCATTGCCCGAGCACTGCAAAGACGGAGGTTCGCCGGCTGCGCCAGTGAATGCCAATACCACCTGCGGCCCCCCTACCGTCCCTCCCAGTTTGAAGTGGTGTGGTGACCCTTTACGATTCGGATCCCTTACTGTTGAGAACAAGTTTCCGATCAAATCTGCGATTGAAAACGCAACATCAACTGCTTGATGAACGTCGCCCTGAATATCCTCTAGTGACATGATTTCGGCCCTCTCTTTTGTGGTTTGAGCGCGTACGGTAGCACGCTATTTTATTGTTCATATGAATATTTCATTTCACTGAATAATCGAAATGATGTTCCATATTTCCGGGCCTTCGGGGTGGGTCGAAGCAGAGATGTAGGTACAACCAGTTGCGAAACCAACCGCGAATGGAAGTTAATACTCACTCACCCTTATCAGGATCAAAGCCGATTGAGAACGCTCGAAAAATGATTGGCCAGGCTGGCTGTGGCGAGGAAGAAAATAGCCGCGAAGTGTCAAATACAACATGGCTGATTTGCAGAACAAGGTCTGGAACTGCGCGGTCATTCCAAGCGCCGGCCGCGTGGAAGGCTTAAACAAACCGTTGCCTGCTATCGCAGCTTCAAGGCATTTTCGAGCGGCCAGGCGTGTGTGTCGCCAATACATTACCGATAGGCTGCCCAATACTCAGTAAAATCGATCCCGCACGGGCAACGCCAACCTGCCGCCCATCCTGGATATTCCCGCTACTGTGACAAGCACACTCGAACAACTTCGCACCGGACAACTTGCCGGTACCCAGCGACTGGCACTAACCTGCGGCCTGACCGAATTTCCACGCGAGATATTCGATCTGTCTGACACGCTGGAAGTCCTCGACCTGTCCGGCAATGCGCTTTCGTCGCTGCCCGACGATTTGCCGCGCCTGACGAATCTGCACACTATCTTCTGCTCGAACAATCAGTTCGTCGAGCTGCCCGAAGTCCTCGGGCGGTGCACGCAATTGAGCATGGTCGGGTTCAAGGCAAACCGCATACGCAAGGTATCAGGCGCTTCGCTACCGCCCAAACTTCGCTGGCTGATCCTCACTGACAATGAAGTTGAGGCGCTGCCGCCCGAGATCGGAAACTGCACTCAGCTGCAAAAGCTGATGTTGGCGGGCAACCTGTTGCGCACGCTGCCAGTGGAGTTGGCGGAATGCTCTCGCCTCGAATTGATCCGGCTCTCGGCTAATCAGCTTACCGAACTGCCGGTCTGGGTGGCGTCCTTGCCCCGGCTATCGTGGCTGGCATGCGCGGGCAATCCATTCAACGAACAACTGGAAGCCAAGGCAATGACGGATACGCCTGTTGCCGATATCCCGTGGCAGGCGCTGGATCTGCAGCATCGGCTGGGTGAAGGTGCATCGGGCGTCATTCATCGAGCAGAACATCGGTCGGAATATCCGGCAATTAGCGATGGAACCCAGCCCGTCGCAGTCAAGCTATTCAAGGGCGCTGTGACCAGCGATGGTCTGCCGCACTGCGAGATGGCTGCTTGCATTGCGGCGGGCGCACATCCCAATCTGATCCCGGTACTCGGCAAGATAGAAGGTCATCCCACTGGCGTCCATGGTCTCGTGATGGAACTGATCAACCCGCAGCTCAGGAACCTTGCCGGGCCGCCGAGCCTCGAGTCCTGCACTCGCGATATCTATGACCTCGATACCCGCTTCGACCTGACTTCGGCGCTAAGCGTTGCGCATGGAATCGCATCGGCCGCCCGGCATTTGCATCAGCAGGGCATCATGCATGGCGACCTGTACGCCCACAACATCCTGCATGGCGGACAGGGGCAGGCGCTAATGGGAGATTTTGGCGCGGCGTCGTTTTATGCAACCGACGATCAAGCGCTGGCCCCCGCACTCCAGCGCCTTGAAGTAAGAGCGTTTGGTTGCTTGCTCGAAGAATTGATCGATCGATGCGATGTGCAAGAGTCCGCGCAAAGCAGCATGGCAGCGCTCGCAAGCCTGAAGAACGACTGCCTCAGCGAGCAGACCGGCGACCGGCCCCTGTTCGGCGACATCGTGAATACCTTGTCTGCGCTGAGGAATTCGCATCGGAACGAGGCAACTTCAAGTTAAATTCAGGCGCTTTAAAACGTATACTCATTTCCCCGTTCCTGTAGCGAGAGAAAAACGTGCCAGTCATTACCTGCATCGAGGATTTGCGCGTGCTCGCGCAACGGCGCGTGCCGCGCATGTTCTACGATTACGCCGACAGCGGCTCGTGGACCGAGAGTACCTACCGGGCCAATGAAAGCGATTTCCAGCGTATCAAGCTGCGCCAGCGCGTAGCGGTCAACATGGCGGGTCGCAGCACCCGCACGGAAATGGTCGGGCAGGAGGTCGCGATGCCCGTGGCGCTCGCACCCACGGGATTGACCGGCATGCAGCACGCGGACGGCGAGATCCTCGCCGCGCGCGCAGCAGAGAAGTTCGGTGTCCCGTTCACCTTGTCCACCATGAGCATCTGCTCGATCGAGGACGTGGCGGCACACACCACTAAACCGTTCTGGTTCCAGCTCTACATGATGCGCGACCGCGACTTTATCGTGCGATTGATCGAGCGCGCCCGGGCGGCGAAGTGCAGCGCCCTGATGCTCACGCTCGACTTGCAGATCCTCGGTCAGCGCCACAAAGACATCAAGAACGGGCTGTCGGCACCACCCAAACTGACGCTCCCAAACCTCCTGAACCTCGCCACCAAACCACGCTGGTGCCTCGGCATGCTCGGCACCAAGCGGCGCACTTTCGGCAACATTGTCGGGCATGCAAAGGGCGTGGGGGATCTCTCGTCCCTGAGCTCATGGACCGCCGAGCAATTCGATCCGGGCCTGAGCTGGGCAGATGTCGAGTGGGTCAAGAAGCTATGGGGCGGCAAGCTCATCCTGAAGGGCATCATGGATCTGGAAGACGCGCGCCTTGCCGCCGACAGCGGCGCCGACGCAATGATCGTCTCCAACCACGGCGGCCGCCAGCTTGACGGTGCGCCATCGTCCATCTCCGCGTTACCCGAGATTGCCAGCGACGTGGGGAATCGAATTGAAGTGTGGGTGGATGGTGGCATTCGCAGCGGACAGGACGTGCTGAAAGCCGTGGCGCTCGGCGCGAAGGGCACGCTGATTGGCCGGAGTTTCCTGTACGGGCTGGGCGCAATGGGTGAAGCGGGTGTCGAGCGATGCCTGCAAGTCATCCACAAGGAACTCGACACCACCATGGCCTTTTGCGGGCACACCGACATCCGTCGCGTGAACAATCAGATCCTGCTGCCCGGGACCTTTTGAAAGCGGGTGCCGTTACCAGGTCGTGCCGGCGTCCAGCGGATAGACCGGCCGCCGGACGTTCCTGAATTCGAACAAGCCGAAATCGGAACTGGTCACGCCACGGCTATCGCATTCAACCAGGCCGTGCGCGATCGGTACGAATACCGGGCGACAATACATACGCGACTTCAGAATTAGGAACGTCGCGCGCCGCGGATCGATGCCAACGCTTTCAAACACGCCAAGGTCCCAAGGCTCGTGTGTGCGCTCCGTCAACACAATCTTCGCCACACCCATATCAAGCACGGCGGCGCGGCCCATGTGGGCGCGCTGCCCCGTGTAGGTCGGTCCACTGATCACGTATTCCCCATCGGTCAACGCACGCACGGCGCCAGTCAGCATGACCGGCGGACGCGGCTTCGCGGCTCCCCCGCTGAGCTTGTTGCCCACCGCCAACGTGACGGTCTCGCCCACTCCCGCTGCGAACAATGCAGCGACGGCTCCGGGATCACATAGCAGCCCCATCACGATCCCCGTCAAGCCCTGGCGGATGGCTTCCTCATACACATCCATGGTGTCGCACGTGCCGCCCGACATGCAGTTGTCGCCGTGGTCGAGCAATAGCACGGGTTTATCGGCGCCACGTGCGAGCACGGCGCCCTCGGCAACGGAATCCGCGAGCGGCGGACTACGATAGAAGAATCCCTCGCGATCGCTCCAGATTTGCCGCGCAATACACTCCGCCACTTGCGCGGCAGCCTCGCGATCACCGTCGCCGACCACCACCACGCTGATGCAAGGCGCCGGGATATCGGCGAGCGAAAATCCCGCCAGCACGGAGACGGCGAGCATGCCATCGCGTTCCGCTGCCTGCGCCGCTTCCACTGCACGTTTCATCGCCCCGGCAGCGCTCGCACTGCGCAGCGTGTGCGTGAGCAGCGGCGGCTGCGACCACGCGATCACCGGCCGCGCACGGCCTTCGATCAGATCGAACAACAGCCGTGCCGCGTGAGCGCCGCATTCGAACATATCGACGTGCGGATAGGTCTTGAAGCTGACCATGACATCCGCATTGTCGATCATCTTCTGTGTGACGTTCGCATGCAGATCGAGCGCGACGGCTATGGGCGCATGCGGCAACACAGCACGCACGCGTTCAAGCAGGTCGCCCTCGCCGTCGTTCGAATTGTCGGCGACCATTGCGCCGTGCAGGTCGAGCATGACTGCATCGCAACCGTGCGCGGCATCCACAATGGCGTTGCAGATGGTGTCGTACGCAACGGCTGCGACCGGACCGCTCGGATTCGCCGACGCCGAAACCGGCGTGACAAGTTGCGCGCCCGCGCGTTCGGCGGCGTCGATGAACGCGGACATGGCGGTTCGCATGCCCTTGTTCTCGTTGTATGCGTCCTCGCCAAACGCGGGACCGTTACGACCGAAAGCCGCCAGCGGCGTCGCCACCGGCGAGAACGTATTGGTCTCGTGATTCATGCGCGCGACAAGAATTTTCATGAGGCTTCCAGTCAAAAGGTTCAGACCACGCGAACGCTCCTTCCCACACTGCGAGCGAGTTCGTCTCCCGCTCGATCATACATTTTCAACTCCCCGAAATATCGAAGTCGAAGTAGCGTCGCTCGATTTTTCGATAGGTTCCGTCCTTCATCATCGAGTCGATTGCGTGGTCGAGTTTTGTCCGCAACGCCGTATCGTCCTTGCGCACGCCGATACCCGCGCCCTTACCCAAGGTCTTCGCGTCGCTTACAGGGTCGCCGACAAACGCAAAGCCCTTGCCTTGCGGCGTCTTAAGAAACCCCTGGCTGCCGGCAATCATGTCGGTCAGGGTTACATCTATACGGCCGGCCAGCAGGTCCGTGAACACCTGCTCCTGATTAGCATACGACACCACCTCGATCCCGGCCGGCGCCCAGTTCGCCTTCGCGTAAGCCTCTTGCGTTGAGCCCTGTGCGACACCGACCTTCTTGCCCTTCAACGATGCCACCGTCGGCTTGATATCCACGCCCTCTTTTCCGATCAGCCGGCTAGGCGTATTGAACAACGGCACGGAAAACGCAACCTGTTCCTCGCGCTTCGGGGTGATCGACATCGCGGACAGGATGGCATCGAACTTGCGGCCCTGCAGCGCCGGAATAATGCCGTCGAAACCCGTTTCGACCCAGACGCATTTGACATCGAGCCGCTTGCAGATTTCGTTTCCCAGGTCGATCTCGAAGCCCACGAGTTGCCCCGATGGCGCCTTCGATTCGAACGGCGCATAGGTCGGGTCAACGCCAAAGCGAAGTTCGCTTGCGTCTTTCGCTTGCACGCAGAACGCTGCGAGCGACATCGCCATACTAAACGCCATACCAACAAGTGCCTTTTTCATGGATGCTCCAGTTCGACGGAATAGCCGCATTGTTGAATGCGTTGCTGGCTAAGGTTGATAAGACCGCTTCTACAGCGGGTTGCGCGTTTTTTGACGTTGCTCGAGGCTCGGTCGCTAGGCTGTCTGCAGAGCCAGGAGCCCACGTTCGAAAATCTGCCGCGTGCGTAGCTGGGTCAATTCGCGCCAGTCCTGATCGGCGGGATAGAAATGTTCCGCTAGCGCCGTCTTGACCCGGCGTCCCGTTTCATCTTCAGGATCGCCGTGCAGATGCAACCAGTGATCGTCTCTTAGCGCGCGATGTCCCCGGACGCCATCGTAGGTTCCACATTCGATAACCAATTGCATCAGGTCGGTTCCAGGCAGTGAATCGAGGAGTGCCTGTGACGTATAACCAGTCGCAGTCGCCGCGATTCCTGAATCGGTCGTAGCTGCAGGTCCGGTGATGACCGTGTAGAGCCATGGGCCGAAAACCGACTGTGACTTGGCGAGCGCGGGGTAGCTTTCCTGCGCCACCGCCATCAACATGGCATGACCGAACGCGCCTGCGCCGGTATGCAGGTCGAAACACATTGCAGTACGCGCGCCTTCCATAAAACGCTTCGCAATTGCCCGCAACGTACGGTTGCTCCAGGTTGCCTGCTGACCGCCGAAGAAGATGCCGTCTGCGTGAGCGTACTGCCCTGCCTCAACAATGCTCATTACCGTGGCAAGACCTAGTCTTTCGATCTCATCTGCCAGCCGTTCGTCGGCGCGGCAGCGAGCGGGACCGTCGAGATCGCGGCACAAATAGATACTGTGAAAAGCCTCATAGCGCGCATTGTCCGGCAGCGGCTCGTCAAACGCGACGTAGTTCCGGTTAAGGTCGACATTGTCCTCATTCACTCGACGTAACCAGGCCGTTCCCCAAGGATTGATCAGGTGCACCATGACCACGCAGACATCTGCTGGCAGCGCGCGTTTTTGCAATGAACCAAGGAGTGCGATCTGCGATTCGGAGCCGTAATACCCTTCAATGCCATGCGTCCCGGAGACGACGATGAACCGCTTGGGTGCGAGCGGATCGCCGATCACTGCTACGTCGGTGGCGAGCATTTCACGGCGGGGGCCACGCATTGGATGCTCGAACTCCGTGAGCTCGGCGCCGGCAGCCCGCGCGGCTTCGATAAAACGCTCTCGCTGGGCGGTAAAGCCTGGAGCTTCAATGAAATGCCGGTTCATCTTTTCGTTCCGAAATTTTTAATCGCTGGTGGAAAACTAGTTTGCTTTGCTAAACAATTTGTATAGTGACCGCAGTTGATGGCCTTGCGCAGCACAGCAACAGCTCTCCGTCGCGCGGTTCATCGAGCGGTTGCTCGAAGTACTCGACCGTACCGTCGATCAACTGACTGGCACAACTCCCGCACAATCCTGCGCGGCAACTGAACGGCGGTTTAAGGCCCGCGGCTTCGGCAAAATCCAGCAATGAATGACATGACGGGTCCCATGCAACGGTCTTGCCGGAAGGCATAAAACAAACCGTGGGAACGGACGCTTCAGGCGCTTCGGATGTAACAGAAGGCTCGGGCGAAGACGGCACGTCGACCTCTTCCGGTTCAAGCACTGAGGCAGGTCCGAAGAACTCATGCCGGATGCGGGCTTTTTCGACACCAAGACTCCGTAGCAATCGGAAGTTCGTCTGCATGAAGCGTGTTGGACCGCACAGGTAAACGTCGTAGTCGTCGAGCGGCAGCAGGCGTTGCATGGTCTCGCGCGTGATCAGGCCGTGGCTGTCAAAGCACTGCCCGGCTACGTCCAGTGATTCAGGCATGCGATAACAGATATGCGTCAATACACCCTCCCTGCTCGCCTGCAAGCGCGCCACTTCATCCCGGAACGCATGGACCGCGCCGTTTTCGCATGCGTGGATGAAATAGACGCGACGCCGGGATGTGGCACACAAACGATGCAACATGCTAAGCATCGGCGTCACGCCAACGCCGCCGCTTAACAACACGACGGGTCGATCGCTAAGCTCATCGAGTACAAACGCACCGGCTGGACCTGCAACATCAAGCGTAGCGGCCGCCTCGATCACCCCGTGTAGATGGCTCGATACCAGCCCGTCAGGCAGTTCACTTCGACCCGACGGCGCCAGCTGATGCTTGACCGAAATACGCCAGCGTGTGCGTTCGGCAGGATCACCGGACAGGCTGTAATGCCGTAGCAGGCGCTGTCCGTCCGACCCGGTGATACGCACCTGAACAAATTGTCCCGGCAAGAAAGCCGGCAGCAACGTACCGTCCGCCGCTTCAAGCACGAACGATTTGATGACGCTGCTTTCCCGCTGCACCTCAGCTACGCGCATCCGCTTGAACGCTTGCGGTTCTGTTGCCTGTTCTGTTGCCTGTTGCATGGCTATCGGACGTAGTCGAGCGCTGCAGGTTCCTGAGCCCGCGCCTCCGTCTCGATCAGCCGTTGCAGGCTTCGTCGAAAGCGCATCGGCCCTGCGTCGAGCGGCAGGTCGAGATTAGGCGTACGCCGATTTGCCATGCCCGCGTGGACTGCGGTCAGAATCACGCGGTCCTCTTCGAATGCATGACGGACGTCCTCGTTGAACTGACGCGACACGTTTTCGTCGCGTTGATCGAAATTGCGCATCTGGAACCAGAAATAACGCGTGTTCGATTCATCTATCGGCGTCATGAAGTTGTATGAGTTCATCAGGAAGACGTGCTCGTGCAGCGGACCTTCGTCGGTCCCCGTGCCGGCCGGCGTGAACACCGCCTTGATGATCGCGTGCGATGGAAACCGCACTTCGTAATGCTGCTTGCGATCGCAGCGTCCCGAGAATTTTACGAAGCGCGTGTAGAAGGGCGCCACATCCACGTCTCTCATCCAGCGCGACACCACTACGCCGTCATCAGTCACCGTCGTTTTCAGCGGCTCGGATTCGCATGCCGCGTTGCCGAACGAGGACGGATGAACCCACGCGACGTGGGACGGATCAAGCAGGTTGTCCGTCACATACAGATAATTGCACGCGACCGTCATTGCATCCCCCTGGTTCATGCCCCAGGCTGGGTCGTCCCATTCCTCGACCGCGAAAATAGTGTCCGCACTCGCCTGCTCCGGCGAGCCCATCCAGATCCAGACCAGGCCATAACGCTCTTCAATGGGGTAGGCGCGAACGCGTGCCGCCGGCGGGATTTTTGTCGTGCCGGGTGCGCGCACGCAGCTTCCGGAGCAATCGAACGTGAGGCCGTGGTAACCGCATTCAATCTGGCCGTCCTGCAAGCGTCCCATCGACAAAGGCAGCTTCCGGTGCGGACATGCGTCTTCCAGCGCGACTACTGCGCCTCCGGGTTTGCGATATAAGACCACCGGCTCGCCAAGCAAGGTCAACGGGTGCAGCCCTTCGCCAATCTCACTGCTCCACGCCGCCACATACCATGCGTTTCTTAAGAACATTGCCCTCTCCGTTCCATTCGGAAGACAACCATTGCGGTTGTTCTATCCGTCTAATCCCTTGAGACTCAGCTTAGGAACTCAAAATTGAAAAGAACAGAGGGCTAAAGCTTTGGCATCGTTTAGAATTTCTAAAACGACTTGGGTCCCCACCCGCTAGCCATGGACACACTTCCGCCACTGCGAGCGTTACAGGTATTCGACACTCTGGGCCGTTGCGGCGGAGTGGTCGAAACAGCGCGCCGGCTTGGAGTCTCGCCGGGCGCGGTCAGCCAGCAGATCAAGATCCTGGAAGATTCATTGGGCATGCGGCTGCTGGCGAAAGAAGGCAAGCGGCTTCGTCTGACCGCGGCCGGCGTGCGTTATCACGAGACCTGCGCAGCGGCGTTCGAAAGCCTCCGCGTGGCGGGCGCCGAGATAGAGCGAGTCAGGAACAGGCGCAGCCTCAGTGTGAGCGCGCTACCCTCGCTGCTGTCAAAGTGGCTTGCACCGCGCATCTACGAGTGGCAAAGCGCGCACCCGGAACTCGATGTGTATCTGGACGGCACGCATTCGGAACCGTCGCCCGATGGCCCCGAGATCGACTTCCGCATTACCTACGGCGAGCGCATCAATCATGCGGGCACCACGGTCGAACTCTTTCGCGACAGTGTCGTACCCGTATGCAGCCCCGGGTTGCTCAACACTGGGCGCTCGCTCGTCAAGCTGGACGACATCCTGGCTTACCCGTTGCTGTCGATAGACTGGTTTCCCAAGTTTTCCTCGCCGCCATCCTGGCGCGAATGGTTTGCAACCAATGGCATTGATTGTCCCGAGGACATGCGCAGCAATCGCCTGGTGTTTTCGTTGTCAGGACTCGCCATACAGGCCGCCATTGAAGGTCATGGGTTCGTGCTGGCGCAGACATCAATGATCGTCGATGACCTCAACGCGGGCCGACTCGTGTTGCCTTTTCCGGTCGGCGTCGCGCTTCCTTCGCCCTATTTCCTGACCTGGCAGGCCAGCAGCTTCGACCAGCCGCACTGCCGTGGTTTCCATCGCTGGATTCTCACGCGCAGCCGCGAACAACAAGCGCTTAACGACCGGTTGCTTGGTCCGGGGTAGCGCCCTTTTTACTCGCTCGTGTTCTCCCTGGCGACTGCACTACGCACGCGCCCTACAAGCTCTCGACCGCTATCGGTCAGTCGAACGATCATAGTGCCGTTATCCCTGCGATTTACCTTGAGCAAACGCCGGTGACGCAAAGCGAGCACCTCCGGAGCAAGGGTGCGAACGGCCGGCTCCCGATCGCCGATGCTCAGGAGAGCCGGAATCTCGTGATGGCTTAGCATTACCGCTCCCCGTATGATTTATTTCGACGATGCAAACGTGCGGATTGCTTCCAGCGACCTTCCCGCGCTTCCTACATGCCGCCGAGGAATTTGCCCAGGCAATACTTTCCATAGATTCGGCAATGGACCGGAACGGTCAGGCTTTTCTCAACTGTCACACCTGACTGCGCCGACACGCGCATCAGGTTGGGAGTGAACGACCGCATAGTGGGATTGAGAATGGCGACTAGCAGAAGAACGACCAGCCCTATCAGGCGGCGCGCCAGGCTGAATGTGCGGCGAAGCTGATTTTGGTCCATCGCCAATCCTTCGTCGGCTTGCATTGATTGCGCGCTTCAACGGGCTTGAACGGGCTTGATGAACTTACGATAAAACACGTCAGCCCACCAAGACCAAATTGAGTGGACATGGCGCCGTCATAACGCACGCAGCCACGTCCGCGCATTGCTTTTAGTGCAACCAGATCATCTGCACGACCTTTACCACCACCAGCCCGACCGCCACGATCAGGTAACCGCGAAGCACACCCATCCAGATCCGCTTGGTCAGCGTGAGATTAGGCGGTGGCAGCTCATCTAGCGGCGGCATGCGCCACGTATCCCGTGTTTCCTTCAGATAGCGCTGCTCGGTGCGCCCTTGCGCGCTGCCTGATACTTCGTGGCCACGCTTGCGCAAGACCACCATGGCCAGATATCCCACCACGGCCAATGCAGTTCCACCGCCCAGCACTTCAAGAATGGTCTCGCCGCTGATGTCCGGGTACACAACGGATGCCGTCAGGATAATCGACAACATTACCAGGACCCAAATAACAGCGCCCGTGAAAACGTTGAGCTTCTTCGAGTTGGCCCACGGTCCCAGCACCGCTTTGTCGTTGCACAATAACAGCAGAAAAACCGTTGCGCTAGGCAACAAAACTCCCGCGAGTGTTTGCACCGCTTCCGTCAATAGTCCAAGCGGGCTGCCGGGAATAAGCACGAGTGCTGCGGCAGCAGCAACGACGCCGAAATACACCAGATAGAAACCCTTTGCGTCCGACACACCACGGTGCAGCGAGTGACGAATCTTGAATACGTCGCCAATGGCATAGGCTGTCGACAGCGACACCGCAGCAGCACCAATGATGCATGCGTCAAGCAAAGCCACGGCGAACAGCGTGGCGCTCGTGCGTCCCGCGTATTTGCTCAAGCCCGCGATCACCCCGCCTGCATCGGTGAAGTTGCCGAACTCGGGCTTGCCGGCATACAGCGCCGCGCAAAAGGACATCATTGCCACGCCGCCGATCATCACGAAGACAATACCGGCTCTTTTGAAAACTCAGTGGGTAATGCGGCTCAGCGGGCATGCGCGTTGAACGCGGTGAAGTTAAGTTTTCCGGCAATGAGAAACAAGACCGTGCGCATGGTTTCAAAGCGTGCATATCCACGAGCCTTGCGCTTTGCTGCCTGAAACAGGCCGTTGATGGCCTCGATGAAACCGTTGGTCTGACGGGTCTGGGTCCAGGCAACGATTCCATCGAAATGTCTGCGAACCAAACGCACGACATCCTTCATGGGCTCGACCTTGGAGCGCATGACGTTGGTGCACCACTGATGCAGCATCTCGGAGACGACGTTGATTTGTTTGCGCTCGAGAATGTCGCGCAATTGTTCTCGGTAAAGCCAGGCTCGGGCGGTGCGATTGGTCGTGTACTGACTGACCAACGCCTCAAGGTCGGTGAGTTGCGCAAGGTTCAGTTTGTCGGCGTCCTTGAGCAACGTCCAACGCATGCCTTTAAGCTGAGGGTCCAGTTTCTGCTGCTGCCGACGTACTGTGTCGAGCGCCTTGGACGCGTGAGCGACGACGTGGAACTTGTCAAAGGTCACTCGCGCTTCGGGGAGATGCTCATTGACGCCCTTGATGAAAGCCGGCGACATGTCGATGCTGACCGAGCTCACTTGCTCGGGCGAGCCGCCGTGTTCGCTCAGGTAGGTGGCCAAGCGCTCTATCGTGCTGGCATCCTTGCCTGTGGTGACGAACGCGACCCGCCGCGCCTGCATGTCGGCGACCAGCGTCAGATACTCATGACCGCGACGGTACGAGGTTTCGTCAATCGCCACGGCCGTCACACCCGACAGGTCGGCGGCCGCGAGTGCCAGCTCCACATACCGCGAACAGATGGCATGTACTCGATGCCACGACAGATTGACCGCGCGTGCAACGGCGGCGAACGGCATCTGCTGCGCGAGCATCAGCACTAACGCCTCGAACAACAATGTGAAGCCGCTGAGCTGGCCCACCCAACCTGGCTCAACCAAACGCACTGAACCATCGGGCAGGCGCACCCTGGGCACCCGCACTTCGAGGAAGCACTCGTGCTGAAAGAAATTCAGATGCCGCAGGCGCTTGATTTGCGTGTCGTGCACGGGATGCTCGCCGGCAACCCCGGCATAGCTAAATCGGCTGCCTGCAACGAAGTCAACGGCGATGTTGAGCTGCCGCTGAGCAGCATCGAAGTCAACACTTCGGACATACCAAGGAGCCGTGATACCGAGGGCGGATTCGAACAATTGATTCGTCATAGCTGATTGGCTTTACATGGGTGATTCCCGCATTCTGCCGCAATCACCCATGAATCATCTTACTGGGTGAGCGCGCCTCAAGGGTTCGCTGCGCCGGGCTCACGCCCGCCCTTGACCCGCCAAACCCACCCACTCCAAATTCAAAAGAGGCACAATACCGATCCACAGGTCGGCTTTCTCATACTTCATGAAACGCGGCGTAATACGCTTGTCGACTACATAGCTCTGCTGGAAAAACAATTGCCACGGTGCAACGGTGGTGCCAACAATACCGATCACGAGCAACATCACGTCGCTCAGCTTCGACTGCGCCGGCCAGGTCGGCACAAAGAAGTTGCTTGCCATCTGCGACACAGGTGGGTGGATCGACACGAGCACGGGAACGAGCAGCAAGCTCAACAGACATAAAACAATAGCGAAACGCTCGAAGCGTCTGAAGTTTCCTGTGCTGACGGCCGCCATGGTCAAGGCTGCGGCAATGCACACGCCCAGGACTTTGGAAATGCCAAAGAAATCGAGGACAAACGTGATGCCGATAAACTCGGTGACAATAGTGAGCGCGTTAAGAATAAACAGGTCGATGACGCTAAAGGCGCCCCAGAATTTTCCAAAGCGTTCGAAGATCAGGCGGGCGTGACCGACTCCGGTAACGGCTCCCAGACGCAGCACCATTTCCTGGTTGACGAATAAAACGGGAACCAGCAGCAGCAACGTCCAGAGCAACGTTGTGCCGTAGTTCTGCCCCGCTTGCGTGTAGGTTCCGAAAGCGCCGGCATCGTTGTCGCCCACCATCACGATCAGACCGGGCCCCAGAATGGCCAGAAGCGTGCGGATACGTGCCCACCAATTGGTGCGTGCGCCTGTGTCATGTTGGGCGATCGTGCCGAGTGCACCCTTGATGTCACCAACGTGAGCGTCATCTAGCACCGCGCTGCGTGGTGGTAGAACTTGAGATGGTAGAACTCGAGATGGCGTGGACATTGTTATTTTCCAGAAAGCGTGGGTGGCCGATAGAGGAAGTGCCGTGCTTGTCCCGCATATGAACGACGTGAGTCATCCCTTGATAGAACTCAGGAGACCCAAGCGTGTACGCGGGAACGTTAATCAGGCGTGAAACACGAATTGGCGGAATGTGCGCCATGCATTGGCGCAACGGTGCCGGCTGGTCGATTCCAGCGACAGCATGGCGTTGTAGTGAAGGCGTGATTCCTGGACGTGCGGAAGGTGTGAGACGAGCAAACCGAAGTTCATGATGCTTCTCCGACATATGGCTTTTCAGTGGTTGGAAAGCCAGTAGAACGGAGTTCGGACACGCGGTGTGTGTGACGAAATGGATCTACTTGCCTTCCCGGGCAAAAATGAAGGTGCTGCAGCGTATGGGATAACTGTCACTGTCCGGCATGGCGGCTCCTTTTGCGTATGCACGCACGTCATCATCCGCACGGCGCGCTTTTTTATTCCAAAGGCGCGAGCGGAACCAGTCGCGAGGGGTTAGCTCGCAACGCGATTCGTATGGACGCAAGCTATTCTGGCGTCCATACGCTTGTTTCAAGGTGCACGGTGTATTTACTGCGGCGCGCACCGTCTGCCTGCTGGCAAGACGGCGGCTAAAGAATCAAGCGCGAACGTCCTGCCCGTCAGGCAGAGAAAAACTTCGAAGGTCGACTACTACAACTGTCCAAGGCATTGGCCCCGTTTGTGACGATTCCCGGATTCTAGGCGCGCGCTAAATGTCAAGTCAACCCCATTTGCTAAGCAGAGCAAAAATAGTTTTGACGCGTGATTAATGCATTGTTGAGGCGTCGTTTTTTAAACTGTCGGCAATGTACACGTAAGAACAATGAAATAATTTATCGTCTAATCCGGCCCTGTTCCGGACTCAACGGGAATGCGGGTGGGAATGCTCTCTCGCTCAATACATGACTTGATTTTCTTACGTCATTTTTACTTGCCAATAAGTTTGGCTCGAGAATACAATCCGCCCGTCTCATCAAAAGGAGTCCCTCGTGGACACATGCCCTAGTAGTAGAAGTTCGATGCCGGCCAGCGCCGGCGAAGCATCCGCGAGATAGCGTCACAGGAAAACTCCTTAGCCGCTAACTCGCCTGGTCGGGTTAGCGCGCTTCATCCAGGACTGGCTTCAGGCCCGTCTGTCTGCAGCACGCTCCCCTTTGTCTGATCGCTCCTTGCAAGTTCACTTGCAAGGCCGCGTCATGTCTTGGCACGTCGCTCGATTCAGTCGAGCTGGACGGGAGTCTGCTCATGTTTGTCGTTTCGCTTATCTCGCGCATCGGTCCGGTATCACGGCCGGCACATCGGTTGTTCATGCTTAACCTGTCCTTGGGGCAGGCTCAGCGTTGTCTGGCGACGCCGGGCAACGCGTGCATTCGCCGCTTCGGGGTCAACGCGATTCGTGCAGCGCGGCGCATGGCCGGTTACGCCAGCGGCCCGCTTACGCCGACAGTCTGCTTGCTCATCGCGCTGACCGTTGCAGCCATTGTTATCGCAGGCGCTTTATCCACTACCTCAGTGGGCGACGAGCTCGGACGCGCCGTGCGTTTGAGCTGGTGGTTTGCCTGAGCGTGGCCGCAGCACGTACTCAATTCTTGCATTCGCCCTTTCACCCGCCCTTTCACTTTCACCGAGAAAAAAATGTAGATCGTAAAAACATCTATCTCTCCACAGACCATGAATAAAAACCTTAAGAATTTGCCTTCCAGTTTTCTCGAAACCGCGCCAACGCCAACGTCCTGCGCTGCACAAGCGCCGCGTCTCTCAAGACTGGCGCGTTCCAGTGTTCGCCACGGGATATCCGTATTACTGTCGGTAGGTGCACTATCCACCGCTGCGGCACAGACGAGTGTCGACGCACCGGGCGCCGGTACCGCCGACGCACAACCTGCCGACGCGCAAGCTGCACCGACGCCAACCGGGCTTTGGGAGCGCTCGACCTTGTTCGGGGATATGGGAGGGCTGCGGCCATGGCTAGGTAATTACGGCGTCACCCTCAGCGTGCAGGAGACCAGCGAGTATCTGCGTAACCTGTCCGGTGGCGTGTCGCGTGAAGGTGCGTACGACGGCCTCACTCAAGCATCCATCCAGGTCGATACATCGAAAGCATTCGGCCTACCGGGCGGTACGTTCAATGTTTCCGGCCTGCAAATTCATGGCCGCAACCTGAGCCAGCACACGCTGCTTACGCTGCAGTCCGCAAGCGGCATAGAAGCAGATGCAAGCACGCGCCTGTGGGAGCTTTGGTACCAGCAGTCCCTGCTTGACGGACGGGTCGATGTAAAGCTTGGTCAGCAAAGTCTCGATCAGGAATTCATGGTCAGCCAGTACGCCGCGCCGTTCATGAACGCGACGTTCGGCTGGCCCGTCCTGCCATCCGTCGACCTGCCCTCGGGCGGCCCCGCTTACCCGCTGTCATCACTCGGCGCTCGTTTCCGGGCGAAGCCATCGGACGCAATGACCGTGCTCGCAGGTGTGTTCGACGGCAACCCGGCCGGAAGCAATACCGGGGACCCGCAACAGCAGAACAATCACGGCACGAACTTCAATTTGAGCAACGGCGCGTTGTTCATTGCAGAAGTGCAGTACGCGATAAATCAACCGCCCGCCGATGCGAAAGCACCTCAGCCAAGCGGGCTCCCAGGCACTTACAAACTCGGCTTCTGGTACAACACCCAGAACTTCGCCGACCTGCAGCACGACACGAACGGCTTGTCGCTGGCCGACCCCGCGTCCAATGGAATCCCCGCGCGTCATCGCGGTGACTATAGCGTCTACGCCGTCGCAGATCAGATGGTCTGGCGTCCAAGTGCGGACAGTCCGCAGTCGGTCGGCGTGTTCGCCCGCGTGATGGGCGCGCCCGGTGACCGCAACCTGGTCGACCTCGGCGTGAACGCAGGCGTCACCCTGAAAGCGCCGTTCAAGGGCCGGGACAACGATATTGCCGGACTTGCTATTGGCTACGCCAGGATCGGGTCGAATGCACAGGGCCTCGATCGGGATACCGCATCGTTTTCGACACCCGGTTATCCGCAGCGCAGTGCTGAAACGATGCTTGAAGCGACCTATCAGTATCAGGTCGCGCCGTGGTGGCAATTGCAGGCCGACTTTCAATACGCGTTCCGGCCGGCCGGAGGCATTCCGAACCCCGCGAATCCGTCCGAGCGTGTACATGACGAAGCGGTGGTCGGGGTACGCACCGTCGTTAATTTTTAAGGAAGCGCTGACATTCTGCGCAAGCGGTCGGGGTTTCGACGTCGCCCGGCGGCTTCTCGTTCAGTCGCCTCGTCCGCTCGCTTGCCACCGCGAATTACGCTATTTTCGACATTGAACGCGCGCTCGCTGCCACGCCGTTACACCGGCGATCTCGCGACGGGCGTTCGAGTAGGACTGCTGCTCGTCGGATGAAACCAATCGGCGAAACATCAGTTGATAGACCGCGACCGCCTCATGGAAAGGATGCTGCCATGACGCCATTGCGTGAATCTCTGGCACAATTATTTCGCAACCCTTATTAATTAACAAAGAACCTCACGATCAGCAAACCACTCATTTCGGCAGCTCGCTGCACGACTGCCTGCACAGACCGCCGGACGTCCGCTCTACCCGGGGCATTGAACGCAGTCGCGGCAAGACTCTCCACTCAAAAAGGGCGCGCCTTGCGGCATGCCGACCGCAATCGGCAATCCCCTGCTTCAACTCATATATCCGAGATGCTCGGCCAGGATCACCGAGCCTATGACAACAAGAACGAGCCCGCCCGCAATCTCTGCGCGCTGCCCCACAGCCTTGCCCAGAAAACGTCCGACCATCACGCCCAGCGTCACCATGACCAGCGTCGCCAATCCGATAGTCGCGGCGGTCGACAAGATATTCACATCGATAAAAGCGAGTCCCGCGCCCACCGCCATCGCGTCGATACTCGTGGCAAATCCGGTGAGCGCCAGCAGCCAGAAACCGTGACTGTTGGGCTTCTCGACTTCCGGTGTGGGCGCGCGCAGGCCCGAGGTGATCATACGTACGCCGAGCACGAGCAGCAGGCTGAACGCGATCCAGTGGTCCCATGCGGCAACATACGGAGCGGCGGCCTTGCCGAGCGCCCAGCCGACCAGCGGCGTGATGGCTTCAATCACGCCGAAGATCAGGCCGGTGCGAAGCGCCTCGCGAATCCGGGGACGATGCAGTGTGGCGCCCTTGCCAATCGCAGCAGCGAAGGCGTCCGTCGACATGGCGAAGGCGAGCAGGAGAGTAGAAGCAATATTCATGGGGATGTCAGGATGTCGTTATGGCATTCGGGTCGGGCGAGAACATGCGATGCAGCGGCGAGCCCGACCGGTCTCACCGCTACATCGATGGTCTTGCCAACCAAAAAGCTAACGGCGGCTCATGCCACGGTTCGATTGAACCAAGCGTGTTGACATGAGCGCTTCCAGCAAGTGGAAGCCGGCTACTCCCCAAAGACGGACGAAGGCTACCATGCGCGAAATGAATTTGTAAGCTTTCCCCGGCAGAGCGAAGTGACACTGAGGGGACGCCTGCAGGTAGCTTCTGCCATGCATATCGACATGAATCGAGGGTCCGCACCGGTCCACACAGCGGACAAATCCGGATAATCTTGCCGGTCGGCAAATCGGTCACCAAGATTCAAGCCGATACAATGCGGCCAGCCGAGAATGGCGAGCCTCCCGATCGAACCTGCCGCGCGATGCCCAATCCGAAATCCCTACCGCTGCCTGACCAAGCGTGTCCAGCGCCACACCGCGCCCCCCGCCGCCCGTCAAGTCATTCTCTGCGCCGCCCATGCGTGGCGAGCGGCACGCGATGAGTTCTGCCTCGCCCCCAGTAACAGGTTTGCGGAAGCGCCGCATCAGGCCTCGCTGGACGGCGGTCGGCATGGCAAGCGCGCTCTCCCGCCATCCGATGCTCGCGGGCATCGCCGGCACCGTGGTCGCGGTCTTGATGGCGAGCTTGTCCATCGGCACGTTGTATCAGGGGCGCCAGGGCGTACTCGACCACGCGCACGAAACATCGGCGAACTTGGTCGCGATCATCGGCAACGACCTCGCCCGCAATGTTGAAATCTACAATCTCTCGCTCAACGCGATAGTCGAGGGCGCACAGAACCCGGCCCTGATGGCAATCTCGCCCGCCCTGCGCCGCCAGATCCTCTTCGACCGAGCGATCTCCGCGGCTTACATTACCGGCGCCTACGTGCTGGACGCGCACGGCAAGGTGACGGCGGCAAGCAAGGATGGCCCCCTCCCGGCGGGCTCCTTCGCCGACCGCGAATATTTCCATGCCCAGCAACGCAGCCCCTCGCCCGGCCTGTACTTCTCGCATCCGTTTGCGTCGCGTTTGCGCGGCACCCCGACGATTGGCATGAGCCGGCGCGTCAACGCACCCGACGGTTCGTTCGCCGGGATCGCGCTGCTGGCGATGAACGTCGCGTATTTCAACTCGCTGCTGGACAAGCTCAACGTGGGCGCCGAGGGATCGATCTTCATCGTCCATCAGGATGGCACGATAATCGCCCGCAAGCCTTTTCACGACGACATGGCCGGGCAGAGCGTCGCCAGCTCGCCCACTTTTGCACGCATGGTGAATGCCGCGTCGGGATCGTACACGGCGACCTCCCCGCTCGACGGCGTGCGCCGCCTCTACACGTTCTCGCACGTGCCTGGGACACCGTTCATCGCGGTCGTTGCGCCGGCGGAAGAGGATGTGTTGGGCTCTTGGCGCGAACGCAGCCGGATCGTCGGCGCGCTGACGCTGCTGTCGGGGTTAAGTTTCATCGCGGTGTCGTGGCTGCTTGCGCTGTCGCTGCGCGAGCGCGCAAGCGCACAAGAGGAGCTCGTCCGGCTGGCTGGCACGGATGCGCTCACGGGCCTGCCGAACCGGCGCGCGTTCGACGAACGCATGGACGACGAATGGCGACGCGGACGCCGGGCGGGCACGCCGTTGTCGGTATTGTTCATCGACGTGGATTATTTCAAGGCCTACAACGACGCCTACGGCCACGCACTCGGCGACGACGCGCTCGCCACCGTCGCGCACAGTATTGCCACGGCGGTGCGCCGTCCGGGCGATGTCCCGGCGCGCTACGGCGGCGAAGAATTTGTCGTGCTGCTGCCCGATACACCCCTGGAAGGTGCACGGCATATTGCCGAAGCGATCCGGCAGCGCGTGCAGGCCAGCGCGATCCCCCATCGGGCCAGCGCGCTCGGCACGGTGACGGTCAGCATTGGCTGCGCGACGGCGTCGCCGCCGGGCCTGGGTGGTGCGTACGGCCTGCTCGGCGCTGCCGACCAGCAGCTCTACAAAGCGAAGGCCGCAGGGCGCGACTGCGTCCGGCCGCAGGCCCACGCGGCGGCGGCGGTGAGTTCCTGAGCGCGCCGGCGAGCATGCCGGCGTGCACATCAAATATCGGACGAAAGCGCCCAGACCCGCTGCCGCACTAGCAAATACATGATTTGCAAGGATTTTTCTCATCGGTATAATGCGACCTTCCCTTCCAAGGCCACTTCCCCATGAGCAGACTCCTTTTGCTTGCTGCGCTGACACTAGGTGCGACGCTAGGACCCATGCAGGGCGCGGTGGCTCAGGAACGTGCCCCGGAAGCCGCCCAGCAAGACGCAGCAGCCAGCAACGCCACCGTCGAGGCCACTCACCAGGTCTCCCGCCTGATCTCCCAGAAGTTCGGCGTCGCGCGGGCAAAAGCGGAGCAGATTTCAGCCGCGGTCATGTCAGCAGCATCGAAATACTCGCTCCCCCCCGCCCTCCTCCTCGCCATCATCTCCGTTGAATCCCGCTTCAAGGAAAAGGCCCGCGGCTCTAATGGTGCGACCGGGCTGATGCAGGTCGTGCCAGCCGCCCACAGGCAACTCGTGCGCAACATCGACCTGACGGAAGCAAGCGCGAATATTGAAGCGGGATCGGCCATTCTTCACGGTTATGTCCAGTCCGCTCGCGGCGATGTGGGCGCAGCCCTGAAGAGTTACGGCGGCTCGAAAGCCTACGCGGAAAAGATCAGCCTGCGAGCCAAGGCGTTCGCTCCGCAATTCGGCTCCGGCACCGTTGCTGATGGCGATGCAGACACCAACACTGAAACGACCGGCGACTGACTTCCTGACTCCCCGCCGCTTCAGCGTTCTGCGGTTATTTCCATCACCAAATAGCGCGTCGATGAGTTAGCCCAGCACCAGCTCCCGCAGTTCGTCGATGTTGAACGGCTTCGCAAGAATGGTCACCCCGGTGTGGCGCGCGCGCTCAAATTCGTCGGCATACCCGGTCATCAACGCGATCCGCTGCGAGGGCCACGCGCCGCGCACTTTCTCAGCCAGGTCGATACCGTTAAGCCGGCCAGGCATTTGGATATCCGACAACACCAAGTCGAAGCGGCTGCCGTCGCTGAGCAGGTCGAAGGCTTTGTCGGCGGTGAGCTCGTGACGCACCTCGCAGCCAAAGGTCGAGAGCACCGCCGCCACGCCCGCTGCAACCTCCTCGTTGTCTTCCACCAGCAAGATCGAACCCGAATGCTGCCCGGCCGGTGCAGCGTTGCCCGTGGAATCCGCCGTGGGGGCAGCGTCGTCCGGCGCAATCACCGACGCGGCGGCTGGACCGTGGTATCGAGGCAGATAAAGACGCACGGTCGTGCCGCGCCCCGGAACGCTGTCAAGACGCGCAGTACCGCCCACCTGTTCGCATGCCGCCAGCACTTGCGCCAACCCAAGCCCCGTGCCCGAGCCGCTCAGCTTGGTCGTGAACAGCGGCTCGAATGCACGCCGTGCGGTGATTTCCGACATGCCCTCGCCGCTGTCGGTGAAGGCGAGCAGCGCGTATTCACCGTCGGGCAAAGCGTTGTCGGCCGTCACGCGAACATTCTGGCTGCGGATGACAAAACGGCCGCCTTGAGGCATCGCATCGCGGGCATTCACAGCAATGTTGATGATCGCGAACTCAAGTTCGGTGGCGTCCGCGCGAACCTGCCACATGTCCGGCGAGACTTGTATCTTCACTTGGACCTTCTCGCCGGCCGCCGTTTCGATCAGGCCGGCCGCCGCGGGCAGCCAGACAGCGAGGTCGATCGGTTCCTGCTTGAGCGGTTGCTTGCGCGCAACGCTCAGCAAGCGCCGCGCGAGCGCTCCGGCACCGGCGGTGGCACGCTCCACTGCCAGGACTTCCCTTTCAAGCCCATTGAAATTCTTGCGCCGAGCGAGCTCCATATTCGCCGCCACCACCATCAGCAAGTTGTTGAAGTCGTGCGCCACGTTGGCGACCAGATTGCCGAGCGCGCCCATGCGCCGCAATTGCCGGCTGGATGCTTCGGCCGAGAGCCGCATCGCGACTTCCGCCTGCCAGCGCTCCCATGCAGCCTGCTGCGCGCGCAACTGGCGCAATGAAAACAGCACAAGCACCCAGACCGCGATAGACGGCACCGCCGTGATCACCACGATCAACGTGTAGTGCTGCCGCCATTCCCCGAAGATCGTGGCGGTCGGAATGGCGCTTGTCACATAGAGCGGGTAGTCCCCCACGCGTCGAAACGCCACCACGCGCTCAACGCCGTCAATACTCGAGCGGATCCGCACGCGCCCGAACAGTTCGTTGTTGCGCATGGCGTTGGTGAACCCGGTGTCGCGGGCGTGGGTGATGCCGGCGCGGCTGGGCGGCTCGCGCACCAGAATGCCGCCGTCGCGCCGGAACAAGCCGACGCTCATGCCAGCTTCACCATTCGACAGATCGCGATAGAAGCCTGCGAAATAATCGCGTTTGAGCGCGATCGACACGACGCCCGCAAAACGGCCGTCGTTCAGGCTGCGCCCAACGCTGGTCGTGAATACATCGGTTTGCTGGACGCTGCCGAGGAGTGGCAGAGAAAAATAGGGATCCGGGCGGATGGAGCGAGCAGAAGTGAAGTCGTCGCGATTGGCGATCGAGACGGCTGGCACGGGGAAAAAGCGGTCGCTGGCGAGCATTTCGCCTTTCACGCCAAAGATGGTGATTCCGGCCACCTGGGAAAACGATTCGCCGATTTCGCTCAGGCGGTCATGGATGGCTTTCTGATTCGCGCTGATCTGGGCGTCGTCGCTGTCGGCGAGCATTTCCACAATACGCGTCGAGATTTCGCGGTTGAGGTCGAGCACCTTGACGGCTTGTTCGTCGGCGACACGGGCCACACGGTCGGCGACATCGTCGGATTCGCTCATGCGGCGCTGGAAATCGTAATAACCGTAGCCAAGCAGGAACACGATCGGAAAGAGGATCGACGCCGCCAGCACGACCAGCAGGATTCGCCGGGTCGCGGCGAAATTGCGCAACGGCAATGGCAAGTCGAGTGCAGCGGAATCCGAAGAGTGCAAAGCGTCAAGGCTCCAAGGTTGGGTTCGCTCGCGCCAAGGTTGATCGGCTCGCGCTCGAAGCAGACCTGCCAACAGTCAGTAACCGTTAGCAACTGGCAGACCTGTAAGCCCGATTCCCTGGCGACCAGGCGAAACAGCCAACCCTGTTACTGCGGCTTTGACATTGTCCCACTACCATTTGGCGATGCAGTGGTCGAATTGCTATTTGCGCTGGAACCATTGCTCTTCATATTAGGCGCGGCGCCTGTCCCCGTACCCATTCCACCACCCACGGCATTGCCGCCCGGCGCACCACTCATTCCCGCCCCGTTGGAGCCGCCTGCGTTGGCTCCGCCCATGCCGCCGCCGCCCACGCCCGCGCCACCAGCCGACCCTCCGCCCGCTGAACCGCCTCCCGCACCACCACCACCGGCACCACCGCCTGCACCGCCTCCCCCGCCCGCCTGCGCGTAAACACCACCCGCAGCGCCCGACAGACCCAGCACCAGCGCGGACACCAAAATCTTCTTCGATACGTGTTTCATTGCAGCCTCCTTGAACACCGTTGAGTGCGTTGCGCAGGACTTATGTCGCAACGCTCGCTCTCTGTCCAGTGCAAGGGGCATGCCGCGCAAGCAACTTATCGACGGGCGGTAACGCTTGCCTGGCGGGCGTTCCGGGGAACGTGCGCCAGCAGTAGATGTGACCTTGGGTTGATTTTTTGACCAGCTTTTGCTCACCATGTCGACTGATTTCGGGGCTCGCAAAACAAGAAACCGGGCTTGCGGGCCCGGTTTCTTTACTGCGTAATATTTCGGTCGTTTCGGTCTTACCAGCCTTGTTGCTGGTAATAACCTTGCTGCGGTTGCGGTCCGCACGGTACATAAGCACGCTGATAGTTGTCGAAGCAGTATCCCGGCGGCGGGCCCGGTTGCGCATAGACCGGTTGTGCATAAGCGGGTTGCGCGTAGACCGGCTGATACACCGGCTGCGCATAGACAGGTTGTGCGTAGACCGGCTGAGCCACGGCGGACCCTACCAGTGCGCCAATCACTGCGCCGCCCAGCAATGCGCCCACTACCGCACCACCATCTCCGCCACCCCCGTGCGCGGACGCCTGACCTGACATGGCAAGACTTCCGGCCAACACCAACACTGCAGCTACGCGTTTCATTTGAGTTCTCCAGATCCCGTGGTCGGGACTATGGAGCTGATCTTATGCGGGTACCGAAGAAATAACTGATGCAGTTGGTAACGGATCATTTCAGCGGATACATATTCATCTGCCGTTTCCTCGTTTCCTGCTTCGTTTGCTGCGGACGAGTCCTCACTCGAAGGCCTCCGCGTCCTTCACGCCTCGGTCGATGCCCGCCGGATAGCACGCTCCACCGCGCCGGTTTCGCCGTGCGGCACGAAGATGTAGCCCTGTCCCCAGACCGTCTGGACATAACGCGGATCGGATGGATCGGCTTCGAGCAAGCGCCTTAGCCGCCATATGGACACATCGAGACTGCGGTCCCTATACGTTTCCGCCTGACCCCGCAGCTTCTCGTTCAACTGCGCGCGCGTCAGCACGACCATCTCGTTTTTCACGAAGATCTTCAGCGTCGCAAATTCGCCGGAACGCAACGGCACACGTTCGCCGTTGTGACGCAGCTCGCGCGCAGCAAAATCAACTTCGTAGGGACCGAAGCGGTAAGGCGGCCGGTCCTCCGGCGCACCCGGCGCCGCCGCGTCGCGACGTCTCAGGACCGTGCGAATGCGCGCCAGCAGTTCGCGCGGATCGAAGGGTTTGGCCAGGTAATCGTCCGCGCCCAGTTCGAGGCCGATCACGCGATCGATCACATCCGAACGCGCCGTCAGGAAGATCACGGGGATATCGTCGCCCGCCGCACGTAATTCGCGCAGCGCACTAATGCCGTCCTGCTCGGGCATCATCACGTCGAGCACGACAATTGACGGCCGCTCTGCGTCAAGACGCCGTTTAAGGCCTGTACCGTCGTGCAGCACCGAGACTGCAAGGCCATTGCCTTGCAGATATTCGC
Source organism: Caballeronia sp. SBC1 (assembly GCF_011493005.1). Classification (NCBI taxonomy): domain Bacteria; kingdom Pseudomonadati; phylum Pseudomonadota; class Betaproteobacteria; order Burkholderiales; family Burkholderiaceae; genus Caballeronia; species Caballeronia sp. SBC1. The sequence goes on from NZ_CP049158.1 coordinate 1,723,795, forward strand.
GAACGAGGTCGCGCACTACGGGGTCGTCGTCGACGAGAAGAACATGATGGGTCATGCGAATCATTCTAAGACGCCAAAGCGCTTTTTCGCGACACGGATTCCTTTCCGCTTCTTTCATCGAATTGCACGGCAAGCAACGGTTCAATACGTCAGATCAAAGCGCTTAGCCGCCCGGGTCAACGCGCACGGGCTTTTCAAGCCGCTCCTCCCGGTCATTTTTGCGGGAGTTTCGAGTAAGAATCGGTAACCATCTTTGACTCGATGAAAAACCGTACGTTTTCGATGTTAGCTAAAATTTCACAATGACTACCTCTGTATTGATCGTCGACGACGACCTGGCCGTATGCGACCTCCTGAGCCGCTTCCTGAAAGCGCGCGGGCTGGATATTTCCGTTCTTCACGATGGCACCGGCCTGCGCCGGCGGCTGGAATATGCACGCCCCTCCATCGTGGTGCTCGACGTGATGATGCCGAACATGGACGGCCTCGCTGCGCTTCGCCAGGTGCGCGCCGCCGGTGACGACATCCCCGTGATCTTCGTCACCGCGCGCGACAGCGTGACGGACAAGGTAGAAGGGCTGGAACTCGGCGCGGACGATTACCTGTCGAAACCCTTCGATCCGCGCGAACTGCTCGCCCGTATCGACACCGTGTTGCGGCGGCGTGCGCCTGCGTCAACAGGACGGCCGGAAGCCTGTGCGAGCGAACGGTTCGGGCGCTTCGAGCTCGACTTCGTCACGCGAGCGCTGGTGAGCGGCAACGAGCGCATCCCGCTGCGCGACAGCGAATTCGCGTTGCTCAAGGTGCTCGTACGGCATCCGTACAAAGTCTTGTCTCGCGTGCTGATCCACGACCTCGTGCATCGCGACGACAGCACCTTCAGCGACCGCAGCCTCGACGTGCCAATCTGGCGGCTGCGCAGAATTATCGAAGAAGATCCGGCTAGCCCGCGTCATGTTCAGACAGTGCGCGGCCAGGGTTATGTGTTCATTCCCGATCCCGATGGTGCACGCAACACGAACACGGCGACGCAACCGGCGCCGGCCGCGCCCGACCGCGCTTCTACCGTATGAAACTCTTCGGCACGGCGCGGGGTAACAATTCGCGCGGCAGCCAACGCGCCCGCATGGGGTCAGCTCACGACCGGAGTCGTGGTGGCCCCCGTCGCGGCAATCCGTTCAACACGCTGTTCGGGCGTATGGCGCTCATTTCACTGGTCGTGCTATTTGCCGTGCAAGCCTGCTGGTTCACGGTGCTCACCGTGCAGCGGCCGCATCACGACGCGGAAGGTTACGCGCGCGGATTGATGCTTGTACTCGCCGCAGCCAACGACGACGCGCGTCAAGGCGTGCGGCTCGCGCCCGCGTTGAGCGTGCAGTTGGTGTTGTCCTCGAACCTGCCCGAAGGCATCACGCTGCGCGAGCCCGACAACGGTCCCGTCGTGCATTTGCTGCGTGAGTTGAGGAACGTGCTGCCGCCGGGCACGCGGCTCGCCGTCGATGGCCCCAAGCACGCGCAGCGTCTCTGGGTGCGTTATCCGAACAGTCCGAACTGGATCGTGACGCCGGTCGACCTGCCGCCCGCGCCGCCTATCCTGGTTGAATCGGTGGGTATGTTGCTGGCTGCCGTCATCCTGTCGCTGGTCGCGGCGTGGCAATTGCAGCGGCCGTTGTCACGCGTGGCGCAAGGCGCGCGTCAGTTCGGCGCGGGCGAGCGGCCGGTCCCGGTAGACGAGCGCGGACCGCGTGAGCTGCGTGACCTGATCCGCGCGTTCAACCAGATGATGCGGCGGATCAACGACGCCGACGACGAGAAAGCCGTCATGCTCGCCGGCATCGCGCACGATCTGAAAGCGCCGCTCACGCGCCTGAAGCTGCGCGCGAGCGTGCTGGTGCAGGACGACGCCGAGCGCGCGCATTTCATTCGCGACATTGACTCCCTGACGCGCATCGTGCAGCAGTTCCTGGAATTTGCCGCCAACGTGTCCACGAGCGGACCGACCATCAACGTGGACGATTTTCTCGCGGAACAGTTCGCGCAGGACGAAGCCGGCGATACCCCTCTGTTCCGCCTCGACCTGGGCGCCGGCGCTGCATTCCACTTGCCGCGCACCCTGCTGGACCGGCTGGTGACGAATCTGGTCGATAACGCGCTGGAACATGGCGCCCCGCCCGTCGACATCAGTACGGGCAAGCGCAATGACGAGTGGTTCATCACGGTGCGCGATTACGGCGATGGAATCCCGCCCGAGCGTCTGGACGATGCCCGCAAGCCGTTTGTCCGCCTGGACCCGGCGCGGGCGGGCGATGGTCATTGCGGACTGGGACTCGCCATTGTTGTACGCCTCGCGCACGAACTCGGCGGCCGCTGCGATATCGGCAACGCGAAAGACGGTGGTCTCAGCGTGCGGATCGTCATTCCGATGGCCGAACCCACTCGCGCAGGTTGCAGCGCGGCTTTACACTCCGCCCGTGTGCCCGAAGCCGTCATGGCTTCCTGAACACCGCCTGTTCGAGTTCATCGAAGTTGAATGGCTTCGGCAGCAGGGTCGCGCCGCTCAACTCGTCGCCAAGCTCGGCCGCAATGCCCGTCCCATAACCCGATGCCAGCACCACATGCACGCGCGGCTGCAAACGCTTCATCGCGCGGGCGAGGTCGAGGCCCGACATGCCGGGCATGCGGACATCGGTGAGCAGGACATCGAAGGATTGCTGCGCGATCAGGTCCAGCGCGGCTTGCGCACTGTCCACTGCCAGCACTTTCGTGTCGAGCAACTCCAGCAGCTCGCGCGTCGCTTCGCGGGTGTTGGCGTCGTCCTCCACAATCAGGACGCGTAGTGGCTGAGGCTGAGGCGCGACCGGAACATGAGACGCGTCCGGCATATCGGGCGCTTCATAAACCCGCGTGCGGAACATCCAGCGCACCTTGCGCGCCAGCGCATCCCGCCGATACGGCTTGCTGATCAACGCCACGCCCGGATCGAGCCGGCCACCGTGAACAATCGCGTTTTCGGTGTATCCCGACGTAAACAGCACTTCCAGCGCCGGCAGCATTTCCTTCGCGCGGCGCGCCAGTTCGACGCTGCGCATGGGTCCCGGCATCACAACGTCGGTGAACAGCAAATCGACGTGCATGCCGCTTTCAAGCACACTCAACGCGCTCTGGGCATCCGCGGCTTTCAGCACCTGATAGCCCAGCTGGGTCAGCATGTCCACAGCGGTCGCGCGTACGTTCGGATCGTCCTCCACCACCAGGATGGTTTCCGTGCCGCCCGTCACGGGATCATTCGCCGCTTCCGCGCGTGCGGCCTCGTCTTCCATGGAGCGAGGCAGATAAAGTCTGACCGTCGTACCGTGGCCCGGCTCGCTATAGAGCTTGATATGACCACCGGTCTGCTTCATGAAACCGTACGCCATGCTCAAGCCCAGGCCGGTGCCGCGGCCTTCGGCCTTGGTCGTATAAAACGGCTCGAAGGCGCGCGCGAGTGTCTCCGGCGTCATGCCGCAACCCGTGTCGGAGACGGCGACCATCACGTACTGGCCGCTCGCCAGGTCATGGTGATGGCGCGTGTAGTCGTCGTCGAGCATCGCGTTGCCCGCCTCGATGGTCAGGCGGCCCGCGCCGTCCATCGCGTCACGCGCGTTGATCGCCAGGTTCACGATCACGTTCTGCAAATGATTCGGATCGGCAAGCGTGTTCCACAAGCCGCCTGACACCACCGTTTCAAGTTCGATGGTTTCGCCAAGAACCCGGCGCAACATGTCGTCGGAACTGCGCAGCAGCCGCGAAATATCGAGCGCCACCGGTTCGAGCGGTTGCCGGCGCGCGAACGCCAGCAATTGCTGCGCGAGCTTCGCGCCGCGCTCGACTGCTTCATGCGCGCAGGCGAGGCGCCGCGTCAGGGTTTCGTTGCCGTTCGACTCCTGTGCGGCGAGCTGAAGGTTTCCGCCAATCACCTGCAGCACGTTGTTGAAATCGTGGGCCACGCCGCCGGTCAGCTTGCCAACAGCTTCCATTTTCTGCGATTGCGCCAGCGCAGCCGCCGTTTCGCGTTGCTCCGTTTCACTCGCCCGCAGCGCCGCCAGCGCCTCTTCAATGCGGCCCTCCAGCGTCTCTCGATGCCGTTCCAGCGCATCGCTCAAGCGCTTTTGCTCCTGCAGCGCGGCGTCGAGCGAACGCACGCCAAGCACGCGCTCGGTAATATCGCGGGAAATCGATACAAACCATTCCGCACCGCCTGGCCCGTTCACCGGCGACACCGAGACGTCCCAGTATTTCGGCGTGCCTTTGGCTGTCCGGCAGGGCGCTTCGAAGCGCGAATGACGGCCTTGCCGGGCGTTATCGATCGCGTCCACCAGCAGATGCCGCGATTCCTCCGGCCACAGGGACGCCCACGACTTGCCCTTGAGCGGGGCGAAGTCATCGATTTCCATCAGGCAGATGCCGTTGGCGTTCATGAATTCGAGCGTGCCGTCGAGCCGCAGAATCTTGATGCAATCGGTGCTGCCGTTCAGCACACTCAGGAAAAATCCGCCAGAATCGAGCGAAAGTGCGGGCTTGTTATCGGGCGCGGTATCTGTCGCGGGCGGGCTCGTCAGCTCTTGCTCAGCCGCTATGGCGCCATGAAAACCGAACGGCTTGTCGGCAAGGGCCGCAGGGTCGGGCTGCTGGACCGGCGCCGGGATGCTGTACGCACCCGTGTCGTCGAGACGTGCGATCACGGGATCGGGACTAGCTGAGTCGGTCATGAATCGGGCACTGAAGAGAGAACGGCGAGGACAGCGCAAGGCGTTTTTCAAGTCGATGCGCTGCAACGTGATCGGCAATAGAGAGCAAGCATTGCGCCAGTGCGGAAAACACGGCCTCACGCGTGGCTGAGGCTTTTGCAGCGTCCGCTTCATGCGGGCATCGCCCCGCAACGGTCACACGGCGCGTGTAAAAACCAACCCGACAACACGTAGTTATTGCGTGATCATCCAATTCCCGGGGTGGTTTCAGCGTGATATCGAAGACATAGGTACAGTCGATACCAGGGTCTCACGCGAAATATTGTTAGCCGTGAATCTCCCCGCGGCTTTCGCCGGACAGCGCGTGAAAAGGCACATTTGGGGTCGCTTGGGGTCGTTTAGCCACACGACCGCCGTGAAGATGCAGGTCCTTGCATCAGGACAGGGGGCCGTCGTGCGCGCTTCTTGCTCACCCAAAGGCTTTGCTCCCCCGGTCGCGCGGCCCCTGTCACGGCCGGAACGCTGATCGACCCATTCTCGCCGTGTTTTTCGACGCGTAGTTCTCGTCATGGATAACCCGCCGCGCGCGCTGCGCCGCGGCAACATGGAGACGTCTCATGCCTCAAGCCACGACGCAGGCCGTTCAGTCGCCGCACTTTTCGTCCCCGTTCGCCGCAGCCGTTCACGAAGGTCTCACGCACGCGCCGCAAAAAGAATTGCCATCGATGTATTTGTACGACGAGGTCGGCTCCGCCTTGTTCGAAGTCATCACCGCGTTGCCGGAGTACGGTGTAACGCGTGCTGAAGAACGTGTATTGAATGCGCATGCCGCCGATATCGTGGCCGCGTTGCCGCGAAATGTGACTGTTGCAGAACTCGGCAGCGGCAGCGGCCGGAAGACGCGGCGAATCCTGGAGGCGCTGTGCAAAAAGCGGCCGACCGAATACTGTCCCATCGAAATTTCGCCTACCGCGTTGCAATTGTGCAGGCGGGAGCTGGGCGATATAGAACGGATTTCGATCGTGGGCTACGAGCGCGATTATCTGGCCGGGCTGGCGGAAGTCAGTGCCAACCGAAAAGAGGGCGAGGTTCTACTGGTGCTGTTTCTCGGCAGCACGATCGGAAACTTTGCGCGGCTGGCAGCCACGCGGTTTTTGAAGTCGATTCGCGGCATGCTGAAGCCGGGCGATTCGTTGTTGCTGGGGATGGACTTGCTCAAGCCGCTGGATGTGCTGATTGCGGCGTACGACGATCCTATTGGCGTAACGGCCGCGTTTAACCTGAATCTGCTTGCACGGGTCAATCGCGAACTGGACGCGGACATTCCGCTGGACGCGTTCGAGCATCTTGCGCGCTTTAATCCCGATGCCCGCAGCGTGGAAATGCATTTGCGCGCGAAGCGTCCGGTGAGAGCAACCATTCGCGCGGCGAAATTGAGCGTGGAATTCCGCCAGGGGGAGACGATCTGGACGGAGAGCAGCCACAAATATCTCCCCGGAGAGGTGGGGCCGTTGGCGGCGGACGCGGGATTCGAATGCACGCGGCAGTGGCTGGATGACGAATGGGGATTTGCCGAGAGTTTGCTGGTAGCAAAGTAGCGAGGTTCGTTACTCGCGATGGACGTGGAGCAGGCGCTGAAGGCCGCGCCCCGGGCATGTTTGAGGCCCGGGAATCTCGCGTTGCCGGTCTGTCAAGGCGATCGAGCCTGTCGCGCCGTAGGACGCGCTGCCGCCGGCATGCGTACCCCCTTTCAGTGCTGCTCAAACCGCTCGAACCGCTTCTCGATATACCGCTCCTCGCTGACCAGATCCGTGACTCGCGCATGCGGCGGCCCCCGGCGCAGCCATTCGAGCATCAGGTCGACCTGGTTCGCCGGTCCCTGGATCATCGCTTCAACCGATCCGTCCTCCAGGTTGGCTACCCAGCCGCGAACACCCAGCGCATGCGCCCGACGCACCGTCGCATGGCGGAACCCCACGCCCTGCACCAACCCCTTCACGTGCACGTAATACGTCTCTATTCGAATATCCAGGTCTGGACTCGGCATGTTTGCTTCTCCCGATTAGTGCTGATTCGTCACGCCGCCAGATTTGTGCCGAAGGCACACCCCGGCAAACGCCATCAGGCCGCATTTTAGACAAGACCAGAAAAACCGGCAGTGCGCATGAGATTGCTGACCTCACGCAGCCCGAAAGGCATCGGACGCTGCAACAATCAACGCACCGCTTCGCCTCTCACCCCAACCGAAACGGCTGTGCACCCTCGGCCATCTCTCCACCCACCCGCCGCGCCACCGCCTCGCGCGGCAGCGTTACTTCGAATACCGTGCCGCTCTCCGCGTCGGAGCTCACTTCCACCCGCCCGCCATGCATCTGCGCAATCTCGCGCGTGATGTAGAGCCCAAGTCCCAGGCCGCCCGTTTCCTGCTGCGACCTCCCAGACCGATACGGCGCGAAAATGGTCGGCAATACTTCAACGGGAATCTCGCCCGCGTTCTGCACACTGATCAGAACGTCGTCGGCAGCCTCGCCGTTCAGACGCACCTGAATGGCCGAGCCGTCACGCCCATGAGTCAGCGCGTTGCCGATCAAATTCGAAAACACCTGCGACAACAGATCGCCATCGCCCTGCAATAACGTATCGCCATCGCGGAAAATGAAGATGCGGCCCTTGCCCACCCGCGCCTCGTATTCTTCAACAATATTTTTCGCCAGTGTCATCAACTCCACCGCCCGCGGCTGCAGCGTCACTCGCCCGCCGCGCAGCCGCGCGAGATTGAGCAACTGGTCGACCATGCGCACCATCCGCATGCCGCTGCTCTTGATACGCGTGCCGATATTCGCCACGTTCTCATCCGGCACGAAGCGCGCAAGATATTCCGCCGACGCAATCACCGCCGACAACGGCGTACGCAGATCGTGGCCGAGCACAGCCATAAGCATTTCGTTGGCGTCGAGGAGTTGCTGGACAGTCGCGAGTTGCGTGGCGAGCTGCTGCTTCTGTTTCTCGATCTGGATGAACACATCCACCTTCGAATTCAGGATGCGCGAGTCGTACGGCTTGTACAGGAAGTCCACCGCGCCCGCTTCATAACCGCGAAACGTGCGCCCGGTGTCCTGCGCGGTCGCGGTCAGGAAGATGATCGGCACATGCGCGGTACGCGGGCTGCCTCGCATCAGTTCAGCCAGTTCGAAGCCATCCATGCCGGGCATGTTGACATCGAGAATGGCGAGCGCGACTTCGTGCTTGAGCAGCAGTTCGAGCGCGGCCGGCCCGGAGGCTGCCGCGAGCACCGAGATGTCCGGCCGCGCGAGCGAGGCTTCCAGCGCAGTGATGTTGTTCTGCACGTCGTCCACGATCAGAACGTAAATGGGCTGCCTGAGCGGCTGCCTGACCGGTTGCCCGAGCGGTTGCCTGATGTGTTCCATTAGCGGAGTTCCATTAGCGTGTCAGCTCCAAGTCAACCGGTTTCGCGGCGGGTGCCCGCAGCCGTGCTGCGCCAGGCGAGCGGCCATGACGTCGAGCGTCAGAATGTCGTGCACGCCGCCGCGCGCGATGGCGCCGAGCGGCATGGCGTCGGCCACCGCGGTATGCGGGTCTTGCACCCAGCAGCGCCCGCCTGCCCGCGAGATTGCGACCAGCCCGCGCGCGCCGTCGTCGTTGGCACCAGAGAGCACGACGCCGAGCAGCGTATCGGCAAAACACAGTGCCGCCGATTCAAACAACACATCCACCGATGGCCGCGAGAATCGCACGGGCGGATCGACGGAAAGGGAGATCGAGTGGTCGGGCTCAACCAGCATGTGATACCCCGGCGGCGCAAGATAGATCGTGCCGCCGACGATCTCGTCCTTGTCGTCGGGCTCGACGACCGGCAGCCGGCAGCGCGCGGAAAACAACGCGGGCAGCAGGCTGGGTTGCTCACTTCTGACATGCACGACAACCAGCACGGCCGGGCGGAAATCGGCCGGTAGCGCGGGCAGAATGTGGTTCAACGCTTCGATGCCACCCGCCGATGCCCCAATCACGATGGCTTCGATTGCATCCAGGGAATATGTCGACGGTGTCATCGCTAGACCTTTTGATACAAACGCTCGCGCGCATCGAAATCGGCGAAGCTGTCTGCGTGTTTTGAGAACCGCAGACTCTCCTTGCTGCCGAGTCCGAGAAATCCGCGGCGCACCAGCGAATCGCTGAACAGACCCAGCGCACGGTCCTGCAGCGCACGGTCGAAATAGATCAGCACGTTGCGGCACGACACGAGATGCGCTTCGAGAAACACGCTGTCGGTGGCGAGGCTGTGATCGGCGAACACCACGCGCGACTTGAGCGTCTGCGAAAATTTCGCCGCGCCGTAGGCCGCGTGATAGTAGTCGGAAAGCGAGCGTTTGCCGCCCGCCGCCAGATAATTCTGGCTGAAACTGGCCAGTCGATCCAGCGGATAAATTCCGTTCTCGGCCTGGCGCAAGGCGTCGGCGTTGATATCTGTGGCGTACAAAACCGTACGGTCCGCAATGTTCTCCTCGGCGAACAGAATGGCGAGTGACCACAGTTCCTCACCGCTGCTGCACCCCGCCACCCACACCTTGATGGACGGATACGTCTGCAGGATCGGCACAACCTGTTCGCGAATGGCGCGGAAATACGGCGGATCGCGGAACATCTCGCTGACCTGCACCGTCAGGTACTGGAACAGGCGCGAGAACAACGTGGCGTCGCGGAGAATGCGCTCCTGCAACTGCGACAGCGTCGTAAAACCCAGGTCGTGCAGCGCCTGCGTCAGGCGCCGTCGAAGCGAACTCACCGAGTAATGGCGGAAGTCGTGCTGATACTTCAGATAAACGGCTTCGAGCAGCAGCTTCAACTCGATATCGAAGATCGCCTCTTCCGTGTTTTTCAGGTTTCGATGCGGCATGGCGGATCGTGGCTACCGTTGGCGCAACCAGACTCGACACAGCGACACCAGCTTGTCGACGTCGATCGGCTTCGAAATATAGTCGTCCGCCCCTGCTTCCAGGCACTTCTGGCGATCGCTCGCCATTGCTTTCGCGGTCAGTGCGATGATCGGCAGCCGTGCATGATCGGGGTTCTTACGGATCTCGGTCATGGCGGCGAACCCGTCCATTTCCGGCATCATGATGTCCATCAGCACGAGGTCGATATCCGGATGGCGGGCGAGCGAATCCAGCGCTTCGCGGCCATTACGCGCGATTTCCAGCTTCGCCCCCAGCGGCTCGATCACATGCGACAACGCGAAGATATTGCGGACATCGTCTTCCGCCAGCAGGATCGTACGGCCTTCGAATACGTCGTCACGCTGACGCGCCGCGCGCAGCATGCGCTGCTGTTCGGGCGGCAACGCGCTTTCCACGCTGTGCAGGAACAGCGTCACTTCGTCCACCAGCCGTTCCGGCGACTTCGCGCCCTTGATGATGATCGACTTGGAATAGCGGCGCAGACGCTGCTCCTCGTCCGGCGACAACACGCGCCCCGTGTACACGATCACGGGCGGCGACGCATGCTCCTGCGACGTCGATACCCGTTCCAGCAAGTCGTACCCCGAACCATCCGGCAAGGCCAGGTCCATCACGATGCAGTCGAAAGTCGAGCGGTTCAAGTGCTCGAGCGCTTGCGCAATCGTCCCGGCTTCCACGATCTCGACCGTCGCGCTTTTCAACAACGCGTGGATGCTTTGCCGCAGCGTGGGGTCATCCTCGACCACCAGCACGCGCCGCGTGCCTTGCGCCGAGCGCGCTTCGAGCTTGCGGATGGCCGCGGCAAGCGTGTCGCGTGCGCTCGGTTTGAGCGTGTACCCGATCGCGCCGAGATGCAGCGCGACATCGGCATGATCCGTCGACGAGACGATGTGAATCGGGATGTGGCGCGTGAGCGGATCGTGCTTGAGCCATTCGAGCACGGTCAGCCCCGACTGATCGGGCAAGCCGACATCGAGCAAGATGCCGTTCGGCTGCAGGTCGCGGGCCAGTTCCACGCCTTGTGTCGCCGTGGTCGCGTGCACGAAGTCGAATTCGAGTTCATGCGCGAGGTCGTGCAGGATATGCGCGAAACGCAAGTCGTCTTCGATCGCCAAGATCACGCGGTCCGGGCGCTTGCGGTTGGCGCGATCGTCGGCAATAGGCCGCGGCGCCGGGTAGTTCGCAATCGGCGCGCGCCAGGACGAAGGCTCAAGAGAAGAGGAAGAGGCCATTGCCGCGAGGTGCGCGGGCGCGTGGGTCTGCACGACGGCAGCGCTCGGAGACGTGTGCGCCGCGCCGTTCACCAGGGCTGGCTCCGGCTCGCTCATATGCCCGATCACATCAAGTTTCGCGGTGACCGTGCCTTCGCGAACGGTCAGCGGGAGCGTGACCGAAAACACGCTGCCTTTGCCTGGCTCGCTCGAGACACTCACTGAACCGCCCAGCAATCGCGAGAATTCCCGCGATATCGACAAACCCAGACCGCTGCCGCCGTACTTGCGGCTGGTCGTGCCATCGGCTTGCTGGAACGCCTGGAAAATGAGGTCCTGCTTGTCACGGGCAATGCCGATGCCGGTATCGCGTACATCGAAGCGCAACGCGTTCTCATCGTTGCTTGCCTTGTGCACGGAGACCGTCACCTGGCCTTGGTCGGTGAACTTGAACGCGTTCGACAACAAGTTGCGCAGGACTTGCTGAAGCCGTTGATTATCGGTGACGAAATACTCCGGCACGCCTTCCGCGCGTTCGGTCACGAGCTTCAGGCGCTTCGAGTCCGCGATCGGCGCGAAGGATTGCCGCAACGACTGCAACATCCCGTCGATAGCAACCGGCGCGAACTGCACGTCCATCTGCCCCGCTTCCACCTTCGACAAATCCAGGATGTCGTTGATGAGCGACAGCAGATCGCTGTTCGACGAATGAATGGTTGCGGCGTAACGCACCTGTTCGTCGGAGAGATTGCCGTGCTTGTTGTCCTGCAAAAGCTTCGCGAGGATCAGCGAACTGTTGAGCGGCGTGCGCAACTCGTGCGACATGTTCGCGAGGAATTCGGACTTGTACTGGCTCGCGCGCGCAAGCGCCAGCGCGTTCGCCTCCAGTTCCTTTTGCGCGCGCACCAACTCCGTTTTCTGCCGCTCAAGGTGCTGCGTGTATTCCTCAAGATGCACGTTCGTCTGCTCGAGCTCGGCCTGCTGTGTTTCGAGCCGCGCCTGCGTTTCCATCAAGACCCGGCCGCGTTCCTCCAGCTCTTCATTCGATACCCGCAACTCTTCCTGCTGAACCTGCAATTCCTCGCTCTGCCGCTGCGTTTCCTCCAGCAAGTCAACCATCCGCGAGCGATACTGTGAAGAGCGCAACGCCATCCCCATGGCCTCAGCGGCGTTTTCGAGCAACTGGCGGGTATCGTCCACCGCGTTTTCATCGCCGATAAAACCCACTTCCAGCACGCCGATCACTTCGCCATCGGCCATCATGGGCGCGACCACGCAGTGGGTCGCAGGCGCCGATGCCAGCGCCGAGCCCACTGTCAGGAAATCCGATCCCGCGCCCCGGATCTCGATCGCCCGCTTCTCGTCGAGTACTTGCCCGAGCAGCCCCTGGCCCCGTGCGATCCGCTGCGGCACGGCGTTTTCGGCAGGCAGCGCCCACGCTGCAATGCGCTCGAGCGCGTCGCCTTCACGGCTGTACAGCACGCCGACCTGCGCGCCCACGTACGGCACGAGCGAGCGGAGAATGCCGTTGCCGATTGCCGCGGGGTCGAGATCACCGCGCATCTGCAAGCCGATCTGGACTTCGCCCTGCTTGAGCCACGCGCTGCGTTGCAGGTTCAGCCGCGTTTTGATATAGAGATGCCCCACGCCGGCCAGCACGAACATCACGATCACGCCGATCACGCGGTTGAGCTGCAGCACGATCGGGCCGGTGAGCGCATCGGCATTCGTGAGGACATAAGCCGTGAACATCAGCACGGAGGCCGCGCCGGCAGTGATAAACGGCACGTTGGGCCGGTCGACCCACATGCAGAGCGCGACCGGCAGCATGTAGAACACCCAGATGGCGACGCGCAACGGCGTGAGCCAGTCGACCGCAAACACGATCAGGAGCAGCATCGCGGTCGCGAAGTACAGCCACACGGATCGATTTCGACTGTCTATGAACATTGGCTGAAGACTTTTCTTTAAATTTGGGGTCTGGCGGACTGAAGCAGCACCGGACCATAGCACGAGCCGTAAGCCCTTGTCACATATGGGTTCTCGGCTGATCGTGACGCTTCGGAAGACGCGCAACTGTTACCTTTGCAAGACAAAAAGAGGCAAAAATGACTGACCCGTTAAGTGGATACGCCCGTGGACGCGTGCTCGTCACCGGCGCATCCGGATTCGTCGGATCGGCGGTGGCGCGCATCGCGCGGGAACGCGGGTTCGATGTTCGCGTAGTCATACGCAAGACCAGTTCCCGGCAGAACCTCGAAGGACTGGACGCCGAAGTCGTAATCGGCGACATGCGCGACGAAGCCTCCATGCGCGCCGCAATGAAGGGCGTTCGCTACCTGCTGCACGTTGCCGCCGATTACCGCATCTGGGCACGCGATCCTGGCGAGATCGAGCGCGCGAATCTGGAAGGCACCGAGGCTACTATGCGCGCAGCGCTGGCGGAAGGCGTGGAGCGGATCGTGTACACGAGCAGCGTGGCAACGCTGAAGGTGAGTCCGGCGGGTGAGATCGTCGATGAAACGAAGCCTGCCCAAGCCCATCAGACCATTGGCGCATACAAACGCAGCAAGGTGCTGGCGGAACGCGCGGTCGAGCGCATGGTCGCGAATGACGGCTTGCCGGCGGTGATCGTGAACCCGTCCACGCCGATCGGTCCGCGCGACGTCAAGCCAACGCCAACCGGGCGAATCATCGTGGAAGCGGCGACGGGCAAGATCCCCGCTTTCGTCGATACCGGCCTGAACCTCGTGCATGTGGACGACGTGGCGAACGGCCACTTTCTCGCGTTGGAGCGCGGGGTGATCGGTGAACGCTATATTCTCGGCGGCGAAAATCTGTCGCTGCAGCAAATGCTGGCGGATATTGCCGGGCTGGCCGGGCGCAAGCCGCCGACCATCAAGCTGCCACGCGGCCCGCTTTATCCGCTCGCGATCGGCGCGGAGCTTTACGCGAAGTTCAGTGGCAAGGAGCCGTTTGTTACTGTCGATGGATTGAGGATGTCGAAGAACAAGATGTACTTCACGTCGGCGAAAGCGGAGCGGGAGCTGGGGTATAAGGCGCGGCCTTATGGCGAAGGCCTGAGTCACGCGCTGGACTGGTTCCGCGCGAACGGCTACCTGAAACGATAAAGCGCGATGAACCGATGATCCATGGCGCGCGTTGCCTGTTGTTTTGATGGCATTTTTAGCGTCATACACGCATTTTGTTACAACGTGTGGCGACGTTGCGCGGTACGCAGCAGTTAAAATCGCAGGTTCGATGCAAGGCTAGCAAGGCAAACAACGCATGAACTTAACCGACCAGCTCGGCGCGCTGGAATCAAGCCTCGATGAGCTGATTCTCGCCGCCGCTTCCATTCCAGTTTCTCCCGAATCTTCCACTGCTTCTATTACCGACGCGGCTAATGAGCCGGCAACGGCAGTTGCGTCCGTGGTTGAAGAAAAACCGCCCGTGGCTGAAGAAAAGCCCGCGCTGAACGTTTCGCGCCCCGAAAAGAACGTGATCGCGATGACGATTGGCGGAGTGTCAGTGGCGTTGAGCCCCGAGGGGGTATCGGAGTTGATCGAGGAATTATCGAACGCGCGCGCTTCGATGGACGTCGAACAGCCGGGCGGCCTGCCGTCCGGCTGGCGCTTTGTCGCGACGAAAAACCCGGTGATGGCCACGCAACGTTATGCGAACGGCGATCGGTTGCTGGTGTTGCGTCATACCGGACATGGCTGGGTACCGTTCTCGTTCTCACCCGACATGGTGATCGAGATGTACGCGATGCTGACCAAACGGTGAGTTGAACCGGGTGGGCGAAATCGGCTACACCCGGCGGCTAGACACCGTTCGCCCACGCACGACTCGCCGTCATCCGCTCAAGGCGCCTGGACTCGCGACTTCCACTGCCCGCCTTTGCCGCGCCAGAACCGTATTGCCGAGCCAACCGTCGCGCTGACATAAAACAGCGCGATCACCGGCAATATCGGCGCCCAGAGTATGGACAGCCGGTAGTAACGCAGCATTGGCGAATACGCGCAGCACATCGCAATCCACGCGAGCCACGCCGGCCATCCCTTGGCTCCCAACGTCAACGCAACCACGGGCGGCGCGAGATAGATCACGCACATCGCGAGCACCGTCCCGACCAGCAACAACGCCGAATAACGCAACTGCGTGAACGCCGTGCGCGCAATCATGTTCCAGACGTCGCGCCAGTCGTCGTACGGCCGCAGGGATTCGCTGTCAGCGGCGAGATCCAGCCGGATCGGCCGCGCCGCGTTCACGCCGTTACGAAACTTGATGCGCGAAGCGAGGCTGCAATCGTCGATCAGCTCTCCGCGAATCGATTCAATCCCGCCCGTCTCCACTAGCGCCGCGCGCCGCACCATCATGCAACCGCCCGCCGCCGCTGCCGTGCGGTTACTCGCGTTGTTGACCCACGCAAACGGGTACAGCTTCGCGAAGAAAAACACGAACGCGGGAATGAGCGCTTTTTCCCATGTTGAGTCGCAGCGCAGCCGCACCATCAGCGAGACCAGATCGCGATCTTCCAGAATCGCGCGCGCGACGAGTTGCGAGGCGGCGTCGGCGGGATGACGGATGTCGGCATCGGTGAGCAGCAGGTAATCGGCCGGAAAACCCAGCCCGTCGATAGCCGCAATGCCTTGCGACTGCGCCCACACCTTGCCGGACCAGCCTGGCGGCAAGGGCGCGGCCGTCAGCACGGTCAGGCGGTCTTCGAAACCGCCGTCGCGCGCGGCGGCCTGCGCAGCGTCGGCGGTGCCGTCGGTGCTGTGGTCGTCGACGACGATCAGATGGAATGAACCCGCGTAGTCCTGAGCGAGCAGCGACGTCACCGCGCGGCCGATCACATCGGCTTCATTGCGCGCCGGCACGATCGCGACGACGGCCGGCCACGCGCCGCGACGCGCAATCTCCGCTTGGCCGACTGCGTGAACGGTACTCTCGCTGAGCCGTTCGAGGGCTTGCGCGCGCCAGAAACCGCCGCGGCCAAACAGCAGGACAAGCCAGATGAGGAGGGACAACCAAGCAATCAGGAGCATCGTTTATTCGGGTTAAGCAAATTCATCGACAGGGGCGCCGCGATCAGGTCAAGTCAGCTTCGGTCAGCTCTCGACCGAGCGCAATTGCACACCCACCCGGCCACGCAGCCGCATCGCGAGCGAACGCATGCCGATCACCACCCAGTCCGGGCCTTTCAGCACCGGGCGCTTGCGGAACACGTCGTAGTCGGCCTGTTCGATTTTTTCAAGAATTCGCAAACCGCCGTGCACGACGCTGCACAGTTCCAGACCAAAGCGCCCGGGCATGCGCACGGCAAGCGGCGCGCCGCCAACAATCATCGCGCGTGCGTGGTCGACTTCATGACGCATGAGCGCTCGCCAGGCATCGTCGCAGATTTGCTCGTCAATATGCCGTTCGGTCACGCCGAAACGCTCGAGGTCGCACAACGGCATGTAAATGCGGCTCTTCTTCCAGTCGATACCCACGTCCTGCCAGAAGTTGATCAGCTGCAACGCGGTGCAGATCGCGTCGGAATCAGCGAGATTCTCGGGCGTGCTGGCGTGGAAGAGATGCAGCATCAGCCGCCCGACCGGATTCGCCGAGCGCCGGCAATAGTCCATGAGCGCAGGCCAGTCGGCGTAACGCGTGGTGTCGATGTCCTGATCGAACGCCGAGACGAGATCGTAGAACGGCCCGAGCGGCAGCCCGTATTGCGAGACGGTGCCGGCAAGTTTCTCGAACAGCATGGGATGAACCGGTGCCGGCTGACCGGCGGCGACCGCATCCAGCCCCGCGCGGAAATCGGCGAGACGGGCGTGGCGTTCGGCCGGGTCGAAGACACCTTCGTCGGCAATGTCGTCCGCCGTGCGCGCGACGTGATAAATCACGCCGACCGGCGCACGCAGCCGTTTCGGCAGCAATATGCTGGCTACCGGAAAATTTTCGTAGTGATCGACTTCCATAACACGGTCCAGGTATTCGACACAGCGCGCGGATGCCAGAATGGACATCGACGCACGCAGGTCGTGCGTGCCGGGTCGCTGACGCGTAACAACATTGCGCTCCAGGGCGACGTAAATGTTGGTTAGGCGCAACGACTCGACACGGGAAAAATTCTTGTCGCGCGCTGCCCGAAAACCTGTTGGAGAACCAGGCGTGAATCCGGTGCAGTTATGCAGCCCGCGTATGTAGTCCACGCATGCAGCCACCTACGCAGCCGGCTCTTGCGGCTTATCGGGCATTCGCCCCAACGCAGGTGTGGCTTAAAATCGGGCCAGCTTCGGCTTGATCCTGCTGCCAGGATCCATGCTCCGACTGCCGCAGACCCCCGCTGATTCAGCCCGGCAGGCCGTTTAACCGGAGCTTTTCATCGACCCTCGCGGCACGGATCCGGCTACTGATCCAGCTACCTACGCGCGCGTGCTTCAGCCGCTTAAAAAAGCCGGATCACGGCACCGCCATGGCGGCTTCAAGGCCGCTTCGCGGACAACCCGGCGAACCGCTAGTTTACCGGCTTCCGTGTCCACGCAGTAATTCAACCCTGTCGACAGAAACGGAAACACCCTCTAACACCCTCTTACAAGCATCCAAAAAGCGAACGAGTTAGAATACGCGGTCAACTTCGGCCTTAAAGTTGAAACGAATGGCTCATTTCCAGCCAATTGTTTCCGAAAGCTTTTTCCGAGAAGCTTTAATTTCGCTTACAACAAATCGACCGGATTTGATCCAAGCTTATAGCCGGTTCCATTCGAAACCCGCGCCAGTCGGAGTTCGCCCGAATATGCGTATTATCCTTGCTCAACCCCGCGGCTTTTGTGCGGGCGTGGTCCGCGCGATCGAGATTGTCGATCGCGCTCTCGAACGACATGGCGCGCCCGTCTACGTGCGCCATGAGATCGTTCACAACCGGCACGTCGTCGACAACCTGCGTAGCAAGGGCGCGCGTTTCGTCGAAGAACTCGACGAAGTGCCGCACGGCGCCGTTGCTATTTTCAGCGCGCATGGCGTGGCGCAAACAGTGGAAGCCGACGCAGAGGCGCGCGGCCTTGATGTGCTGGATGCCACGTGCCCGCTGGTGACGAAGGTCCATGTGCAGGGGCGGCAATATGTCGCGCAGGGCCGAACTTTGATCCTGATCGGCCATGCGGGGCACCCGGAGGTGGAAGGGACCATCGGCCAGATTCCCGGCACGGTGGTGCTCGTGCAAAGCGAAGCGGAAGTGGCAACGCTCGCGCTGCCCGTCGATGCCCCCGTCGCCTATGTCACGCAGACCACGTTGTCGGTGGACGATACGCGCGACATCATCGACGCATTGCATCGCCGTTTTACGGACATCGTGGGCCCGGATACGCGCGACATCTGCTACGCGACGCAAAACCGCCAGGCGGCGGTGCGCGAGCTGAGCAAACAAGTTGACGTTTTGCTGGTGGTTGGCGCCACGAACAGTTCCAACTCGAATCGTCTGTGCGAGATCGGCGCCGAAACCGGCGTGCCGAGCTACCTCGTGGCGGACGGCTCGGAATTGAAAGCCGACTGGTTTGCGAATGCGCAGACTGTCGGGATTACGGCCGGCGCATCCGCGCCGGAAGAAATGGTCAAGCACGTTATTAATGCACTGCGCGCGCTGGGTCCCGTTGAAGTCACGACGATGTCCGGCCGCGAAGAAAAAGTTGAATTCAAACTCCCCGCGAAGCTGACGAAGCCGCTGGCTGCGGCAACGGCTTCCGCCGGCGCCCTTCGCGAAGATTAAGGAGCACACGCAATTGTCTATTCCAATGCTGCAAAAGGTCCGGGTTGGCGCTTACATCGCGCGCCAGCATTTCATGCGCAACAAGCGCTATCCGCTCGCGCTGATGCTCGAGCCGCTGTTCCGGTGCAACCTGGCGTGTAACGGCTGCGGCAAGATCGATTATCCGGACCCCATCCTGAACCAGCGCATCTCGATGGAAGACTGCCTCGCAGCCGTCGACGAATGCGGTGCACCGGTAGTGTCTATCGCTGGCGGCGAGCCGCTGCTGCACAAGGAAATGCCCCAGATCGTGAAGGGCATCATCGCGCGCAAGAAGTTCGTTTACCTCTGCACGAACGCGCTGCTGATGGAAAAGAAGATGGATGATTACCAGCCGAATCCGTACTTCGTCTGGTCGGTTCACCTCGACGGCGACAAGCAGGCGCATGACCATTCGGTCTCGCAAGACGGCGTGTACGAAAAGGCGGTTGCGGCAATCAAGGAAGCGAAGCGCCGTGGTTTCCGCGTGAACATCAACTGCACGCTGTTCAACGACGCCGACCCGGAGCGTGTTGCGAATTTCTTCGACACGCTCGGCCCCATGGGCGTGGACGGCATCACGGTGTCGCCGGGTTATGCGTACGAGCGCGCACCGGATCAGCAACACTTCCTGAACCGCGAAAAGACGAAAACGTTGTTCCGCGACATCTTCAAGCGCGGCGATAACGGCAAGCGCTGGTCGTTCAGCCAGTCGAGTCTGTTCCTCGACTTCCTGGCCGGCAATCAGACCTACGAATGCACGCCTTGGGGCAACCCGGCGCGTACCGTGTTCGGCTGGCAACGTCCGTGCTATCTGCTCGGTGAAGGCTATGTGAAGACCTTCAAGGAATTGATGGAAACCACCGAGTGGGACAAGTACGGCACGGGCAAGTACGAGAAATGTGCGGACTGCATGGTGCATTGCGGCTTTGAAGCCACCGCCGTAATGGACACGGTTGCGCATCCGCTGAAGGCGGCGCGCGTCGCGTTGCGCGGTCCGCGTACCGAAGGTGCTTATGCGAAAGACCTGCCGGTCGATAACCAGCGCCCGGCGGAATTCGTGTTCTCGAAGCACGTCGAGATCAAGCTGGAAGAAATTGGCCGCGCGAAGAATAACAAGGGCGGCAAGCAAACCACGATTGCGGCTTGAGTTTGAGTCTTTGGCAGTCAACCCGCCGATTGAGTATTGGCTGATTTTTCCAGCCAATCGCATACGGTAAAAAGAACGGGTGGATAAGGTCGCGACGAGCGGCGTTATCCACCCGTTTTGTATTTCAAGATGCGCAGGTGGCGCACCCGTGTAGCATCGCGGGTTTTCAAGGTAAACAAGCAGGAAGCAATGGCTGAATTCAGTGTAATGATCAATCTCGGCAAAGCCGATCTGGACGACTACTCTCTCTTGACGAAGATGCTGCACAAGACTGGCTTCAGCGAGACGAAAGCCGCGCAGGTGGCGGCAGACTATCGGCTGCTACCCGCTTCGTTCAAGTACTCCAGCGAGACCGAAAACATGACCGCAGTGAGGGAGAAAGCGCTGAAGTCGGCGAAGAGCGTTTCGTCGAAGGCAATGGTGCTTGTGTCGGAGTGTTGATGCGGGAGTGAAGGCGTAGGGGCGAAACTTGGTGCGCATAAAGTTTCGGTAGTGGCTTGGGGCGCCGAGCTGCCAACCAAGTTAGCGTGCATACCCAGTACGCCGGATACGATTACCGCGCCGCTACCCAGTCATCTTCCCCCACGGGCGCTATGGAATTGTCGTAACGCAATAGCGAGCCGCGCAGAAGATCGAGTGGGTCTTTTGCATCCGTTTGATACGGCCGTAACTCGAGTGTCGGCCGTCCACGGTCGGTCACGATCAAACTCTCCCCCGACGACTCCACCAGCCTGAAGAATTCAGATGCTTTCGCTCTAAATTCGGATTTCGATACTCGTTGATTTGGCATTTTGTGCCTCTGGTCATAGGTCAATGCTCATCGTGGCGGATGAAGCGATACTTTGTAAGGCGATGAGCGCTACAGACGGCCGCGCAAAAAAAGGCGCACCCGGCTTTGTCGCCAGTTGCGCCAATTGGTCATGCTGCTACTGCGAGATATCTCGGGCTCGCTCACCCACGCCTCATGGGCGAATCCGGGTCGAGGCTCTACCTCTTCCTCACTCCGCCGTCCGCTCGTTGTGTGCGGTCAGGAACTTGATCAGACCGTCTACGCCGCCCTTCGACAACTGACCCGCGAACTGCGTCTGATACACCTGGATCAGCCACGCGCCCATCATGTCGATGTCGTAGATCTTCCAGCCGTCCGGCGTCTTTTCCAATCGATAACGCACCGGGTTGTCGCCGCCGGTCGAGTACACGTGCGACTGGACGACAGCGTCTTTTCCAGCGGCGTCGAGCGTTGGGGTGTCGAATTTGAACTTGACGTCGTCATCGCGTAATTGCGACAGCGACGACGAGTAGGTGCGCACCAGCAGCGTCTGGAATTGCTCGTAGAGCGCCTTCTGCTGCTCGGGCGTCGCCGTGCTCCACGCCTTACCAACGGCAATTCGCGTGGTGCGCTGGAAATCGGTTGCCGGCACGAAACGCGACTGCACCAATTGCGTGATCTTGGCCATGTCGCCGCCACGCGCGGCAGGATCAGCCTTCATTGCATTGACAGTGCCTTCCACCGCGCCTTTAACAACAGCATCGGGGCTCGTCTGCGCAAACGACGTGCTGGAAAACAGCGCCGCTGAGAAAGCCAGGGCGAACAGAACAACACGGACAGGCAAATAGCGTTTCATACGACCGTTATCGAGTAAGGGAGGGCGGCGTTCAGCCCGACGCGCCCGTTAGCGGGAAAACGCAGTAAGTATATCGACCCGCGTCTGCCGTGACAGTTCAGTAGGTTCGGAGGATTGTTGGATCAAGGCTGACGTAGGAGTCGGCGGAAACGAAAAACCTCCGATTATTGGCTCTTCTACCCCTTACCCGTAGCGGCTTGTTAGGGCACTTCGTGGCGGCGCATCGGCATGGCGTCAATCGTGGTGATCAATGCTGCGACGAAATGGGTCGTGGTGAGTCGATTTGTCCTTGCCGATCAACAACACTCGAAAGGTTTTCTCCTTCACCCGTGTCGGAGCCGAGACTCAGTCACGTTGACACCCTCAAACCTGCGGACTCGGCCCGCGCTCCAGATAGGTAGTCAACGCGATATAACTGCGCGTGCCGGTGAACCCCTCTATCGAATGAATGCGCTCAAGCAGATGTTCGAGCGTCTGCGTGTCGCGGGTTCGCACTTTCAGCAGCATCGCGCTTTCGCCGGTCACCGTATGGATCTCTTCGACGTCCGGAAACTCCGTCAGTTGCAGAAGCTGGCGCGTGACGGCCCAACTGGAGGTATCGACGTGAACAAACGCCAACAGCGGCCGGCCAACGCTTGCGCCATCCAGCGTCGCCACGGTCGCCTTGACGACGCCATCTTGCTTCAGGCGCTTCGCCCGTTCGTGCACGGCGGGCGCGGACAAATGCAGCAAACGGCCAAGCTCGGCGTAGGTCCGCGTAGCGTCTTCGGCGAGCAGGGCCAGCAGCTTGCGATCGGTGGCGTCGAGGGCCGCAGGAGGTTGGCGTCTGGGCGAGGCCGTGGCTGAGGTCATCGGCGAATCCTCATGGTTTGGTCGAATTTGAATTGCTCAGATCCGGTAACCCTGCCCGTAATTCCTTGCGCATCACCTTGCCGGTCGGCGTCATCGGCAATGCATCGACAAACCTGATCTCGCGCGGATATTCATGCGCGGCCAGCCGCGTCCTGACGTGCTGCTGAAGCTCGCGGACAAGCGTTTCGTCCGGGACAAACCCCGCATTCAGCACGATGAACGCCATCACGATCTCCGTACGCGCCGCGTCCGGTGCGCCCACCACCGCCGCCATGCTCACGGCGGGATGGCGCAGCAAACAGTCTTCAATAGGCGCAGGTCCGATCCGATAACCCGCGCTGGTAATCACGTCGTCGTTGCGGCCGACGAAGCGGATAAAACCGTCGGCGTCGCATAAACCGAGGTCGCCGGTCAGCAGGAACTGGCCGCGAAATTTATCGCGCGTGGCCGCTTCGTTGTTCCAGTAGCGCAGGAACATGACCGGGTCGGGCGCGGCAATCGCGATATTTCCCGGCGTGCCGGGCGGAAGTTTTGTGCCCTCATCGTCGACGATTGCCACGCGATGTCCCGGCACGCTGCGCCCGATCGCCCCCGGTCGCGGCTCGAACAACGCCGCGCACGACGACACCACCACGTTGCACTCAGTCTGCCCGTAGAACTCGTTGATGGTCACGCCAAGCGCCGTCCGGCCCCAGGCGATCAACTCCTCGCCCAGCGATTCCCCGCCGCTCGCCACCGCGCGCAACGACAACCGCCACTGCTCGGGGCGCGCCACCGAGCGCATCATCTTGAGCGCGGTCGGCGGCAGGAACGTATGGGTGACGCCGTGACGCGCCATCAGGTCGAAGGCGGCGGGGCCATCGAACTTTTCAAAGCGCCGCGCGAGCACCGCGACGCCGTGATGCCACGCAGGCAGCAAGACATCGAACAAACCGCCAATCCACGCCCAGTCGGCGGGCGTCCACATCAGCCTGGCGTGCAACGGGAAAAGTCCCTGCGACATCTCGACGCCCGGTAAATGCCCCAGCAACGCCCGATGCGCAAGCAACGCGCCTTTGGGCTTTCCCGTCGTGCCGGAGGTGTAGATGATCGCGGCGGGGTCGTCGCAGGAGGTATCGGCAGGGGTGAAGACGTCCGTTTCCGCACGCAACGAATCCCAGAAGGAATGAGCGTTCTTGCGCGTGGTGGTATCGGCGGTATCAACGGTATAGGCCGCTTTCAGGTACGGCAGCGTGTCGCGAACCTGCTCCAGCTTTTCGAAACCGGCGTGGTCGGTGATCAGCGCCACCGCGCCGCTATCGGCGAGCCGGTACTGGATGGCATCGACGCCGAACAGCGCAAACAGCGGCACCGCGATATAACCCGCCTTGTAGATGGCCAGATGCGCAATGGCCGTCTCCGGCGACTGCGGCAGGAAGATCCCGACGCGGTCGCCGCGCGTCAGCCCCGCGCGGGCAAGCGCGTTGGCAAACTGGTTGGAGAGCGCCTTGAGGTCATCGAAGGTAAAACGCGTTTCCGAGCCTTCGCGGGTCTCGTAGATGAGCGCGAGGCAGCCGGAACCGTCGGCCCATTTATCGCAGGTGTCCACGCCAATGTTGTAGTGCGCGGGCACCTTCCACTCGAAAGCCGCGGCGAGGGTTTCATATGAATCGGCTGCGGGAAGCATCGCTTCTCCTTAGTTGAGTCTCACTCGCCGGCACTGGTTGGCGCGGCTTTATCGATTAAATCGGTTGAATGCTTGGCGTCCTCGGCGTCGACCAAATCCTGCAACCCGACAGGCGGCTGATAACGCGAAAACCCGTTGAATTCCAGCGCACGCGCAGCGGCCGCCAAGGGCCACGAATGCCGTGCGTTCGGCACGCCGCCATCAACGCGAATCACCGTCCCGTTGATAAAAGCCGATGCCTCCGACAACAAGAACACCGCCGCCGCGGACAGTTCGGATTCGGTCCCAAAGCGCTGCAACGGCACCTTGTGCCTGAGCTCGCGCAGCAACGCACGATAACGTTCGTCGTAACTATCCATACCCGCCGATGCAATCCATCCCGGCGCCACGGCATTGACCCGCACGCCGGCGTAACCCCATTCGCACGCGGCCGTTTCGGTGAAGTTCCAGACGCCAGCGCGCGCGGCGCCCGAATGGCCCATGCCGGGCATACCGCCCCAGATGTCCGCGAGCATGTTGACGATCGCGCCGCCGTGATCGCGCATCCATTGCGTAAAGCATTCACGCGACATCAGGAAAGTGCCGTGCAAGTTATTTCGCACAACGGCGTCCCAGCCATTCAGGGAAATCTTGTCGAGCGGCGCGGGGAACTGGCCGCCCGCGCAATTGAAGAGGCCATCGAGCCGGTTGAAGTCGGCGAGCGTCGCAGCAACGACTTGTTTGACGCTCGCCTCGTCGCGGATGTCGCAGGAATAGCAGCCCACGCGTTCGACGCTCTCCGGGTAATCCTCAGCCAGCTCGTCGCGCACGGTTTCCAGCTTCTCCAGCGACCGTCCGATCAGGATCACCGAGGCGCCGAGCGACACGAGTTCGTGCGCGGTGCATCGGCCAAGCCCGCTGCCTCCGCCCGTCACCATGACAACCTTGCCGGCGAACAGGCCGGGACGGAAGACGGAGCGATAACGATGCTGACCGCGCGGATTATTCGGATTGGATTCCATGATTCTCAACGTGACCGGGTGAGTGCGCCTTAATGCATTTGAGTAAAACTCAATTACATAACAACGTCAAGCCAGTTAAACCTTAACAAAGCTCACAATATTGCTTGAATTCCCCTACAACTTCAATTGAGCTAGACTCAAAATAATACCCCTGACGAGCGACTTTCATCGCCTATATGAGCCAGCCCAAAACCCTTCCCGCACGCCGCGCACCGTCGAGCGTCAAGTCCGAACAACGCATCAAGGACATCCTGCTCGTGGCGCGGCAAGTGTTCTCGGAGCGCGGATATGCATCGGCGACGACAATCGATATGGCGCGTCGGCTTGGGGTATCGGAGGCGACGGTGTTCACGTATTTCTCCGGCAAGCGCGACCTGTGCGTGCGGGTGATCTGCGACTGGTACGACGAGATCATCGCGGAGATTGAAGCCACGCTGCCGCACATCACGGGGACGCGCGCCAAACTGTTTTTCCTGATCCGCACGCACTTGTACCGGCTGATGATCGATGGGCCGGGGCTGTGCGCGCTGATCTTGTCCGAAGGGCGCGCGAAAGACGACACCTTCGGCGACGAAATCGTGCAACTCCAGCGGCGCTATACCGCGCCGCTGATGCAGGTTCTGTCCGATGGCGTGACCGCCGGCGATATCCGCGACGACCTCCCCTTAAGCCTGCTGCGCTCCAGCATCTATGGACCGATGGAACACGTGCTCTGGGACGCGATCAGCAAGAAAACGGTGGATATTGAAGAGACGTCGAAGCGATTGTCCCTGCTTCTTTGGCAAGGTTTGCAACCTCCCAATCCGAAAGTCGCCGCCCTCGGGCAATTGCAGCGCGACGTGGCGGCGGCGCTCAGGGCGTTTGAGGACACCCCTAGCTCACCTGAATGAAAGCTGCGTTTTTGTAAGATGGTTACAGTTGACCGCGCTCTGCGGCACGACTTCTCCCCCTCCCGGTTCCGGATTAACCCCTCTCATCCACGCCCCATAAAGCCCCGCCCTCCGTGGCGCGTTTTATCTCCCCGATAAAACCGCCTCGTGTAAATCGCGGGGCCTTCGTTCGTCAGCTATCCGAATAGTTCCCGAAGCCGTATTGAAAACAATTGTTACTTGTGTAATGATATTGATTCGCATTTCCGAAATATCAGGCAAACGGCGCATCCCGTTCGCAAAGACGAACTGACACGAACTGACGCTCCGGCCGCGCCTGTTGCCGACCACTCACGCCGCCGCGGGCATCGCGGAAACAACTGACCGGCATGGCGCAACGGCGCCGGCTTTTCGACCATCCAGTACTCGGGGAAACACATGTTGAGGAAGACACCGCTTGCCGCGGCGATCATGACCGCGCTGGCGGCTCCTGCTGCCATTCCGCTTTATGCTCACGCGCAGGCCGCGCCGGTCAGCAAGACCGATCAAACCGCCCAGGCGGAACAATCCGCACAAGCCGCACCCCCTGTTGAAAACGCCGCGCTGCCGGCCGTCCATGTCTCCGGTCAGGCCATTACCACGCCCGACTTCCAGCCCGAAAAGTCGAGCGTAGGCGCCAAGGTCCCAACCGCGTTACGCGATATCCCCCAGGCGGCTGTGGTGGTCCCGAAAGCCGTGCTGCAGTCCCAGGCAGCAACCTCATTCTCCGATGCCCTTCGCAACGTCCCCGGCGTCACCATTGGCGCAGCGGAAGGCGGACAAATCGGCAACAACATCAACTTGCGCGGGTTCTCGGCGCGCACCGACATTTATCTCGATGGCTTTCGCGATCGCGGCCAGTACTATCGGGACACGTTCGACCTTGAATCCATCGACGTGCTGTATGGCCCGTCCTCGCTCTATTTCGGGCGCGGCTCCACGGG
Source organism: Caballeronia sp. SBC1 (assembly GCF_011493005.1). Classification (NCBI taxonomy): domain Bacteria; kingdom Pseudomonadati; phylum Pseudomonadota; class Betaproteobacteria; order Burkholderiales; family Burkholderiaceae; genus Caballeronia; species Caballeronia sp. SBC1. Next base: position 1,750,638 of record NZ_CP049158.1, read on the forward strand.
CGGCGTGATCAACCAGGTGAGCAAGCAGGCGGAATTGAAAGCGCATGCATCGGTGTCCGCGATGGTCGGCACGAGCGACCGCTACCGCACCACGGTAGACATCAACCAGCCGCTCTCCGACACGTCCGCCGTGCGGCTCAACGCGTTCGGGCAAGACCTCGGCTCGACCCGCGACGTGATGAAGAGCAAGGACTATGGCTTCGCGCCGACGGTGCGCTTCGGTATTGGCACGCCGACGGAAGTCACATTGTCAGCGTTGATCCAGCACAACCGCGACCAGCCGGACTATGGCATTCCTCCGGTGAACGGCGCGCCGGTCCCGGTCAGCAAGGGCCAGTTCTACGGCTTCGAAGGCGACCGGACGATCCAGGACGTGCAGACGCTCTCGGCGCGCATCCAGCATCGTTTCGACGACAACCTCACGCTGCGCAACGAGACCCAGTTCAGTCACTACGGCACCGAAGCGACCGCGACCAATGCGGCGGCTGTCCTGACCGGGCCACTGGGAACATCGACGGCGCTGACCAACGGCAATTACACGTCGTTGCCGTTGTCGTCGTTGTATGTGAAGTTGCAGGGCAAAGACCGGAACATCAACGATCATTCGGTCTACAACACGACGGATATCGATTACAAATTCAACACCGGTTTCCTCAAGCATGAGGTGATAGCGGGCATTGACTTGAGCCACGAGACCTACAGCAACCAGTCGTTCACCGCGACGACGCCGGGCCTGCCGTCGAACACCATCGCAATCGTTCCTCTGCTCAATCCGCAATACACCACGCGACCGGCCAACACGCAAGAAGTGGCGACCAACCTCGCGGAATCGAGCGCGAACGGGGTCGGCGTTTATGCCAACGATACGGTGTCGGTCGGCCAGTACTGGAAGGTGGTGGGCGGCTTGCGCTGGGACCGCTACGAGGCGTCGATCAAGAACACCCTCAACCTGCCTTCGTACGCCACGCAGACGAACTACTTCACCAGTGTGCGCGGCGGGATCATTTTCCAGCCGACCGACTGGCAGTCGTACTACGTTTCATACGGCACGTCCTTCAACCCATCGCTGGAAGCGCTGACGCTGACGAACAACCAGCAGAACACGCCGCCGGAATCGAACCGTTCGTATGAAGTGGGAACGAAATGGGATTTGCTGAACGGCGGGTTGTCGGTGACGCAGTCGCTGTTCAATATCGATAAAACCAATGCCCGCACGCTCCAGGCCGACGGCAGCTACACGCTCGACGGCGACGTGCGCGTGCGAGGTTATCAACTCGGGCTGGCTGGCCACATCACCAACAAGTGGCAGGTCTTTGGCGGCTATACGTACATGGACGGCCAAGTGGTGAAGGCGCTGGACAACACGAATGGCAAGACGCTGGCGAACACGCCGCGCAACATGATCACGTTGTGGACGACGTATGACGTCACGCCCCAATGGACCTTCGGTGGCGGCCCGGTGTACACATCGTCGCGATATGCGGCCAGCAACAACTTCGTGGAAGTGCCTGCGTACACGCGCTGGGACGCAATGGCCGCGTATCACCAGAAACACTACGACGTCCAGTTCAACGTGCAGAATCTGACCAACAAGCACTACTACGACGCGCTGATTCCATCGGATGGCGGCCGCGCGGTGCCGGGTTACGGCCGGACGTTCCTCGCGACGCTAAACTACCGGTTCTATTGATCGACTGCAGGACACGCGAGCCGCGCGATACACGTCGCGCGGCCGCTGGACCCCAAAAAAACATGATCCTTTCGATACCCAACGTCCTCAGCCCAGAGGACGCCGCCGCCATGCGCCAGCGGCTCGATGCATCGGATGCATGGGTGGACGGCCGCGCGACGGCCGGCTATCAGGGCGCGCCGGTAAAGCGCAACCAGCAGATCGCGCAGGAAGCGCCAATTGCGTTCGAACTCGGCGACATCATTATTGGCGCGCTCGAACGGCATCCGTTGTTCATCAGTTCGGTGCTCCCCAACCGCGTTTATCCGCCGCTTTTCAACCGGTACGAAGGCGGGATGCATTTCGGCAGTCATGTGGATGGCGCCATCCGGCTTGTGCCGGGACATGGCACGCGGGTACGAACCGATGTATCGATCACGCTGTTCCTCACGCCGCCGGAGGACTACGACGGCGGCGAGCTGGTGATCGAGGACACGTACGGCGTGCAGGAAGTGAAGCTGCCGGCGGGGCATGCGATTGTTTATCCGGCGACCAGCTTGCATGAGGTGCGGCCGGTGACGCGTGGAATGCGCGTCGCGAGTTTCTTCTGGGCGCAGAGCCTGGTTCGCGACGATACCCGCCGCAGCCTGCTATTCGATATGGACAACGCCATTCAAAGGCTCAACGCACAAAACGCCGACGACGCCGCGAGGCGAACGCTCGTGGGCTGTTATCACAATCTGTTGAGGCTTTGGAGCGAGACGTAGGGGTTGGTTAGAGCTAGACCGCGAAGACTTCCTGCAAGGTCCGCAATGCGACCGACAACGTATTGGCCGGCACGGCGCCGAGCTTTTTGACCAGACGGATTTTGTCGATGGTACGGATCTGATCGAGCAGGATCAGTCCTTTCTTCTGACTGAATACCACGGACACACGGTACGGTGCCGGCCGGCTTTTGGTTGTCATGGGCGCGACAATCACGGTGCGCAAATGGTCGTGCAACTCAGGCGGCGATATCACCACGCACGGCCGGGTTTTCTGAATCTCGCTGCCTACGGTGGGGTCCAGCTCATCCATTTTAATGAGCCAGACCTCTCCGCGCACTACCACGAAAGCTCCGCATCATCGGCGTTCGGAAACTCCCCCAATACGAGTTCGTCGTCGCCAGCTTGTGCGATGGCCTTGCTTGCGTCAGACCAGCCTTGGCGGGCCTTCTTCTGCGGTTTTCTTAAAACAATTGCGTCGTTTTCCACTTCCATCTCCACTTCGTCCTCCAGCCCAAGTTGGGCCAGGATGGGTTTCGGAATCAACACGCCTTGCGAGTTACCCATCCTGCGAATCGTTGTTTTCATCGCTTCACCGTAATGACAATGTTAGTCCGAAATCGAACTAAGCGGTTGCACAATGTTAGTACAATTTGTCATTAAGTGTGCACTGATCTCGGCGCCCGACAGACCGCGGTCGGCATATTAAAGGACCGATCGAAGAGTTTTTGTCCGCCCGGCGCGCCCAGCCTGCACCGCTTAGCGAGCGCCCCTTCTGCCAGCACCTCCTCGCGCCCGGTATACTCACGCGGCGCCTCATGGCACTCCTGTCCAATCAGCAAAACTTAAGAACACGCCCTCCGAGGCATTCGTCTTCATGCTCACGCCTCTCATTGCCCGTCTCGTCACGTTATCGATTCGCCGACCCGGCTGGATCATCGTTTTGTCGCTGCTGATCGCCGTGCTGAGCGGCTATTACGTGGTGCATCACTTCAAGATCAGCACCGATATCAGCCAGTTGATCGAGACGGAACCCGAATGGGCCGCGCGCAGCCACGCGATTGACGAAGCCTTTCCGCAACGGGGATCGACGGTGCTCGTGGTAGTTCAGGCGCAAGCGCCCGAATTCGCCGATGCCGCCGCCGACGAGCTCGCCGCCGCACTGGCCAAGAACACGCAGCACTTCACGGCGGTGTCGCAGCCCTCGGGCGGCGACTTCTTCGAGCACAACGGCCTGCTGTACCTTTCCACCGATAAAGTCTCCGACACCACCCAGCAACTCGTGAAAGCGCGTCCGCTGATTAACGCGCTGGCGCATGACCCCACGCTCACCGGCCTTGCCGGCACGCTCAACACCAGCCTCAACCTGCCACTGCAACTTGGGCAAGTGACGCTCGGGCAAATGTCGAAGCTGCTGGGCCAGAGCGCGGACGTGCTAGATAAAGTCCTCACCAATCAACCCGCCGTGTTCTCGTGGCGCAATCTGGTCGATACCTCGGCCACGCATCCCGCGCGTGCGTTTGTGACCGTGCAGCCGGTGGTGGACTACAACGCGCTGGAACCCGGCGCGAGCGGATCGAACGCGATTCGGGCGACGGCCAATGAGCTGAAGTTATCGGAGAAATATGGGGCCGTCGTGCGGCTGACCGGCGAACAGCCGCTCTCCGACGAAGAATTCGCGTCGCTGAAAGACGGCGCCGTGCTCAACGGCATCCTGACGTTCATTGTCGTGCTGGTGATCCTCTGGCTCGCGCTGCGCTCGGGGAAGATGATCATCGCGGTGTTCGTCACGCTCTTCGTCGGACTGGCAATCACCGCCGCGCTCGGCCTGCTCATGGTCCACGCGCTGAACCTGATTTCGATCGCGTTCATGGTGCTGTTCGTCGGGCTCGGCGTGGATTTCGGCATTCAGTTCGGCGTGCGGTATCGCGAGGAACGCTTCAAGGACGACCGGCTGGACGTCGCGCTGGTGAATACGGCGCGCCACGTTGGCATTCCGCTGACGCTCGCCGCCGCCGCGACGGCCGCCAGTTTCTTCTCGTTCTTGCCTACCGCGTATCGCGGCGTGTCCGAACTCGGGCAGATTGCGGGCGTCGGCATGCTGGTCGCGTATGTCACCAACATGACCTTGTTTCCGGCGCTGATCAAGGTGTTCGCGCCGCCGGGTGAAGCAGGCTCGCCGGGCTTCCCGAAGCTCGCGCCGGTAGACGATTACCTCGCGCGCAATCGCAAGCCGGTGTTGATCGGCACGCTGTTGGTCGTGATCTGCGCGCTGCCGTTGCTGCTGCATCTGCGTTTCGACTTCAATCCGCTGAACCTGAAGGACCCGAAAACGGAGTCGATGGCCACGCTGCTCTCGCTGAAAGATGCGCCCGAAGCGGCCGTGAACGACGTGAAGGTGCTCGCGCCTTCGCTTGAGGAAGCGGACAAGATCGCGGCGAAGCTCGAAAAGCTGCCGGAAGTGGAACGCGCAACAACTTTGTCGACGCTCATTCCCGCCGATCAACCGCAAAAGCTCGATTTGATTGCCGCCGCGGCGTCGGTACTGCTGCCTTCGCTGGATCAGCGTGTCGCCACGCCCGCCAACGACGCCGTGCGCGTCGCCACGCTCAAGCGGCTGTCAACCTCGCTGGAACTCGCCGCCGATGAACATCCCGGCCCCGGTGACAGTGAAGCGCGTCACCTCGCGGCGACGCTGAAAAAGCTCGCCGCAGCCGATGCCGCCACCCGCGACCGTGCGGAGCACGCGATGTCCGACCCGCTGCGCATCGCGCTGGGTCAGATGCGCGCGCTGCTACAACCGTCGCCGATCACGCTGGCGTCGCTGCCTAAATCGATGACCGAAGGCTGGCTCGCCGCCGACGGTCAAGCGCTCGTGGAAGCGTCGCCTAAAGCGCTGGCCGGCAAGAACCGTGACGACGACAAACTGCTTGCCCGCTTCGCGAATGCCGTGCAGAAAATCGAGCCGAATGCGATCGGCGGCCCAATCTCGGTGCTGCATTCGGCCAATACGATCATCAAGGCGTTCGAGCAGGCGGCGGCGTGGTCGCTGATCGCCATCGCGATCCTGCTGTGGCTGACTTTGCGCCGTATCGGCGACGTTTTGAGAACTTTGATACCTTTGCTGGTTTCCGCCGTCGTCACGCTGGAGTTATGCGTGGTGTTCGACATGCCGCTGAACTTCGCGAACATCATTGCATTGCCGTTGATGCTGGGCATTGGGGTGGCGTTCAAGATCTACTTCGTCATGGCGTGGCGCTCGGGACAAACCGGCCTGCTGCAATCCAGCCTCACGCACGCCGTGATGTTCAGCGCCGCGACCACGGCAACGGCGTTTGGCAGCTTGTGGTTTTCGCATCATCCGGGCACATCGAGCATGGGCAGGCTCCTCGTTCTGGCGCTTTTTACGACGTTAATTGGCGCAGTGGTATTTCAGCCGGTTCTAATGGGAAAACCCCGGGTGCGGCGGAAAGTGGCCAAAACCGAAGTGGCTGACACCGTTTAGACCGTCCCTTTAAACGCATTAACTACTTACGCACGACCCAAGGAAACCGACCCATGAGGATGGCAAAAACGCCCGATGCCGCCCGCACCCTGCGAGCGCTCTCTGGCGGCGTGCTGCTCGCCGCTGCTTTCGCCCTGTCCGGTTGCGCCACGGGCCCCGACGCCAAGCCGGGCGATCCGCTGGAACCGATGAACCGCCAGATCTTCAAGTTCAACGACGCTGCCGACAAATACGTTGCCCGCCCGATTGCAACCGGCTACGTAAAGGTCACGCCAGCGCCGTTCCGCACGGCGGTCAGCAGCTTCTTTTCGAACATCGGCGACATTGGCAACTTCGCGAACAACCTGCTGCAGTTGAAGATCACCGACGCGACCGAAGACCTGATGCGCATCGCGATCAACTCCACGTTCGGTATTGGCGGCCTGATCGACTGGGCGACGCCTGCGGGGCTGCCGAAGCACGATCAGGATTTCGGGCTGACGCTGGGCCATTACGGCGTGCCAGCCGGACCGTATCTGGTGTTGCCGTTGCTCGGCCCGAGTTCGGTGCGCGATGCAACGAACTGGATTGCGAGTTATCCGCTCAGTCCGGGTACTTACCTGAGTACGGAAGCGGACGTGTCGTTGTTCGTCATGCGGTTTGTGAGCGCGCGGGCCGATTTGCTGGGCGCAACGGACATCCTGTCGCAAGCTGCACTGGATAAATATGCGTTCGTCCGCGATGCCTACACGCAGCGCCGGCAGTACCAGTTGACGGGTGCGGCGAACGCAGCGCTGCCGGACTACGGCGATGAAGGCGGTGCCACCGCAGCGCCCGCGGCTGGTGCGAGTGCGACGGCTGCGCCGGCGAAGCCGGGCATGGGCGGAAGCAGCAAGTCGCAAGGCTTGCCGAACTACTCCGATCCGGGCGCGGCCCAACCGGCGTCGGCACCGGCTGGGAAGTAATTTGGTCTTGGCTCGCGATACGACCGTCGTACCGCGAGTGCTTTAGCTCTATGAAGACCGCTCGGCCTTGCGTTGTTTCCAACGGCCAATCAGCGTCGAGCGTTCCTCTTCCACATCTCCCACACGTCGCGGCATCCCAAGCTGAGCGTGCAGCATCCCACGATCCAGTTCCTTCTCCCACGAAGCCACGACGATCGTCGCCACCCCATTCCCCACGATATTCGTCAGCGCCCGGCATTCCGACATGAACCGGTCGATGCCGAGGATCAGCACCATTGCGGTCACGGGTACGGTTGGCACGACTGACAAACTCGCAGCCAGCGTGATGAATCCCGCGCCGGTCACGCCGGTCGATCCTTTCGACGTCAGCATGGTCACGGCGAGCAGCGTCACCTCCTGCATCACGGTCATGTGCGTGTTCGTGGCCTGGGCGAGAAACAGCACAGCGAGCGTCATGTAGATGTTGGTGCCGTCGAGGTTGAAGGAATAACCCGTCGGCACGACCAACCCCACGATCCCGCGCGCGCAGCCGAGCCGTTCAAGCTTCTCCATCAACTGCGGCAATGCGGCTTCCGATGTCGACGTGCCCAGCACGATCAGCAACTCGTCCTTGATAAACGCAAGGAAACGAAAAATGCTGAAACCGCAGGCCTTCGCCACCATGCCCAGCCCGAAGATCACGAACAAAAACGCGGTGAGATAGAACGTGCCGATCAGCTTCATCATCGGCAGCAGGGATTCAATGCCGTACTTGCCGATGGTGAATGCCATTGCACCGAACGCTCCGATTGGCGCAAGGCTCGTAATCACGTGGACGATCTTGAAGAACGCCTTCGATAACGCCTCGATCAAGCTGATCACCGGCTTTGCCGGTTCACCCATGACGGCAAGCGCAGAGCCGAATAGCATCGCGATCAGCAGCACTGGCAGGATGTCGCCCTGCGTGAATGCGCCCACGAAGGTGTCAGGGATGATGTGCATGAAGAAGCCGGCGAGCCCTTCGCCATGAGTCGCCTGTGCGGCGTAGCCGGATACCGCGCTGGCATCGAGCGTGGAGGGATCGACGTTGAAGCCCTTTCCCGGCTGAAGCAGATGCGCCGCTAACAAACCGATGGCGAGCGCTACTGTGGAGACGATTTCGAAATACAGCAGCGCCTTGCCGCCCACGCGCCCGACCTTGCGCATGTCATGCATGCTCGCAATGCCCGTCACGACCGTGCAGAAAATCACCGGGCTGATGATCATGCGAACGAGTTTGATGAAGGCATCGCCGAGGGGTTTCATCGCGATGCCATCCCCTGGAAGGAAATGCCCGAGCAGGACCCCCGCGAAGATTGCGGCGATCACTTGCACGTACAGAATGCGGTAGAACGGCTTGCGTTTCATGTCTCCTCCTTTTTTGGGCAAAGCGTGTCCCCGCCGCGTTGGCTTACGCGTTTTCGCCAAGGCGGTCGGGTTTACGGTGTCTTTGATGAGTACGGCCGAAGCCGCACGGGCTACATCACAGCGGACCAGGGATAGCGCTCGAAGTGGCGCTTTTCAAAGGCTTCTATCTCGGCGAGAGAGGTTAATGTCAGGTCGATCGTGTCCATGCCTTCGATCACCATGCGCTTGTGCCGCGCGCCCAGCGGGAACTTGAAAACCTGAGCGCTGGTTGTTGAGCGAACGGTTTGTGCTTCCAGATCGATAAGGATCTTCGACGCAGGATCATCCGTCGATTCCCGCAGCAATACATCCACCGCTTCACGTTCGAGTTGCACCAGCAGCAAGCGATTGTTCATCGCGTTGGAGTAGAAGATTTCGGCGAAGCTTGGTGCAATCACGGCGTCAAAACCGTATTGCTGAAGTCCCCACACAGCATGTTCGCGGCTCGATCCACAACCGAAATTCGCACCGCCGATCAGGATGCGCGCGCCGTTATAAGCGGGCTGGTTGAGCACGCAATTTTTAAGCGGTTCGCCGTGTTCATCGAAGCGCAGGTCGTAGAGCAAGCCTTTGCTCAAACCCGCTTTATCGATGATGCGAAGGAACTGCTTCGGCATGATCTGATCGGTGTCCAGGTTCTCTATCGGCAACGGCACCGCGCTGCCTTCTATGACGGTCAAATTAGTCATGGTGATTCTCCAGCGAACGGACGTCGGTGATCTTGCCGGTGAGCGCGGCGGCGGCGGCCATCGCGGGACTCATCAGATGCGTGCGGCCGCCGCGTCCTTGCCGGCCTTCGAAGTTGCGATTCGTTGTGGATGCACAGCGCTCGCCCGCTTCGAGAAAGTCGTCGTTCATCGCGAGACACATGGAGCATCCCGGCTCGCGCCATTCGAAGCCGGCTGTTTTTAGAATCTCCGCGATGCCTTCCGCTTCTGCCTGCCGACGCACCGAGCCCGAACCCGGCACGACCATCGCGCGTACGCCCTGAGCAACTTTGCGCCCGCGCACGATCGACGCGACGATGCGCAAATCCTCAATCCGCCCATTCGTGCATGAGCCGATAAACACACGGTTAATCGGCGTTCCGGCGATTGGCTGATTCGATTCAAGACCGATGTAGTCGAGCGCGCGACGCAACGCGGCAGCGGCTGCGGGCGTGGCTTGCGAGCTGGCATCGGGTACGAGGCCATCAACGCGCATCGCCTGGTCGGGGCTCGTGCCCCACGTGACGAAGGGCGCGATATCGCGGGCATCGAAGGAGTATTCGGCGTCGAAGGTGGCATCGGCATCGGATTTCAAATCGCTCCAGTCAGCGAGCGCGGCTTGCCATGCGGCTTCATCTAGCGATGTGACATGCGCACGGACATAGTCGAACGTGGTTTTATCCGGCGCGATCAACGCCGCTCGCGCGCCCGCTTCCACGGTCATGTTGCACAAGGTCATGCGCGCTTCCGCCGAGAGCGACGCGATGGTCGTGCCCGTGAATTCCACCGCATAACCGCGCGCCCCTTGAGCGCCAATACGGCTGATGATCCAGATGATCAAGTCCTTCGATGCCGTGCCATAAGGCAACGCGCCATCAATGGTGATGCGCATGGTCTGCGCCACGCGATACACCAGCGTCTGCGTCGCGAGAACGTGCTCAACCTCCGATGTACCGATACCAAACCCCAGCGCGCCCAGCGCACCGTAGGTGGTCGTGTGGCTATCGCCGCAGAGCACCGCCATGCCGGGGCGGATCAAGCCCAGTTCCGGCGCGATGATATGTTCAATACCCTGCAGCGGATCGTTCGCCGCGTACAGCCGGATGCCCGCCTTGTCGCAATTGCGCGCGAGGTTTTCGGCTTGCAGCAATGAAGCGGCATCGCGAATCACGCGCGGCGATTCCGCGTGCGTTGGAATGATGTGGCTCACTACGGCGAGCTGTTGCTTAGGATGACGTACTGGCCTCGATTTTTCAGTGAGTCCGCTGAACGCTTGCGGGCTCGTGTACTCGTTCATCAAATGCAGATCGACGTAGAGCAGCACATTCTGATCGTCGATACGCGTCACCGTATGCGAGTCAACGAGCTTCTTATAGAAGGTATTGTGGTTCGACATGATGCTCAACCCCTAAGAAACGGCAGCACACACTCGAGCAGCAACTCGGGCGCTTCTTCCGGAATGTAGTGGCCACATGGCAGCGAGTGGCCGCTGACGGTATCGGAGAAATGGCGCCACTCGGCGACCGGATCGAAGCACTTTTCGATCACACCTTCCGCGCCCCATAGCGCGAGAAAATCGCAGGTTATCTTCTCGCCCTTCGCCAGCGATTCGCGGTCGTGTTCCAGGTCGATGGTGACGCTCGCGCGATAGTCCTCGCAAATGCCATGAGAGGTACCTGGCTGCTGCAGGCAACGCAAATATTCCGCGTACGCCTCGGGCGTGAACGGCTTCAACCCCGCGCTGCGCGCGCCGATAGTCTGCTTCAGGTAAAGGTTCGCGTCCGCGCGAATCAGCGTCTCGGGGAACGGCGCGGGACGGACCAGGAAAAACCAGTGCCAATAAGCGCGAGCGAATTCGAACGAGGTTTTTTCGTACATCGCGAGCGTTGGCGCTACGTCGAGCGTGATCAGTTTCTTGACGACCGCCGGATGATCCAGCGCCATACGCGCCGCCACCCGGCCGCCGCGATCATGCGCGAGCACAGCAAACGATTCGTAACCCAGCGTGCGCATCAGATCGACCTGATCTTGCGCCATACGACGCTTCGAATAGTTACTGTGATCGGGAAGACCTTCTGGTTTGTCGCTGTCGCCATAACCGCGCAGATCCGCCGCCACGACGGTGAAGTGTTTCGTCAGCTCGGGCGCGACCTTGTGCCAGATCGCGTGGGTTTGCGGATGGCCATGCAACAGCAGTAACGCCGGCCCATGGCCGCCTTGTATTGCCTTGATCCTGACGCCATCGACCGTTGCCGATACGTCCTTGAAGTCATCGAACATGATTGTCTCCAGCAGTTTTATGAAGTTTAATTGATGCATTTCCCGATACAGTTTCTATTCAGGCAATCCAGACTTAACTTCCAGGAACTAATCGATGGACGGCTTTTCCGACCTCAACCTGTTCACGCTCGTCGCTCGACATCGCAATCTGGCGGCGGCTGCACGCGATCTCGGCGTGACGCCGCCTTCCATCAGCAAGCGCCTCGCGCAGCTTGAGCGGCGGCTGGGCGTGCGGCTTTTGAACCGCACCACGCGGCGCGTCAGCCTCACGCCCGAGGGCGAGCTGTATCTGGCGAACGGCTCACGCATCCTCGATGAACTCGCCGAACTCGAACAACTCGTCACGAAAAGCCGGGCGGAGCCGACGGGTTTGCTGCGCGTGAATGCATCGTTTGGATTTGGGCGCAGCCGGATTGCGCCGGCGGTATCGAGGTTCATCGAGCGATATCCGGCGATCAAGATCCAGCTTCATTTGTCGGACCGGCCGGTGAATTTGCAGGAGGAAGGGTTCGACCTGGGCATCCGTTTCGGCGATGTCCCGGACGCCCGCATCAATGCGCGTTTGCTGCTCAGGAATCGGCGGATTGTGTGTGCATCGCCGGGATATGCTGAGAAACACGGGCTGCCGGCCATGCCGCACGATTTGACGCGGCACGCGTGCCTCGTGCTGCGTGAGAACGAATCAGCGTACGGGGCTTGGCATTTCACGCGCGGCAAGAAGGTGGAGACCGTCAAGGTTGACGGGCCGCTCAGCAGCAATGACGGCACTACGGTGCTGCAATGGGCGCTGGACGGACGCGGCATTGCCGTGCGCTCGCAATGGGAAACGGAGGCGCTGGTGCGTGAGGGGAAGCTTGTCGTGCTGCTGAACGACTGGGCGCTGCCGAACGCGGATATCCACGCGATCTATCTGGAGCGGCACCAGTTGTCCGCGAAATTGCGGACGTTTGTTGAATTTCTGGGGGAAGAGTTACGCGCCGGGGCCGGCCAGAAAGGCCACATCACACCAACCGTCTCCACAAGCAAGCTGTAAAAGCGCTGAAAGACGAATCGAACATAAGAAAATTCCCATGTTATTATCGCGAATAATTCTCATTTACCATTTTTGGCGCCAGGCGACTGGTCGGGGCAGGCAAGCGTGCCGGCAAACAAATCGCTTCTGCATGGCGACGTGCAGACGCTCTACAGCAATCATCACGGCTGGCTGCAATTGTGGCTGCGCAAAAAGCTCGGCTGCGCGCATCGTGCGGCGGACCTTGCGCACGACACGTTCGTGCGTCTGCTGGCGCGCGACGAACCGCTCGCGCTCGATGAGCCACGGGCATTCCTGACCACCGTCGCGCAGCGCGTCCTGTTCAATCACTGGCGGCGCGAGCAAATCGAACGCGCTTATCTTGAAGCGCTGGCGCATAGGCCCGAGGCGCTGGTGGCATCGCCGGAAGAACGGGCGGTGCTGCTCGAAACCCTTTGTGAAATCGATGCCCAGCTCAACGGGCTACCCATCGCTGTCAAACGTGCATTCCTGCTCGCCCAGCTAGACGGCGCGAGCCACGCGGACATTGCCACGCAACTCAAGATATCGATATCCACGGTCAAGCGTCATCTGGTGCGCGCCGGTACGCAATGTTTCTTTGCGTTATCGATGGAATGACGCGCTTGAACGCAAACGCACGCCCCGATATTGCGCCGGAGATCGCGCGCAGCGCCGTCGAATGGTGGATGGAGCTGCAATCCGGCGACACCACCGCGTCGCAGCGCAACGCCTTCGAGCGCTGGCTCGCCGCGCATCCCGATCATGAGCGCGCGTGGCGGCATATCCAGTCTGCCAGCAGCCGCTTTCACGGTTTGAGCGATGCAATTGGCTCGAACGTCGCGCGTGCCGCGCTGATGCCGCCGCGCTCAGCCAAGCGGCGTGCGAACGTCAAGGCGCTGGCGGTGCTGCTGTTTGCCAGCAGCGGCGCTTGGATAGTGGAAGAACGCGTGCCATGGCGCGCGTGGAGCGCGGACGAACGGACGGCGGTGGGAGAACGACGCACACTGACGCTCGGCGACGGCACCGTGGTGACCTTGAACACCGATAGCGCCATCAACGTGCGCTACAGCAGCACCGAACGCCGCCTGCGCCTGCTGAGCGGCGAGATCATGGTGATCACCGGTCACGCCGATGGCCCCACGCCCCGCCCGTTTGTGGTCGAGACGGCGCAAGGCACGTTGCAACCGCTCGGCACGCGTTTCGCCGCGCGACAGCAGACGGATGCGAGCCGCCTGGATGTCTTCGATGGCGCCGTGCGGATCCAGCCATTCGATGCCGCGCATCGCGCGACTGTGCTGCATGCCGGGCAACGCGCGCGCTTCACGCGCATCGATGTAGGTCCTCTAGAAACCATCACCGAAAACGACGCGGCCTGGACCGATGGTTTGATCGTCGCGAGCAGCATGCGGCTGGGGGATTTCGTCGCGGAGTTGAGCCGTTATCGGCGCGGAGTGGTGCGTTGCGCACCGGAGATTGCGGACCTCCGTTTATCCGGCACCTTTCCTCTCGCCGATACCGGCCGCGTACTGGAAACGCTCGACAGCACCCTGCCCGTCCAACTTGAATTCGTCACGCGGTATTGGGTCACGGTGCAAGCCGCGCGGTCGTGACTGAAAACCACGATAAAAAATTTTGAGCTGCGTTGAGCTGTTTTCGATTCTCGCGGGACAAGGGAGATGAGAGCACTACATCGTCTATCTTCCTGCGAGCGTTGAACATGGGACAGTATCGAAAGGCCGGCTTCTGCCGTCGTATCAAAACGAGGAAAACCAGTCCGGCGCGCCGGCTTGTACGTGTGATGACAGCCACGCTGATTGCGGCCGGCGTGCCGTTCAATCTGGCGATAGCCGCCGACGTTAGCGGCGCCACGCAGACACCGCAACGCAAAACCTACGACATTCCGCCGGGGCCGCTGGAAGCCACGCTCAACCGCTTCGGCCGCGAAGCCGGCATTCTGTTGTCCTTCCCAAGCGCGATCACAGCCAACCGTCAGAGCGCGGGCCTGCGTGGTGAATACGATGTCCCTCAGGCATTCGTGCAAATCCTGCATGGGACAAGCGTTGCTTCGGTGCAGCAGGCCAACGGCGGTTATACGCTGGTGGAGGTCGTCGATGTCGGTACTACCGCTTCCGACGGCATGACCCTGCCGCCCGTTGCGGTGAACGCGAGCGCCCTTCATACCGCCGGTTATCAGTTGCCCAAAGAAGCGGTGGTGATGCGCTCAGACACGCCATTGATCGATACCCCGCAAGTGGTCAACGTCGTGCCATCGCAAGTGCTGCACGACCAGCGGCCGCGCAATCTTGACGACGCGCTCGCGAACGTCAGCGGCATCGTGCAGGGCAATACGCTCGCGGGTACGCAGGACACGTTGCTCAAGCGCGGTTTCGGCGGCAACCGCGATGGCTCCATCATGCGCAACGGCATGCCGATCGTGCAGGGGCGCTCGCTCACCGCCTCGGCCGATAGCGTCGAAGTGCTCAAGGGGCCGACCTCCCTCCTCTACGGGATCATGGACCCGGGCGGCGTGGTCAACGTGGTGAGCAAACAGCCGCTGCTTACGCCATATCACGCGATCTCGATGTCGGGCTCGACCTACGGCCACGGTCGCAACGGTGCAGGCGGAACGCTGGACACCACGGGTCCTATCGGCGATTCGGGGCTGGCTTACAGGCTCGTTGTCGATCAGGTCAACGAGCAATATTGGCGCAACTTCGGCGAGCATCGCGAGACGATGGTGGCGCCCTCGGTTGCGTGGTACGGACGCGATACGCAGGTCGTGGTGTCGTATGAATATCGCAAGTTCCTGTATCCGTTCGATCGCGGCACCGCGCTCGATCCGAAGACGAACGAACCCCTCGCCATTTCCAGCCGCGAGCGCCTTGACGAGCCTTTCAACCAGATGGCCGGCGAGTCGCACCTCGCGCAGCTTTCGGTCGATCACCAGATCAACGCCGACTGGAAAGCGCACGTGGGCTACAGCTATAACCGCGAGACCTACGATGCAAACCAGTTGCGCGTGCAGGGCGTGAACAGCACCACGGGCGTGCTGTCGCGCAGCAACGACGCCACGCACGGCGCGCTCAGCACCGACAGCTACGGCATTGCTTATGTGGATGGCCACTTCACCGTCGGCGGGTTTCGCAACGACCTGCAGGTGGGCGTGGACGATGAATATCGACGAATCTATCGTCGCGATCTGCTGCGGCAGGCGACCAAATACACGTTCAACTATTTGAATCCGGTGTACGGGCTGGAGAGTCCGTCGAGCACCATCTCCGCCAGTGACAGCGATCAAACCGACACGCTGCACGACACATCCCTCTTCTTCCAGGACAGCCTGCACCTGAACGACAAGTGGATTCTCGTGGGTGGCGCGCGCTTTCTTTCGTACAACCAGATTGCCGGAAAGGGCCGACCGTTCAAGGCGAATACGGATATAGACGGCACGAAATGGCTGCCGCGTGCGGGCGTGGTTTACAAGTGGACGGATACGGTTTCGCTGTATGGCAGTTATACGCAGTCGCTCAAGCCGACGTCGACCATTGCGCCTCTGAGTTCCGGCGTGGTGATCGATTCTTCCGTGTTGCCGGAAGAGGCGACGTCGTGGGAATTGGGGACCAAGGTTGTCATGCCAGGTGGGCTGACCGGGACGCTGGCGCTGTTCAATATCGATAAATCGAACGTGCTCGTGTCGCAATACAACGACACGACCAAGCTGACCGACTGGCGCACATCGGGGAAGGCGCGCTCGCGGGGCGTGGAGCTGGATGTGGCGGGTCAGATCGGCCAGCACTGGAGCGTGATTGCGAGCTATGCGTATATCGATGCCAAGACCACCGAGGATCCGCTCTATGCCGGCAACCAGCTCTGGAACGTGGCGGCGCATACGGCGTCGCTGGCTGTCGTGTACGACTTCGGCGCGATCTTCGGCGGCGATCAATTCCGTTTGGGCGCAGGCGCGCATTACGTAGGCCGGCGGCCGGGCGATTCCGCTAACAGCTTCACCCTGCCCGCTTATACCGTCGCGGACGCGTTCGCCACCTATGACACGAAGCTGGGCGGGCGCAGGCTCTCGTTCCAGCTCAACGTCAAGAACCTCTTTAACAAGACCTACTACCCGTCGAGCGTGAACAAATACTTCGTGTCCGTGGGCGACGCAAGACAGTTTTCGTTGCTCACCACACTGGAGTTTTAAGCGGTGGGTTTAATTCGGTCGATTTGGGCTTTTCCGGGAAAAACGATGAAGATTTTGAAGCGGTGGTGGGATGCGAGTGATGTTCAGGTGGCGCGTCGACGGGCGATGTTGCTCACGCCAGCATTGGCAGTGGCGTTGATGTCGACGATGCCTTTTGCTTTGGCTGCGGATCCGGGCGCTCGCGGCGCTTCTGGCGCCGGTCGGAAGGTGGTGATGGTCGTGCAGATGACCGGGCCGAATATCGGCGTCGATCAGAAGGCCGCGGCTCATCTTGAAGCGCGTGGGTATTCGGTTCGGATGGTGGATCAGGCGCAGGCGCCGGACTCGGTGGGCGATGTGGATCTGGTGATCATCTCGTCGACGGTTTCATCGAAGGACGTGCCGAGCGGCTGGCGCGCGTTGCCCGTGCCGCTCCTCACCTGGGAAAACGATCTCCTCGATGACTTCGCGATGACCGGCAAGCGCCACGACGTCGATTTCGGCGAGGCGCCGAAAGAACGTTATTTGTGGCTCGTCAACGCGCCGCATCCGATGTCCGCCGGATTGCCTGCGGGCGTCGTGAACGTATACGGCAAGCAGGCGCCAATGAGTTGGGGCAAACCGGGCCTGGGCGCGACGATCATCGCGACGCTTTATGGGCAGCCGGAGAAAGCCGCCATCTTCGCTTACGAAAAAGGCGCGACGATGGATTACGAGGCGCTTGCTCCGGCGCGACGCGTGATGTTTTTCCTGAGTAACGAGACATTCACCAACCTTTCATCGCCGGGAATTGCTTTATTCGACGCAGCGGTCGATTGGGCAGGAAAAGACAGCGTTTAATTAATTGATTAAACGCGACGATTTTGCATCGCAAAATAAACAATGCGAAACGTAACGCGCCCGCTTTTGACGGGCGTGTTTTATCGATACCTATACGGTATGTTTTAAAGCGGCTTGGCTTTGACTTCCGATTTGGACAGCCGGATTTATGCGGCCTGATCGAAAGAGTGCTGCATTACACGTTGTTGCGGCGCATGCTGACGTTCGTCTATTTCCGCCATGCCATACGCAAGGGCAAACTTACGGGCATCGACAGGGCACGGGAAATGTCCCAGCACGCCAGTCGCGCGCTGCAGGCCATCGACCTCCCTAACGATCAGCATGGCTGCGTACAAGCCATCGTCATACGCGGCCAGCGGAATCAAGACGACATTCTCGTAAGCGATCTCAGCGTATTGCATGACTGATTCCCCCCAAGTTGACGACTTACTATTCTCTCTGCGCACCAGTTGGTCTGGCACGACATTGTGTTTAGGCATTATCAATAAACAGAAAACAAGAATCAACAGGATTTGCCCTATTAAGGGTTTATACGTGGAATTACCCTGTTGTTATGTGGCGGGTGCTTCATTTATTTCGTCCATTTGGTGCATGCGGCGGACAGAAAAGATGCTTATACAGACAGAGTATGTCAATTTGATGAGTTACGTGGGACAACGCATGGATGCACTGTTGTTGTGCGAGTGATGCTTCTGGCGGCGGAAAGGCGATTGTGGGGTTGAGTTGTTGCTGGATTTGAAGCCGGCGGAACGTTTGGGTCGTCGTGGATTGCTAGGTTTTGCGGCGAGACCGGGCGCTTTGCCGGGTAATTTCCGGGGCCGGTGGGCTCAATGAAAGGCGGCGGCCTGGAAGATCCTGCAGTGCCTTTTTACCTTGGCGTATTCTGACGCTTAGGTTTGCTTGACGAATCTGACGACGCCTTGGGGCGCTTTAGCCTCGATGTCAGGCACGTCATATGCGCGCAATCCTTACACTGACAGCAATGTCCTAATGATCTATGGGGGAGCTTGTGAAACTCGATCCGACTGCATGGTTTCCGTTAAGTGATTACTCGCCAGTGCGCGACGGATGGTACGAGGTGCAACTCGCGAGCGGCGAAACAGCATTCGCGAAGTTTGGTACGGACGGATGGACCGAAAAACCGATGCTCGTTTTTACTCACTGGCGTGGCCTTTCTGGCGATCCAAGCAAGGTTGAGGGTGCCGAGAGTATTGACGCTGAAGTGACGGCGGCGGAAGGGGTTAGAGCGGTTTGGGATACGTTCTTCCCCGGGTCAGGAGCGGAGCAGCATAAGCCGTTGGACGCGGGGCATGGGAAGTAGTCGCGGTTTGATTTGGTGGCGCGGTAAGGGTGGATAGACTGGCGAGCGTGGGTGGCTCGCCAGTTTTTTGTTTTGCGGGTGGTGGTTGAGGCGGGTTGGCAGCTTTCTCGCCGATGTTGGTCCGTGTCTTCGAGAGATGCCGCTTCCCGTTGTGTGACAATCAAAGTTCTGATCCACTCAACTACGGCACGGCGGAAGAACATGAACACGAACAAGAAAGTGACGTATCTGGTCAGCATATTTATCGGTACTCCGACACAGAAGCACGCGCAGATCAAAGACATCGCGGCGCAAGTGTCAGGTGACGACTATGAGTTCTTGCACCTGCATCAAATGGGGGCGTTCCTGGTGCTGAACACGGATCGCAATGCCAAGGAACTGGCCGGTTCGTTTTCGCGTGCGACGGCGGCCGACGATCGAGTGTTCATCTGCGAAATGGGCCAGGACTGGCACGCGCTCGGATTGAACAAAGCGATGTTCTGGTTGCAGAACCATCTGGCAACTAAGACGCAAACGCCAGCGACTAAGAAAGGGAATCCGTTTGGGGATGCGTGATTGCGGGTGAGACGAGCTCTTGGGTGGTTCTTGATCGAGAGGTCGCGATCGACAGTGGTTGCGCGCGCGGCAATAGTACGGATTTCCGTCGAATGCCCGACCGTCGGCCATAGCAGTCATTCCTCGCCGGAAAGCAATGCACGAAGAGCGTCCGGTAGCGAGCTGCTATACAAATAGTGCATTACTACACGACAGCGGACGTGTGGAAAAAATGCAGTGTGATGGGCGCCTCGGGGACCAATAGTCAACGTTGCATGACACGTGTTCCCGATAGCTCGGCTCGGGACGATCATTAACAACCGCATGCCAAATGGAGTCCCTTGTCGACCGAGAACCGGCCGTCGTGGTACACCTGATCGAGCGACCGCAACTGAGCCGGCCAAAGTCGCTTCGTCCCGCTGCTTCAAGGCAGGGGTAGTTCAGGGGTGAAATGACTGGCCCCGAACATGCCTAACAATGGTCCATCTACGTGCAATAGCAGTTCTGTAGCTAATCAAGTCGACACGATTGCAATACGCCCTCCGGTAGTGCAAATCCACTCCGTGAGAGCATCGAGTAGAGGCGCAAGCTCCTGCCGCGTCGACGTTTCACTTGCGTCGCTTTCGGGTTTCGGCAAGTCATTGGCCGCCCAGCGTGGCCTAATTCGGCAGCAAACAGACGTTTGAGCGTGAGGCACAACACTTCACGGCGTCACTTTCTTTTTGTGCTCTTGTATAACCAAATCAATACGCTTCAAGACACCTCTGAAGCCAGAGAAATCTATCTCGCTGTGCTGTTTTGCCACTACGTGGGTCGCGAAATAATGTTTTCCATATTCGGACTTAGTATCGTGATCGTTGTTTCGGTTAAAGCTTTTTCCTGATACCTTCGTTAAGAGAGTACTGTCTTGAAAACAGTCTTCCGTTGCCGTATCCTTTCCATTTTTTTTCGGTATGGCAACCATATAAAGATTTTTTGTAATAAAGTAGAAATCCGCGCTTCCATCGACCTGCCCACCGGCTTTCTTGCTGACCACTCCGAACGTCTTCTTTCCACCTGAGTCGTTATCTACCAACACGATTACCGGATTTCTCAATCCTGAAGCCTTGAAAGGCTCGCAGGAATCTCGATACAAGCCAATAAAGGAATTAAGCGGCGCATATCCGCCAGTGAGGCCAAGCAATCGCCCTGTAAGCTCAGTGTATTCTAAAAATTAAAGTTTTAAATTAATCTCTCCTTCGACTGATTTCTCACCGAGATTTGTAAACTCTGAAGCAAGGGCTTTTATGGCAAATTTTAAATAAACGTTGTCAGTTTTTCCTTCACAAATAATTATTGGAAAATCATTGAAATAAAAATGTTTGAAAAATATAAAATCACGATATGTCTTTTCGCTCCCGTTCAATTGTCGCTCAATGCGTGGACCACCGGCGTGCTTGGCTGAGGAGTCTTCGATTTTCCGCAAATTATAGAGATTTACCGCATCAATAAATGCAAGCATCCCGTTTAGCTGATTAACGGTCCCCTCTACCGCCGCGTCCAAAGTGACCCCCGCAGACCCCAATACCGCCGGCACACGATTGAATTTTCCAGTCGTGAAGAGGTTGTGAGCCATTGCCCGGACTGCACGTTTGTACTCTATGCGTGTATTTACTTTTTCGTTGACGACCAAACCCGTTACGGCTTGCCGTGAATTCACGTACTGCATCCGCGTTTTGCTTTTATTAATTGAGAAACCGTTTCTATCGATTATCTTCAGCAGCTCAGCTCCGACTGTCCAGCCAGTTCGCCCAATGAGGATGTCACAGCAATGGCTGACGGGAAAATACGCTCATTTGTAGAAAACGTGATGTCGTCCGCATATCGGCTGTAGTAACAACTGTTGTGGTGCGCGAGTTTTGCAAGACCGATATCTAGTGCGTGCCCGATCAAATTGGAGATGACTGGCGAGCAAGGGCTCCCTTGTGGCAGCGAATTCTTGAAACACGCGATCTGCGCTAGAATTGTCGCCACAGTCTCATCGAGCTCGAAGTTTCGATTTTTGATAAAAAACCCCCTTACTCGACCAAAATTTATCGATGCAAAGAAATCATTAAGATCTAAATTGAAAACATATCGCCTTTTACGATGACTTGCGGCGTTCGTAATGCTTGAGTACCCTCGGCGAAACCCATGAGAAAGAGTACCCTCAATTTTCTTTTCTTTGTTTATCTCGTCAATACAGTCCTGCAACAGGATTGATAACCGTTTTTGCAGATTTTTTAATTCTGGGCTTGGAGCATTAATACTTCGGATGCCGCCTGTTTTTTTTGGAATATCAAACTGATGATACTTGTACTCATCAGACATACCGTGAATTACATATGCGAGCGCTTTGGGCTTAAACCCCAGAGTGTTCGCAACGTCACGAAGCGATGTATCAGATTTTATTCTTTTGAGAGCAGACATTACGATTAGCAATCAGAGTCCGAAGGAGGGCTCGCGGACACTCTTTTGCAACGTATCATAGATAAGGATAAATCGGCAAATAACGGCAATCCATTGGATGTCGTTGTCACGTGTCGCGAAGCACGACAGAAAATCTGTCCGCAAGCCCGACGCGCAGAATAACACGGAGTTTCACCTTCCGGTCATCTAGCGCGTCGGCTTAATGCGGATGCCCGTGCCGCCAGTTGAATCTGGAAAATTTGCTCCAAACCGATTCGGTCGGCTGTTTCGAGTAGGTTCCTGAAGTTCTCCGCGGGACCGGGTCTGACCATTACGGGACAGTGACCATGCCTGAGCAAGCGACGGAAGCGAATTCGCGTCGCGGACGTCCGGAGCCAATCCGATTCGCTAATATCGATGCGCATGCAATTCCTTGATTACTTGTCGTGATCCCGCGCGGGGTGGAAAGTGATCTATGACGATCGGGGCACGATCCCGAGCGGAGCACGCACTTGAAGTAGAGGCGCAACTTATCTCAAACTGCGCTTGAGGGAAGGAGTCGAACGTCCTCCCGATGAGGCCAAAGCTTGCCTGAGACGGCGAGCGCAGCACCCGCACCTTCTCGAACAGCTTCAACCCTTCGTACCCTTCGGAGAGCGCGGCGCCTTGAGAACAGCATCAACAGATGTTCGAGGACGGTCTGGGGTACCGTGCTCGATACGAAAAAGCTTGTCGCTCTGCGACAAGCTAACAACGAAATACTTCTCCTTGTTGAGGGCGGGTGGCAACTTATCTTTGAGTATCGATGCTACGAACTGGACATTGGCCTCCCTCTCGACAAGCTGGCCTATTTTTATTAGCTGGTTATCATGCATCAGCTCTTTCTTATCGTTCAATAGAAAATGAAAGCAAGGGATGCCTTCATTATCTGCAAACTGAGTATATGCAATGTCAAAGCACGAGATCTCGCCCTGTTTTTTTCCCGAGCTGAAGTTGACGTTGAACGCATTGAACTTATATATGCGCTGGCCTGCCTTGTTCGTGGTTAGATCAACCTTCAAAGCATACCGTTCCCCGTAAAGTGTCTGAGCAACCGCCGCAAAGTATTTATTGAACTTATTAAGCTGAGATTTTATTGTGACCTCGAATTGACTCGAGAACAAAGAGTCCTCGATTTCGCTAACAGGCTGCGGAAATAGAGGCCGACTTTACTGAGCCGTGAGCTTAATCAGAATTTTCAGCGGGGAATTTCTCATAGTTTGAAATGCGGACCGGTTAATTTCGGTTTTCGGACCTGTTTATGACGCTCTCTTGGGCATTTTTGGCTCACAGCGGCTGCAACGGCCGGATCTCTCCCAAGGTGCGCATGCGCACGAGGTTGTACGCGGCCATGGTCAGCACAAACATCTGATCGACCTTCTTCAAGCCGCGCACCATCACTTGACGCATACCGCCGATGCTCTTAGCCCAGCCGAAACCTTGTTCGATGAGCTTGCGCTTTTGCTGGGAAACCGCATAGCCCGCACTCTGGGCGATTGACTCGGGCACCGCCGACTGGCGGCCTGAGTTGTTTTGCGCCACGTGAGGCGTGACTTTCATGGTCTTGCAGGCCTCGATGAACTCTGCCGCGTCATAGCCTTTGTCCGCCCCCAGCGTGATCTCGCGCGTCGGATCGCCAAGCGCCTGGCGGGCATCGTTGATCATCACTTTGGCCGCTTCGCGCTCGGCATAGCCATCGGCCAGCGTCACCACGGCGCTGGCGATCAGCCCATGGCGGTTATCGCTTAACGTGTGGCCCATGTAGCGTAGCTCGCTTGCCGTTTTGCCCTTACGATACAGCCGCGAATCGGGGTCGCTCTTCGATTCATGCGTCTCATTGCTGCGCGTCTCACCCTTGAAGCTCCCACCGTCTTCGGGGTCCTGATCATCATCGCGGCGCACAAAGCTTTTATGGCCGGCCCATGCTTGAATTAACGTGCCATCGACGCTGAAGTGCTCACCGCAAAGCCAGCACTTCTTCTCGGCAATGCCCACAACCTCGTTGAAGAACTCGATGACCGCGTCATGCTTGATCAGGCGCTCGCGGTTCTTGGTGAAGACAGTGGGCACCCAAACGGCATCGTCCATCGACAGGCCGATGAACCAACGAAACAGCAGGTTATATTGAACCTGCTCCATCAACTGGCGCTCCGAGCGAACGCTATAGAGCACTTGTAATAGCATCGCGCGCAGCAACTTCTCCGGGGCAATGCTGGGCCGCCCACCTTTGATATCAGCCTCGTACATGCCGGCAAACAAGCGATCCATCCTGGCCAATGCTGCGTTGGCCATCTTGCGAATCGAGCGCAGCGGATGATCGGCTGGAACAAAGTCCTCCAGCTTACGCAACGTGAACAAATTCTCGGTAAAGGTATCCGCGCCGCGCATCGCTTCTCACAGTTGTGGGGTCTTCACTAACAACGTTTGAACTGACCTTTTGGGTGACTCCGGGGTGAGGTATTTCCGCAGCCTGCTAAGGCTCTCATTCAAAGTTTTAAGGGTGGTGTCGACGTCCGAGATCTGCTGGATCACTGTCTCATACTCGCCCATCTTGCGGTGCTTTTCGTTTAGGTCAATGATTAACGCCTCTAGACCCTCGAACGACTCACTCCGCGTCACCTTGTCGGTCAGTGACTTCTCTGACGTAAGCAAAGCTTCCAGCTCTTCTTCGCGCCGTTGGATATCGGCAGTGATCTGCGGCAACTCTCGACCGATGTAACGCGCCTTCTCATCAATCATGCGATTGTGAAATTCGTGCAATTGCTCAAAGGTCTTCTGGACGCCCTCTACCCTTGTGGAAACTTGCGTGTACAAGGCACGCAACTGACGCACATCAATATCGGAGCGCCCGTCCAAGATCTCTTGGGTAGCCTCAGACACCAGTTCCCGCCGCAATTTAAGCCGTCCAATGAGAGATCCTACCGCGTTGATTCGATGCTTTACCTGGTTAAGTTCACCAAGGTCGGATTCGAAATCGGCGTTTACATTGAACGTTGCTTTTTTTGCGTTCAAGGTCCCAATCTCTTCGGCAAGCAATGACAAAGCGGTTTCATAGGCCGAACGAGTTTGTTCCGATTCCAACCTCGATTTGAACGTTGTCTCGGTTCGAATGCTCGCCACTAGCTGCTGTTTCTCGTCACCGCGTTCAAAGTGGCAACCCAGCAGGAACAAATACAAACTCTCGTACTCGTCATCCCGCGTGAAGGTGTCGAGAGTTTTGAGGGTATTGTTAACGCTATTATCTTTGTATCGGATGTTATGAGAGATGATCTGTCGGAACGTTGGCTTCTTGCCGAAATGCCCGGGGAACAAGTGTTCAGTTAGCGCCTGCTCGAATTCTTCCTCAGTCTTCTGTTCCCCGTCGATCCGACGAATCATCCGTTTGCGCGGAAGAAAATTCCTTTCGATCTTGATCTCCCGAGCGGCCTCATCGCTCAAATTCTCGACGAGAGAAAGCGTAATCAGCACTGACGTGTCAACGAGAAAATTCTTAACAAGAGAGTATTCGTTTTTCTTGTTTTCCGGGTCAGTGTAAATG
Source organism: Caballeronia sp. SBC1 (assembly GCF_011493005.1). Classification (NCBI taxonomy): domain Bacteria; kingdom Pseudomonadati; phylum Pseudomonadota; class Betaproteobacteria; order Burkholderiales; family Burkholderiaceae; genus Caballeronia; species Caballeronia sp. SBC1. The sequence goes on from NZ_CP049158.1 coordinate 1,775,841, forward strand.
CCTTTCGTGGACGCACCAACGCAAAAGTCAATCAGAGCCAGTACGGTCGTCTTCCCAACGTTATTACCAGTCTCTGACTCACCTACTTGGGGAGTCTCATCGACGATCAAATTCAGCCCGGCGTGAAAATTTATATGTCGGATCGTTCCCAAATCATTCGAAATTCTAAGACTTTTTAGGAACATAACTCGATATCCCCCTCGAGATTGAATTTAATCAAATCAATTATGAATAGCCAATCCAGGCTAAGCACCAGGATCGGCATGGTCACGTCACGAAACTTCCGGACCTCCGCATATAAATCTAATAGACTGCACACTTTTAGTTTCTTGAGTGCTTCTAAAATGAGTCCACCGTTATAGTACAGACTCAATGTAGGATGAATATCGTCAGGAAGAAGCATGTTTACTAATGCTCGGATGTTCAAAAATCTTGCATCGGACAAATGCATCAACCACAATCAAGCTGACACACAGCTCCAATTCTTCTTTCGGCATTTCTAGGTAATTCTTGCTTTCGGCGGTTGTCAACGTAGTTGTCGCGTCACTTCAAGCAAACTGCTTTAGTTCTTCCGGCTGCATACGCTCCGGATTGAGCCAGACTTCATCCTTCAATTCCCAATTGCGCGTCGATCGGGACCAACGCTGTGGATTGCGCTGCCTGGCCTCTGCATAAACGGCTTCACGTTGCGCGAGCACTGCGGCGGCTACGCCGTTGTGGCGCTGCGCCGGCGTGACGAATTTCAGGCCGCTGTGTTTGTGCTCCTGGTTGTACCAACGCACGAACTTCTGCGTCCAGGCACGGGCCTCATCCACGCTGCCGAACGGCCTGCGTGGATAGTCGGGCCGGTACTTGCAGGTGCGGAACAGCGACTCTGCGTACGGGTTGTCATTACTCACACGCGGGCGGCTAAACGAGGCCGCAACCCCCAAGTTCTCCAGAGTGGCAAGCATCGTCGCACCCTTCATCGGGCTGCCGTTATCCGAGTGCAGCACCAGAGGACGTCCTGCCAGGCCCTCGGCCAGACTGGCACGCCGCATCAGCAACGCGGCCAGTTCCGCCGATTCGGCTTCATGCACTTCGTGAGCAACAATCTTGCGGCTGAACACGTCCAGCATCATGTACCAGTAGTAGTACTGTCCTTTGACCGCCGCCTGCAGCCACGTGATGTCCCACGACCAGACCTGATTCGGCGCTGTCGCACAATGACTGGTCACCACCCGGGTCGAAGGCTTGCGCGCACGACCCCGGTGATGCTGCTGCGAGGCGCTGCGCAGCACGCGGTAAAAGCTCGATTCCGACGCGACATACACGCCGCGATCCGCCAGGCTTGGCACGATCTGGCTGGGCGGCAAGCTGGCAAACTCCGCACTATTGGCTACCTCAAGAATCTGTTGCCGTTCGGCCTCACTCAGCTGGTTACCCGGCGGCGGCCGTTCGGTCGTGGTACGGCCATCGGCGTGCACCGCGTCACCGTCACCCACCCAGCGCTGGAACGTGCGCAGGCTCAGGCCCAGCTCGTCGCAAGCCTTCTCCAGCCGGCAGCCTGACTGCGCCGCCTCGCGTATCAACGATACACATAACAGGCGATCCGGGACGTTGATTAATCGTCCTCTTTGTCTCCCCAGATCGCCTGGGCTTTTTTTCTCAGAATCAGCAGCGCAGCCGCTTCCGCCAGCGCCTTCTCCTTGCGCTGCAATTCCTTCTCGAGCTGCTGGATCCGCTTCTTGTCGTCCTTCGACTGATGGCGCTGCTCGCGTGCCTGCTCCGTGGCATTCGCATTGGCCGAACGGCAAGCGGCTCGCCAGGCGGATATCTGTTCTGGATAAAGACCCTTTCGACGACAATACTCGGCCAGCTCCGCTGCATTGAGCGGCGCGGTTTCCAGCACTACTGCAAACTTGTCCTCCGAAGACCATGCTTCGGGATTCTTCCCATCGCCCGGCACGGCCAACCCTTGTCCTTTCGCCTGTCGGCGCCACGTGTACAACGTCTGTTCGGTAATCCCCGTTTCTCTGGCCAGCGCCGAAACCAGCGCGTTTTCCGGTGGCATCATGCGCCGCACCAGCGCTTCTTTTCTTTCTGCTGAGTAGGTTTTCATTCACCCTGATTTTACCGCCCCCGGACCATGTCTATAAGAATCAGATAACACGACAACTATTCTGACGCCGGGGGCTTTCAATCACCCGATCCATCGATGCGTCAATGATGCGAAAAAAAAGATCATCGTCTTTGTAGTCCTTTCGCAGCCGCAGGTACTCCGACTTGAGAGCTTGCATCACCGAGATGCTTCGATTCTTCCCCGCCCTATCGAACTCCGCATAGATGCCATTCATCCGGGGATGATAAACAGCGTAGTCCTGGACAACGCTAGCGGCCGTCGCTAAGTTGTTGAAATTGATCTTGTCATCCACGCTGAATCCCGTCGATGGGACACTACTACCGGTTGCAGAAAGGTCTTCTTGCGCGAGAATTTTAATTATCTCGGCCAAATTACTTTCAACCCTTGCCTGATCCGTATCGCTGCCTAGCTGCTTCTTGATGAACTCAAAGACATCATGCTGTTGTGCTGTCGTCAGATGCAACAAATGACTCAGGATAGATGCGAGGTCGTGAATGTCCTGCTTCGGGTAGAACACGAGACTGTGAGGGTTTACATACGTCAGTTTTCTAAGGTGTGAAGCATCTTTCGCAATCGAGATAAACTGAAATTTATGACCCTTGTACACAGACAAGTTTTTTCCAAGCGCCGACTCAATCTTGACTTTGGTAGCGGTCGCAGACACTTGCACGACGAGTTTTTCTCCGCTATCAATCAAATCAATAGCCTCAGCATTCTGGCTCGTTGCATTAGTGTTCACTAGAGCATAGCCAAATAAGACGTTGAAAAATTCTATATAAAAATCTTCTGCATGCAGATTAAGATTTAGTAAGTTTAGCTTGCCTAGTGTCTCAATCCGAACGCACATCCACGTCAACTTCTCTTCGCAGTAGTTGAAATAATCTTTTATTCATTGCGTCATAGCGGTCGTTAGGAGTAGTCGGCAGACAATTCGTCGGCGTCGCGCTGACTGCCGTAGTGTACTTTATTAAACGATGACTCAGACTTGCGATTTCAAATCAACAGCAGCCGGCGGGATGCCGACAGCACGCCCACGGTATGCTGGGCTCCATCGAGTTCTGCGTCTTCTCGACCCAGTATCTTCCTGTACTGTACATTTGTACAGTATTTTGGAGACGCGAGCATGAGCCACTTTCGGCGCTTCGGAAACGGGAAGCGCCGCAATGAGTGCGGGCATTGGAGCAGATCGGATTTGTCTGTCCGCCTTTAGACGTCAAATCGAAACGCTCTACTGGGTGCGAAATTTTCCGCGACGGGCGAAGAATGGAGACCACCGATATGCTATTTTGCATACCCCTGTGGATAACCGCGGCCAGCTGAGGCCCATCCTCAGCGGTTTCCGTTTCGCATCCTGCCCGTCCGCCAAGGGCGATCGTTGTCAATGACGACTGGCTCTTTCGCAGCCGAGACGGGATATCCGCCGATGTCGACCAACTGGCAGTTCCGGGTCGACTTCGGATCCAAGACTTTCTTGTGCGCAGCCGTTCGCTGGGCCTGGAACCCGTCGAGCGTGAATGTCCGCGTCGGGCTGAGGGACAGACGTTCGAACCAACCAAGGCGACCGTCGTTTTATGGCCAACTCAATCGATCATGGCACGCCGCCAGCCGCACCTATGCGATTTTGCAAGACGTAGCCTATCGAATTCGCGCTCCCAAACGCGTCCTGCAATACAAATCAGTTTATAGCGTGCGATGACCTGAGTAGAAATGTAAGCAGCAATCGGCTACGTTCAACGTGCGGATGGCGCGACGGCTTTTTACTCTTGCTGCCGTTTTAGAGAACTGCGGTGGCAGGCGTCGGACCGCCCATCCGCCGAATGTCATTCAGCCAAACAGCTTGCTGACAGCTTCAAATCTTCACTTCATCGAAGGATATTCGTTTCTGACACGGCCCCACCCCACCCGCCCATCAATTTAACTACCATCCCAAAGTGCCCATCCCTTAACTCCCCACCCCCATGGAATTCGACACCAAAGTAGCCATCATCATCCTCGACGACCTCGCCGTCTGGCAGAAGCTCAACGTAACCGCGTTCCTCGCGACCGGCATCGCGGGCGCGGCTCCTGACGCAATGGGCGAACCGTACATCGATGCCGCTGGCAGAACCCACGCCCGCCTCCTCGGCCAGCCCATCATGGTTTACCAGGCCGACCCTTCCGGCCTCCTCCGCGCCTTCCGCCAAGCGATAGAACGAGAACTAACCCGCGCCGTCTACGTCCGCGCGATGTTTTCCACTGGCCACGATGAAGCCAATCGGGAAGTGTTTCTAAAGGAGCCGGCTGATGCGCCCGATCTGGTCGGACTGGCCGTGAGAGGCCCGAAGAAAGCAGTCGATAAAGCCATCAAGGGCTTATCGCTGCATGGATGATTGAAACAAGATCGAAACGCGGTCGCACGCCGACTTACCGACCGCAACTCCCTACTCAGCCGCGCATCGGCCAAGGCAAAAACCTAAAACCCTAAACCCCCAAAGCCCCCGCCGCGCCCATAGCGTGTCGCGCCTGGACCAACGAAGTCCTTGCCGCCCGCGCATCGCCAGCAATCTTCAACAGCGCACCCAACTGCGAAGGCTCCTTCAGCAACTCGCGCAATATCGGCAGAATCGTCGTAGTCCCATCGTCCCGCAGCCCGGCCGTTGCAGCACTCGGCAAACTCCGCCAAGCCGGATCAACAATCGCCCGACAAACTGCAAACGGTAATCCCCGCGCCGTGGCAATCGCCCCGGCAATATGCGATTCCATATCCACGGCCAACGCCCCGGTAGCCCGATAAAGCGAGCTCTTCTGCTGCTCGCCGGTCAAAGGCGCGCTCACACCGGCCATCGTCCCTCGAACCGCCCGCGCTTCCAGCGGCGTCCCGGCAAAAGCCGCAAACAGCCGTGCGGACCATTCCGGATCAGTATCAAGCACACCGAACGGCCCCGAAACAGAACTCGCGATAATCACTGTCCCCGGCTCCAACTCCGGCGAAAGTCCTCCGGCCGTCCCGAAGCTAATAATCCCGGAACACCCCCGCGCCAACGCTTCGCTGATCGCACGTTCAAGCAAATCCGATCGCGCCGCGAACACCGCTTCCACCCCAGGCCCGCGAGCGATACGCGCTTCAAACGCCATCCCCGTCGCGGCAATAACGGGCAAACGCACATCGCCAGAACTGAAGCCAGAGCCGCCAGAACCAGAGCCAACACCGGACCCAGACCGCGAACTCACATGCCCGCCGTCACGCGCGACGTACCGTCGCGCATCATGTTCCTGTACCGCGCCAACGCCCATAGCGGGAAGAACTTTCTATACCCGTGGTATCGCAGATAAAACACTCTCGGGAATCCAGTCGCGGTAAATCGCGTCTCGTCCCACAAGCCATGTTCACGCTGCGTGGCATGCAAGTACTGCACGCCCTTCGCCACGGCCGGATGATCGACAAACCCCGCCGCCATCAACCCGAGCAACGCCCACGATGTCTGCGATGCCGTGCTCGGCGCCGCTTCATATCCGCGATAGTCGAGCTTATAACTCTCCCCGCCCTCACCCCAACCGCCATCGGCGTTCTGAATGCTGATGAGCCACTGCGCGGCGCGTTGCATGCGGCTATCGGTAAGAGGCAGTCCCGCTGCATTCAACGCGCACAGCGCCGTCCACGTCCCATAGATATAGTTCAGCCCCCAACGCCCGTACCAGCTTCCATCGCGTTCCTGACCGCGCAAAATATAGTCGAGCGAGCGTTTCGCCGGCTCACTCGTCGCCGGCAGCTCACCCAACTGCGCGAGCATCGAAAGACAACGCCCCGACACATCAACAGTAGGCGGATCGAGCAACGCGCCGTGATCGGAGAAAGGAATGTTGTTGAGGTAATACTGCGTGTTTTCAGGCTCGAACGCGCCCCACCCGCCGTCGCTGCTCTGCATGCCGACGACCCATTCCCGCCCGCGCGCAATCGCTTCGCCGTACAACGCGGTACCGTTTTCACGATCGGCGCGTTCCATCGCCATAGCGACCACAGCGGTATCGTCCACATCCGGATAGTGCGGATTCGCAAATTGGAACGCCCAGCCGCCAGGCCGGATGTTCGGCCGGCGCGAGATCCAGTCTCCGCGTACATCGAGAATCTGCAGCGGCACGAGCCAGTCCAGACCACGCGAAACGGCAGCGCGCGCCTTGGGCGTGTCGGCTTCAAGCAACGCGTGCGCGACGAGCGACGTGTCCCATATCGGCGATAAACACGGCTGGCAATAAGCCTCGCCATCCGGCGCTTCATCGATGATCAAAAGCTTCTCAATCGACTTGCGCGCAATCGCCCGGTTCGGATGATCTTCCGGATAACCGAGCACGTCGTACATCATCACGGAGTTGGCCATCGCGGGGAAAATCGCGCCGAGACCATCTTCTCCATTCAGCCGTTCATCGACGAAACTCACGGCCGCTTCTATCGCGCGTTGCCGCGTATGACGCGGGAACAGCGGATCAGCGGCGCGCAGCACGGCGTCCACGCAGCGGAACAGCACGAACCAGCCCTGATGCTGATGCGGCGCACGCGCGGCCATGCCGGCGTTCACGGGGGCATCGAAGAACAGTTCATCAATGCGCACGCCCTTCGGATTTCGCGCGCGCGGCCGCTTTGCGTTGAGCACGAGCAGCGGCACGATCACGGTCCGCGCCCAGTACGACACCTTCGACAAATGGAACGGAAACCACTCGGGCAAGAGCGTGATTTCCACGGGCATCATGGGCACCGCGCGCCACGACACCACGCCGAACAGTGCCAGCAAAATCCGCGTAAACACGTTCGATTTTTCCGCGCCGCCAGCCGCAATAATCGCGCGGCGCGCCCGCTGCATATGTTCGGCTTCAGGCAAATCGCCGATCATCTTCAGCGCGAAATACGTCTTCACGGTGGCGCTGATGTCCATGGCGCCATCGGTGAACAGCGGCCAGCCGCCGTCCGCCCGCTGGATCCTGCGCAAGTACCGCGCGATCTTCGCTTCGAGTTCGAGATTCGGCGTCTCGGCAAGGTAATGCACGAGCAGCACGTATTCGGCGGGAATAGTGGCGTCGGCTTCGAGTTCGTAGAGCCAGTAGCCGTCGGGATGTTGGTCGGCAAGAATGGCATCGGCAGCGCGCGCCACCGACGCTTCCAGCGCCGCCGCCGTCACCGGCTGGAGGCCGGGCGGCTGGACAGTTTCGTTCATCAGCGTTGCACCGAGAAATCAATAGAGGGATTCATAAGCAGGTCCGCAGCCTTCTGGCCGGAGCGGATCGAGCCTTCTATGGTGGCGGGCAGCCCGTTGGCCGTCCAGTCGCCGGCCAGCATCAGATTGGACCAGCGCGTGCGCGTGCCCGGCCGGAGGTTTTCCTGGCTCGGCACGGCCGCAAAGGTCGCACGCTTTTCCGTGACAATTTGCCACGTCGGCATGCGCTCAACCGGCAAGCGCGCCGCCTTCGCGACCTCTTGCCAGATGCCGTGGGCAAGCGCCTCGCGCGGGGTATCGAGGAGATGATCCGCGCCGCTAATGGTCACCGAAAGACGTCCATCGAACGCGAACAGCCATTCGGCGGTGCCGTTCAGCAAACCAGTCATTGGCTCGAAGGCTAGCGGCGGATCAATAGCAAAATGCGCATTGACGATGGCGCGGAATTCGTTCGGCGCGGTTAAGCCCGGCACGAGTTGCTGTGCCACGTTCGGCGGCACGCCAAGTACCACGCCGTCGTGAATACCGATGTCCACGCGGCCATCATCGAAATCAAGCGATGTGACACGCGTCTTCGAATCCGTGCCGGAGAACCCGATCTCACGCACCCGCGACCCGAGCTTGATCTCCGCGCCGCCATATTGCAGCAGACGCAACGCGGGATCGACGAACGCATGGCCCAGCCCGTTGCGCGCGACCAGCGGCCGGCACGCCTGACCGCCCAGCAGCAGCGATTCCTTCAGCACGTTGCCGGCGAGCACCGCGCTACCTTCACGCGGATCCACATTCAGCACGGCCAGGAACAGCGGGCTGATCAGCGCGTCCCACAAGCGCCCGTTCGTGCGCATGGTTTGCTGCATCGTGCGGCCGGGTTTGGCGAACAGCAGCGGCAGCAACGACAAATAATCCGAGGGCATGGTGCCCGGAACACGCGCGGCGGAATCGAAGATCCAGCCCGGCATGCGGCCCGGCGAAAGCTTCACGGTCCAGCGCGCGCCGCTGCGCAAATCCATGAACGGAAACTCGGGCTGGGTCGGGCCAACGAGTTCGTCGACCGCGCCAATCGCCTTGGCATAGCTCAGCGTGGCGTGGTTGCCCGACAGCACCAGATGGTTGCCGTTATCGATGGTGGCGTTGAGTTTGATATCGAAGTAAGAACGGCAGCGGCCGCCCGCGTGCGGCGCGGCTTCGTGCAGCATCACGCGCGCTCCACGGCGCTGCAACTGGACTGCGGCGGCGAGTCCCGATAACCCGGCGCCAATCACATGAACGAGACGCGACATCAGAAAATATGTCGCGCGACGATCCACAACAGCCGCGAACGCGGCGTGCGGATGTGGTTGCGCGGGAGATCGAAGCCGCGCTTCAAGTTCGCTTCAAGCACACACCGATACGCACCCGACATGATGCGCGGCGCCCGCACCTGAGCACGCGGCGCGGTCGCCATGATCGCGTCGGATTGCGCATAGTGGGTCCGCGCGCGATCGGCAAGCGTCAGGCAGACGCGCGGCAAGCGGGCATCGTTGACTATGGACGCGATGTCGGTCGTGGAAATACCTTCGCGGGACAGCAGTTCTCGTGGCAGATAAACGCGTCCAATGCCGGCATCTTCATCGATGTCGCGAAGAATGTTCGTGAGTTGCAGCGCACGGCCGAGGTGGTGCGCAAGACGCCGTCCGGCATCTTCGTGCATCCCGAATATCCTCACCGATAACCGTCCGACCGCGCTCGCCACGCGGTCGCAATACAGGTCGAGCGTGGCTTCGTCGGGCGCGACGATGTCTTCGGCGGCGTCCATGGCCATGCCGTCGATCACGGCAATGAAGTCATCGCGCGAAAGATGAAAGGCGTGGATATGTTGCGTCAACGCAGCCAGCGACCTGCGCGGCTTGCCGGCGTAGCAATCGTCTATGTCCGCGCGCCATTGTTCGAGCGCCGCGGCGCGTTCGCCGCGCGGCAGCGTGCCGTCGGCAATGTCGTCAACCGCGCGACAGAACGCGTAGACCTGATACATGGCGTCGCGCTGCGCAGCCGGCAGGATGCGCATGGCGAGATAGAACGAACTACCCGACGTTACCTTGGCAACGTCGGGAGCAGGATCGTCGGCGATAAGATTGGAAACGGCCAAGACGGACTCCGCTGTGGCGCCCCCAAGGGCAGCAGTGTTAGATCGGGCGCCGGGCATCCGGCTTCATGAAACATGCTTTGAAGCTGAATGCAAGCTCGGCGCAAACCGGCTTCAGACGGCGTGCAGCCGTGCCGGAAGCGGCGAAAAGTATATCAAGTTTGTGAAGTGTTGCCCTGAGATGGCCCTATCCCGCGCTTTCAACGCGCTTGCCGCGCACCCTCCGCCGGGTTCAATCTTCGTACAAACATTGGCCGACCGTGGCGGCGCTGCTTGATATTCCTCACCAACTTTACGCGATCCGCCGCTTTTTACCACTCGCCCTCGCGCGCTCGGGACATCACCTCGCCTCAAATCCTGTCGTTTAAACGTCGATACCGTGTGGTTTCGCAGAACATCGATTCATCGGTTGAAAGGCACGATTTATGCACGCATTTTCTTTCCCGAGCGCGGGCGATAAACGGGCAATAAACAAGCGAGCGACAAACGAGCGGCTAAAATGCGCGGAGTTCGCGCACAGCATTCGCTGCCTTTCACCGTTGCAAAAAAACATGCCGCGAAATGCCGCGCTCAGTTATTCACATCGGGACGACGACTCACCATGACGCCGCAACGTGAGGAACCAGGCGCTGACCATTGGCAGGACGAGCCGCCTTTTCCCGTGGTGCCGGAGCGTAACTTCGCCGCCCAGCGCATGACCCTCCGGGTCCTTCTGATCGCCGCCATTGTCTTGCCCTGCCTGTATGTGGCGGCCATGTCGTGGAGCGATCTGAAGGCGCAGGAAGCCGATGCCGCCGAGGTGGTTGATCGCAACGCGCATGTGGCCGAAGAACACGCGCTGAAAGTCTTCGACATGAACGAGACGCTCAACGCCCGCGTGATCGACCTGATCAGCGGCGTGGACGACAACACTTTGCGCCTCGAAGAACGCTCCATTCACGACAAACTCGTGGCAATGGGCGGCGGTTATCCGCAAGTAGCGTCGGTGAGCATCATTGGCGCGGATGGGCGCCTGATTGCCACGAGCCGCATTTTCCCCTCGCCGGATGTATCGATTGCAACCCGCGACGACTTCGTCGGCATTCGCGACCACAAGATGTTTGAAAACGTCTCCCGCGTGATGGTCGGGAAGGTGGCCGGCGAGACCGTGTTCAACACGGCTGTGCCGCGCAAGAACTCGGATGGCCGCTTCGCCGGCATTGTGACCATCGCGCTCCGCCCGAGTTACTTTGGTGCGTTCTACGCCGAATTGCTCGGCCAACACTCCACCGTATCGCTCGGCCTCACGCGTGCGGACGGCGCGGTGCTCGCCTGGTATCCCGCGCGGCCGCCCGACCGCATGGAACTTGTCGCCAGTTCGCCGTTGCGCGAGGCGTATGCGGCGGGACAGCGGAACGGCATCCTGCGAATGCGCTCAGGGCTCGACAATGAAATGAAGATCGTGGCGTATCGCAAGGTGGGGAATTATCCCGTGTATGTATCCAGCGGATATCCTGTCGCAACCATCTGGGCTGCGTGGTATCGGCGTGTCAGCGTGCTGATCCTGTCCTTGTTCGCGCCATGCGTCGTGCTCTGGGGCGTGATCTGGTTGTCCCTGCGCCGCCTCGCGAATGAAGAAGACGCCTGGGAGCGCTGGCAAGCGGAAGCGTCCATGCGCCGTTCGATCGAATCGGCTTACCGGCAGGCGCGCAAGATGGAAGCGCTGGGTAATCTGGTCGGCAGCGTCGCGCATGATTTCAACAACCTGCTGATGATCCTCTCAACAAACGTCCAGATTGTCCGGCGACGCGGCGCTGCCGGGCTGGACCGCGAATTGTCGGCCATGGAACGCGCGCTTAAGAGCGGTCAGTCGCTGACGCGCCAGTTGCTGGGCGTTGCCCGTAAGCAACCGCTGCGCAATGAGACCATTGCAATCGGCAGGTGGCTGCCGGCTTGCCGCGAACTGCTGAAGGCGTCGCTGGGCGCAAAAGTCGCGCTGAATCTCGAAGCGAGTGACGACGTATGGCCAGTTCGCGTCGATGCCGCCGAACTGGAGCTTGCGCTCATCAACGTGGCCGTGAACGCCCGCGACGCCATGCCGAGCGGCGGCACCTTCTCGGTCCGCGCCGACAACGTGCACTTTCGCCACGAGGACGGTTTTCCGATCATCGGCGAATTCGTGCAGTTGACGCTGGAGGACACGGGCGGGGGCATGGGTCCCGAAGTCCTCGGCCGCGCGTTCGAACCGTTGTTCACCACCAAGCCCAAAGGCATGGGTACCGGGCTGGGCCTGCCGCAAGTGTTCGCGTTCTGCGAGCGCGCGGGCGGCGTGGCGACCATTGACAGCGCGGTGGGCGCGGGAACGTCGGTGCGTCTTTATTTGCCGCGCGCGAGTGCAGCCGTAGCGGAACCCCACGAAGCGCAACACGACACCGCCGCGGCCGGCGAAGCGCACGGCTTGCGCGTGCTGCTGGTGGAAGACAACGAAGAAGTGGCTGCAGGCACAGAAGCGTTGTTGTCGATGATGAATCACAACGTCACCCACGTCTTCAACGCGGACGGCGCGATCGCCATGCTGGATGCGGCCCGTCGCGACGTGGCCAATGACGGTGCGCTGCCGTTCGACGTCGTGCTCTCCGATATCCACATGCCGGGCAAGCTGAACGGCATCGACCTGGCGGAGATCCTGCAAAGCTGGACGCCGCGCGTGCCCGTGATCCTGGTGACGGGCTATGCCGAAGAACTGGACCGGGCGCGTGAGGTCGATGCGCGCGTGCTGTCCAAACCGTTCGATATCGCCTTGCTCGATTCGCTTCTGCAAGCCATTCGCGAAGATCTCAGCGCACGCGCGGACAACCGCGAACACGGCGAAGCGCAGCACTGAGCCACAGCACTGAGCCGAGCGCCTTTTCCACACGCTTTGTAAAAACATCCGCTCGCCGAGAGACATCGGGCGGGATCGTCTTGCGCTGGAGATGGCGTCGCGGCGCGCACGTCCACGACCCGGCACGCGAGTTGCGAGATAACACGTGAGTTGCGACCTAAACTAGATTTGCGACGAGTCTTTTTGATCCGTCGCGATTGATGACATGCCGCCAGGAGGCAGCCATGCGACACACAGTTATTGGTATCTTCGATACCTACGACCAGGCCGAAGTGGCGCGCAGCGCACTGGTTGCGTCGGGTTTTGCCCGCTCTGATATCGAGCTTCAGGCTGCACCCCAGCCTTCCTCACCCGACGATGACCCCGCCCTCGCAGCCGGCCAGCCACCTGAAACCAGCGGCGTGCTGGCGAATATCGAACGCTTCTTTTCGATGCTGTTCGGAGGCCGGGATCAGCCGCCCGAAGTAGCGCATTACTCCGAAGCCGTCCGGCGCGGCGGAGTGCTGGTGGCCGTCGATACGGCAACCGAGGCGCTCGCCGACGCAGCCCGCCAGACGCTGGCAGAGCAAGGCGCAATTGATATTGACGAACGTGCAGCAAGCTGGGGCACGCTGAATCACGGACGCACGACCGCCGCCGCAGGCGATGACCGCGATCATTCCTTGCTCGACGAACTCGGCCTCGGGACGGGCAGCGCCGTGCCTGGACGCGCGCCGGTGAATCCGCCAGGAGATCCGATTGGCGCTGCACGCGCCGACGCCAACCGGGCACGCGCTTATCCCCACGCGGACCGTGACGATCCGGCTGTGCAGCCGCTTGACCCAATTAGCCCGGTTGCCCGCGATGTCTTCGCCGGCGGCAGCGATTCGACCTATCGCGCAACAGGCGGCGATCCGATGACCAGCGGCACCGTCTGGCAGGATACGAACGAAACTGTGCGGCGCTCGGCTTCCTCTGCTGCGTCGTCGTTAGATGAACCGCTGGCCGGTGGCGCGGTTACACCGGCTCCGGCTGAAGGCGTACGTCCGGTTGCAAGCGAACCGCTGAGCGGCGGCGCGTCGGCGCAAGGCTGGCGCGCCGTCGATCCGCTCGATCCGCTGGATGAAACCGAAACAGCGTCGCGCGTGGGTAGCGTGGGTGGCACTGACGCCATGAGCGCGACGGGCTCGCCGGTTCCGGGCACGCTGAGCCAGACTGGGGACTCTTCGCTCGGGACGCGTCCGGGCGCCCGAAGCACGATGCCGGACGAATACATGGAGTACGAAGACGAGTTCCGCAGCGACTACGAGTCGAAGTACGCGGCGACGGGCGCAAGTTATGAAGAGTACGAAGAAGCGTATAAATACGGCGCCTCAGCCGCCAGCGACGAGCGTTTCCACCGCCGCAACTGGGACGATACGATGGAAACCGAACTCCGGCACGACTGGGAAGGCCGCGGTTTGGGCGGCGCGCCCACATGGGAGCGCTTCAAGCTCGCGGTACGTCACGGCTGGGAGCGCGTGACGGGGCATCACCACCTGTAGCGGGCGCTGATCACCGCGTTGAAACGACCACGGCCCGCTAAAGCGGGCCGTGGTCGTTTTGCGATTGGGTTTTACAGCCTAAACCGTCGCAAGGCGCTGAACCCACGCGACGTATTTATCGACGAAATTCTGCAGGAACTTGCGCGTGTCTTCGCTCACGATCGTGCCGCTGGCATCAATACGGTTTGCATCGTGTTTGACGAACATCTCCGGATGACCCATGAGCGGCACATCGAGGTAAGCGAGCACATTGCGCAGGTGCGCCTGCGCGAGCGCCGTACCAGTCGCGCCCGGCGACGTGCCCAGCACCGCGCCCGGCTTGTTGGCCCACGCGCTGTGACCCCACGGCCGCGAACCCCAGTCCAGCGCATTCTTCAGCACGCCGGGAATCGAGCGGTTGTATTCCGGCGTGACGAACAGCAAGCCATTCGCCGCCGAAATCTTTTGCTTGAAGGTTCGGGCGGCTTCGGGAAAGTCGCTGTCGTAGTCCTGGCTATAGAGCGGCAAGCCCGCGATATCCAGGAACTCGAACGAAAAATCCGGCGGCGCAAGCGACGTTACCGCGTGTGCAAGCTGCTTGTTGAATGAATCTCGGCGAATGCTGCCAACAACAACCGCAATCTTGTAGGTCATGGCTTGTCCCGGTGACTGAAAGAAGCTGGCAGATGAACTGCATGCACGAAGGTGACGTAGATGACGTGTGCCAGCCGGCCCATCATAGGCGGTCACCCAAGGTGATGACTATCCGAAATCGGTCGGATTGACGCCTGGACCGCGATCGGGCGGTGCACATTTCGTAGCGTGCTCTGCCTCACGATGAGCGTTTCAGTCGCACACCGGGCCACAGGCCCGTTACAAGCCATTTTCGAGATGATTTCCACAAAGTTGTCCACAGAAACTGTGGACAACTTTGTAGATGTTTAATAATTAGCACTAAACCGCCTCGATGCTTGGCGGAATAAGGCTAGGCGTGGCGAAAGGCGGCAAGAGCGCGGCTATCGCCGCCGCCGGGTCAAAAATTATTGACCGAAAAACACATTGCATTGCGACGGCGGGCCTTGGCACGTCGACGACTGCGAATTGGCGTTAGTGGCAGCGCTGGCAGCGCCTGCCACAGCGAACAAAGCGACAGCAGCGAAGATGGAAAGCATGCGTTTCATGAGACACCTCGGTGAGTTGGCAACGATCGAACTGGATCGGTGAACCGAGAATATCGATTAAGCGAATGCAGAAAAATGGCAGTGTAGTGAATTGATCTTTACCGAAAGCGCAATGATTGAAGTGCTGCGTCCAAAATAAACGGGCAACCATTTTCGCGCGCCGACACAAAACGTCACATTCATGCGCGACGCACAACAATATGTTTTCCCAATCGACATTGGTCATCGATAGTGATGTGAATAGACTGCTTCACATCGATGGCGTGAAACGCGCCGTCTCAAACCGTGAAGGGTTAATCATGAAACGCGCGCTTATCGGAAGTTTGTTTGCCGCCGTGCTGGTCTCATCGGCACCGGTGTTTGCCCAATCCACCGACGTCGCTCAGCAAAGCGTCTACGCGCCGAGGACGCGGGCCGAGGTGAAAGCCGAACTGATCGCCGCGCAAAAGAGCGGTGAGTTCGACGCGATCCATACGGAAAGTTATCCCCAGTTGCTGCCGTATCAAACCGCGCGGTTTGAACGCGTTACGTCGGGTACGGATGCGGATACGGATACGGCCGTGACCCAAGCGAACGGCGTGCGCGTCAGTACGCAATAAGGGCGACCTGGAAGTTATCGAGGGGAAGAGGAACGCGGCGGACTGAGTTGCTGACGCCGCGTTATCTATCGAAAGAGTCCGTAGGAAATTCGCTGCGTCACTATCGGCGCGCGGTTTAATGTTCAATATAAAGAACGCAAACGGCGTAAGCAGCCGTTATGTTCAAAATATTAAACATAACGCGACAAGACCGGTTCCTTCAATGGCCGCTATCAGCTCAACGCGGCAAGGCACACCGTGACCGTGACCAGCGAGATGATCGTGGAAAACAAAATGGTGCTGGACGTCACCGCCGCTTCCCGCCGATAAAACTCCGCCAGCATGAACGGCCCCGTCCCCGTGGGTAACGCGCTGAGCACGACGGCGGTCTTCGCCCACAACACCGGCAGCGCGAACACATGAAACGCCAGCCACCACGTCAGCAGTGGTTGCGCAATGAGCTTGGCCAAGACCAGCATCGTGGTGGTTTTCGCCGCGCCGCCTTCTGACTTCTCGCCGAGGAAAAGCCCGAGCGCAACGAGTGCGCACGGACTTGCCGCTGCCCCCAGCAACTTGAGAAACGTGTCCGCGCCGCCCGAAATAGTGAGTCCCGCTCCGCTGCATAGCCAGCCCGCGAACGGCGCGAACAACAACGGATTCGTGATTAGCGACCTGACCACTTTGCCAAGCGTGGCGACAAGATTCTTCTCTGTCTGCAGACCCAGTTCGATCAACACAATAGCTACGGCGAACAGCACGCACACGGTCATGATCGTCGCAATCACTGCGGGCGCAAGGCTCGCGTGACCGAAGGCAAGCATGCATAACGGCAAGCCGATGAACCCCGCGTTCGGATACGCGGCGTTGAGACCGTCGAGGCTGGCATCGGCGAGATCACGCGACTGCTTTAATCGAATCAGCACGGTCAGCAGGAATATCCCGCCCGCACCAAGGCCGAACACGGCTATGAACGCGGGTTGATTGAGCGTATGCCATGGCGTGGTCGCCATGATGTCGAAGAGCAGCGCGGGCAACGCCAGATAGACCACGAATCGATTCAGCTCTGACGACGCATTCGGCCCCAGCCGATTGGTCTTGCGACACGCATAACCCGCGAAGATCAGCGCGAACACAGGAAGAATGATTCTCAGAAGCGGGGCGAAAAGCGACGAGACCAGCAACGACATGAGCAGCGGAACCAAGTGAACAAGGCCAAGAGCATAGCGGCTGAATCCGCTTGCCGCAGAGTGAACTTCTTAAAGGTGAGCGATTTCGGGAGCCGCGCGAGGTGAGTTGCATGACCTGACAAAAACTCACGCTTAAGGCTATTTACAAGTATCGCTAACTAGATCAAAGAGCTGACCGGGCTTCAGCAAGTGCTTGAAGTATACTGCTGTGAGCCTTTATCTATAAGGCTTTCACGGCTTCTCTCCTACGTCGCGTTGAGATCTTCATTGCCCTTCATGTGGGTGATACACGATACAGACTCGACGCTTCGCTCGCGTAAGCGTGAAGTGAGTAGCGCTATAGGTGAGGTTATCCGGGAGGGTGATCCGGCGATGTTGAGAAAGCACATGAAGAGCTTTGAGTGAGTCTTGCGTCGTGATGCATGCGCCACGTTAAAGTGTTCTCTATCAATGAGTTGCGACCTGTTGTTAAAACAGTAGATACGACTGCGGATGAGCTTTAGGTGCTTGCTGTCAGCGCATTTCGATGACTTCACCACGCTATAGGTGAGGCTATGCGGGACCCGAAGCAACGGAATGAAGCTTGCTCATACAGCGACGCGTATCGCTTAAACACAACGAGGACCATCATGAAATTCAAACGATCCGTCACCATTGGCACAACGGCTTTGCTGGTGATCGGCGGACTGGGCCTGCTGGCCGCATGCACAATGGGCGGCAGCAACAAGAGCGGCAACGCGCGCGTGCCCGAGCCTGCGAAGCCGGTAGATCTTGATCGTTACCTGGGCCAATGGTACGAATTTGCACGCTATGAGAACCGCTTCGAACGCGGCTGCGAAGCAGTCACGGCGAACTATGCGAAACGCGATGACGGGCTGGTCTCCATCATCAATTCATCTCGCAATGGCGGAGTGAATGGAGCATCCAGGTCGGCCGAAGGGAAGGCAAAGATAGTGCCGGAAACGAACAACGCGAAGCTCAAGGTGTCGTTCTTCGGACCGTTCTACGTTGGCGATTATTGGATACTCGATCACGCCGATGACTACACGTGGTCCATCGTCGGCGAACCGAGCGGCAGGTACTTGTGGATCCTGACGCGTGAAGCGAAGCCATCGGCTGAGCAACGCACGGCATTGGTCAATCGTGCACGCACGCTCGGCTACGACGTGACGTTGTTGCGAGAGACACTGCATTGAACGCATCACACGCGAACCTTTTCGACGCTCACGCGTGAGGTGCTCATGTATCAATCAAGCACCAATGAGGAAGCGTTCCTTGTTACGCCCTGCCAGCCATCCGGGTGGGCGTCCGCGCCCACTCCATGTCTCACCGGTCTTCGGATCGCGATACTTCGGCGGCAGTGGCGCCTTCTTGACCGACCTGCCGCGCCTCGCTGAAAAGCCCAGCTCTTCGGCGGTCAGGTCGTAGTCGACGATCTTGCGCTTGATATCCTCAATCACAGCAGCAATTTCCTTCTGCTGTGCAATCGCAACTTCCTTATGCAGTTTTTCGAGTTGTGCGGTCAGTTGCTTGTAGGTGGCCATAAGCTGCTCTCTGGGTTCGGCATGCGCCCGAATTGGATATGGCATCGTGACGCCAGTCATCGGTTCTTACTCGTCACCACTTAGTCGTCGATAGCGTCGTACAGATGGCGTTCGAACACGGCTGCCATCGGGAAGGGTTCTACGCTGCGTCGCTGGATCAGCATGATGCCGATCATGTTTTCGACCGGATCGGCGAACCAGCTCGTGCCGAGCGCGCCTGGCCAGCCGAACGACCCTGCAGAACGATACCCGAGCGTGCGTTGTTGTGCTGGATCGTCCACGATGGCCAAGCCCAATCCAAACCCCTGGCCGCCCCACACAATCTGACCGAACGCCGGAATGCGGCGCTGATCACGCGATAGAAAATTCGTGCGCATGAGGTCGACGGACCGATGCGACAGCAGGCGCGGACCGCGCGCGCGTTCATTGGCGTCGCCTTGCAGACGGCCGCGGCCAAGCAGCAGGCGCGCAAAACGCAGATAGTCGTCGGCAGTGGAAACAAGACCGCCGCCGCCGTTCTGAAAACGCCCGGGTTTGGCAAAGCGGCTCGATGCCGGATGATCTTCCACCACGCGTTGCCGCGTAGCGGGATCGACAGCGTAGGCCACCGACAAACGCCCGAGTTTTTCAGGCGGCACCACAAAGCCGGTGTCCGTCATTCCCAATGGCTCGAAGATGCGCGTGCGGAAGAACGCTGCAAGCGACATACCGCTGATGCGCTGGATCAGCGCGCCGAGGACATCGGTGGAGATGCCGTAGTGCCAGCGCGTGCCGGGCTGGAACATCAAGGGCAACTCGGCTACGCGCTGAAGCCATGCGCCGGGATCGACCGATGCATCGACGCCGTTGAAGATGTTCCCGTAGGCGTCGGCTAACGCGCCAAATGCGGTGAAGTGATACGCAAATCCGGCGCGATGCGTGAGCAGATCGAGCAAGGTAATGGGTGCGCGGGCGGGTTCGGTATGGTCGAGCGGCGCGGTGGGATCGGCGAGCACCTTGGGGTTGGCCAGTTCGGGCAACCAGCGCGCCAAGGGGTCGTCGAGCGCGATAAGGCCTTCTTCCACCAGCATCAAGGCAGCGACGCTCGTCACGGGTTTCGTCATGGAAGCAATGCGAAACAGCGTGTCGCGCGTCATGGGCGTGAGGGTTTCGCTGTCGCTGTGACCCAACGTGTCGACCCGGGCTATTTCGGCATGCCGCCAGACCAGGGTGACGCAGCCGGCAACGTCGCCATTCTCGACGAACTGCTGCATTGCGGTACGAGTGCGCTCAAGGCGCGTGGCGCTGAATCCCGCGTCGGACATTGAATATCCCTCTTTGTACGCATTTTCTCAGCGCATCATTTAAGCACGCCGGAAATGGGACTCCAAGGGAAGATTTACCGCGGGTTGTAACTCCGTGACACAAAATTGGAAATCAATACATCGAATCCTTAAGGAAACCTTAAGCCATCGCGCAGTTTAATCCCACGCTGGCTTCAAGCCGCTCGAGCCGGTCGTTGATTCGCTGCATGCGTGATTGCTGCGCTGGAACAAGCGCACTGGATGCGACCAAATCAACCCGGTTACGCCAATAGGACAAGGGGATGCGGTCATCGGTGGAAATTCTTCCGATTACCTGCTCCAGATGGAGAATATCCGTTTCGATTTGACGATGATTCATTCACTACTCCAAGGTAGGTTATTTTTACTTTTGATAGAACGAGTTCGAAGCAACACGCGGAACAGATAACCGTTTTCGGTGTCACAACTGGAACAAACTGGGTGCTCTCGGTTCGCGCAATGCGCGGAACGCACCGCCAGAGGAAGGCAGCATAAGCGCTCGAAGGACTTCCTGCAGAGTATCGAAGCACGCGGGGGTTGTATATTCCGCAAATGCGGAACAGTAAAAATGCAATAAGCCGGCATTTCGGATCGGCAAATTATCCGCATGACAGGAGAAAATGGATGCTTTTTGAAAGCGACCAATACGACCAGGCTGTCAACGTCATATATGAAACGCTCGCACGTCCTCGCGGATGGCATGCCGTTTGTACTGCGATCGCCAGCTTGATTGGCGCTCGCGCAGTCTGGATAACCGTCAGCAATAAGCAGCCTGCTAATTTGTATTCCGAAAGTTTCGGATATCAAGAAAATACAAATTATTACGACATTTTCAGAAATTCATCGACGGAAATTACGAAAAGTCCAATTGAATCGTTTGCGCGCCTTGAATCCGATCAGAAAGGTGCTGATTCCTTGAATATAAGCGCACCAGGACATGTTTTAAGCCGGCCGATCCTTGAGACTGGCGAATTGCTGATCACGCTGGCTTGCGAGTTTGCATCGGAGGGGGAGGCTGTTATCCAGTCCGAGCCGCGCTGGCTCGATCGCTTGATGCCGCATCTTTCACGCGCTGCACAACTTCAGGGCGCGCGTTATTTCGCGACGCCCGAGCTTTTCGCCCGCATTCCCTTTCTCGACGAATGGCGTCAACCCGCCATGCTCGTCGAATTGAACGGGACGGTGCTCCGCGTTAATGACGCAACCACGCGGATGCTCACGCGTACCAAGTTGGTTCAAGTTGTAGACGGCATGCTTGAACTGCAAGCCGCTGTACAACGCCAGATTCTGGACGAATGCCTTGCGGCGGCAGACGCAACGCCGGCGTATAGGATGCTTCGGCTGACAGAAGAACCCCACGCGGAGCCTGCGGGTCAAGACGCGCTGTACGTGTTTTATCACCCGGTTGCGGTGAGCCACGGGCACGCCGCGCTGCTCACGTTCTATCACCCGTATTCACCGCCTATAGTTGATCTGGATCTGCTTGCGACCGCGTTCGACCTGACGCCGGCGGAGTGCCGCGTGGCCTGTCATATCGCTGAAGGGCGAACGCCCAAGGAGATAGCCCACCAAACCGGCGTGCAGCACGACACCGTGCGCAAGCAGTTGCAGGCGATCTATCAGAAGACGGCAACAAACCGTCAGGTCGACCTGATACGCCTGTTGCTCAACCTGCCCGCGCACCCGGTTTAAAGCTCAGTTGAACAAAGCCCGGCGTTACTTCGCCTTGCACGCGATCAAGAGGCTGTTCTGGCCGTTGTCGCTGCTTTGATCGAGGACGTCATAACTGCCGGCGCACAACGCGCGGGCATTTTCCTGGCAATTACTCCAGCCGCCGTTAGCCGGGCACTGGATCATGTTGGTCGGGCGGCCATCGGATGAAAAGAGCGGCGGCGCGCTGCTGCACGCAGACAACACCAACACCGCAACCGCAAGCGGCAACAGGGCCAGAAAACGCGATGCTCGTACGCTGGAAATCTTCATCCGGAACCCCTTTTAACGCTGTTTTTATTGATTGCGCAAGTATGCCACGTGGAGCTTTCGGCTTGCCTCATTGCAGCGCTGAGCGTGCGCTCTCAGGATGCTTTCGCGCTACTTCTGAAGGCCCCAAATGTCGCTGTCGATCATCTCGACGCGGGCGTCGATTTTCGCTTTTACATCGGCGAGTGCCTGGTTGTAGAAATGCGCGCCAATAATTTTCGATAACTCGTCAAGCCATTCCTTCGCCTCGAACTGCCCGAGCCGGGCGTCGAAACGTTCTTGCGCCAGCCGCTGCAACTGGTCAATCGCAAGCGCCTCGTGCTCGCGGGATAACACCGTCTTGTTCGTGTCTTTGCTCATGTCTTCCTTGGTTCAAACGTCTATGTCTAGCGCGACGATCTTCTTGTACATCGTCGCCCGGCCAATGCCAATCCGCTGCGCCGCCTCAGCCACGCGGCCGCCGCTTGCACGAAGGGCTTCCGTGAGGAAACGCTTTTCGAAGCCCGTCATGGCCTCGGCGTAAGACGTTGGGTCGGATTCCTCCGCCACGTCCGCGGGTTCCGGCGACGACACGGCGCTCGCCGCGCCCATGAAGGCGCCGAGCGCGTGGGCATCTATATGTTCGCTATCCGACAACATCACCGCGCGCTCCAGCACGTTGCGCAACTCGCGCACGTTGCCGGGCCACGAATACGCGGCGAGCAGGCGTAGCGCGTCGTCATGGAGCACGAACTGGCCGGCGTGACGCGGGCGGGCATCGGCGGAAAGCTCCTCAAGCATGGCGTACACCAGCGCCTCGATATCCCCCGCCCGCTCGCGCAACGGCGGCGCGTGAATGGACAGCACGTTCAGCCGATAAAACAAGTCCGCGCGAAACCGGCCGCTGGCGACAAGCGCCGGCAAATCCGCCGATGTCGCCGCGATGATCCGCACATCCGTGCGCACGATCCGGTTCGACCCCAGTGGCTCGAACTCTTTCTCTTGCAACACGCGCAGCAACTTGCCCTGCAGCACGAGCGGCATGTCGCCGATTTCATCGAGGAAGAGCGTGCCGCCATCGGCCAGTTCGAACTTGCCTACGCGGCCTTTGCGATCCGCGCCCGTGTACGCACCCGCCGCCGCGCCGAAAAACTCCACTTCCAGCAAGGTGTCCGGAATCGCCGCGACGTTCACACTCACGAGCGGCCGTGCGGCGCGCGTGGAAGCGCCGTGAATCGCGTGCGCCAGCAACTCCTTGCCCGTGCCCGTTTCTCCGGACAGCAGCACAGGCGAATCGACTTGCGCCGCGCGCCGCGCCTGGCGTTTGACATCGAGGCTCGCAGCGCTCGTCCCCACGAAACTCGCGAACGTATATTTGGCACGCCGCGCCTGCGCGAGCGATTGCCGTGTCGCGATCAGCTCCTGCTGCACACGCGAGTAGTGCGAAAAGAGTGGTGTGAGCGCTTTCATTTCGTCGAAGAGCGCGAAGCCAATTGCTCCAACCGTCTGGCCGAAGTCGTCCTTCAGCGGCAGGCGCGTGACGACCAGCGGCTCGCGATCCGTTTCCAGCAGATCAAGCAGGATAGGCTTGCCCGTTGTCACGACTTCGCGCATCAGGCTATTCGGAATCACCGATTCGCAATCGCGGCCGATCGCCTCTTGCGGGTCCGAAAACCCGAAGCGTGCCGCGTAGCGTTTGTTGATCCAGACGACCCGCGCTTCTTTGTCGACGATAAACGTGCCTTCGCTGAAATTCTCGAAGGTCTTGAAAAGCGAATCCATCGCGCGACGCAAAACGTCGCTGTAATCGACGGGGACATGCGTCCAGTCGTTGTGCATCCAGTGTCTCGTGAGATTTTCTCGATATAGAGACAGAATATCTCTAAATGTGGAAACACGGCAAGACTGTTGCAAAACATTGTGCGACCGGCCGTTCGGGCGAATTTGTGTCGCGGCGTTGTCTCGATTGGTAGACATTATTCACGCTGATGCGCTCCGCAAAGACCGCCTTTCCTTGCTCAGCAACGCTTCCCGGTCTTTGGCATGAATGCTGCATAAAGGGCGCACCCATTTTCGGACGGCTATTGCTGCTGCGCCCGGACACACAACAACTAACGGAGACTTAATGTCGTTCATCATCGTCCTCGCCGCCCTGGCGTTTCTCATGCTGGCCGCGTATCGCGGATACAGCGTGATCCTGGTGGCCCCGCTCGCCGCGCTCGCCGCCGTGCTGCTGACCGAGCCCGCCGCCGTCGCACCCGTCTTTTCCGGCATCTTCATGGACAAGATGGTCGGCTTCGTGAAGCTGTATTTCCCCGTGTTCCTGCTCGGCGCCGTGTTCGGCAAGGTCGTCGAATTGTCGGGCTTCTCCGAATCGATCGTTGCCGCCGCCATTCGGTACATCGGCAAGACACGCGTCAATGCAGTGATTGTCGCGGTGTGCGCATTGCTCACCTATGGCGGCGTGTCGCTGTTCGTGGTCGTGTTCGCGGTCTATCCGTTCGCAGCCGAAATGTACCGGCAGAGCAATATCCCGAAGCGGCTGATGCCCGGCGCCATTGCGCTCGGTGCGTTTTCCTTCACCATGGATTCGCTGCCCGGCACGCCGCAGATCCAGAACATTATTCCCACTACTTTCTTCAAGACCACCGGTTGGGCCGCTCCGTGGCTCGGCACCATTGGCTCGCTGTTTATCGTCGTGGTCGGGTTGTCCTTCCTCGAGTGGCGCCGCCGTTCAGTCATGGCAACGGGTGAAGGCTACGGCACGTCGCTCGTGAACGAGCCGGAGCGCGTGGAAAGCACGCATTTGCCGAATCCGTTGCTCGCGGTCGCACCGCTGGTGCTGGTGGGCGTCGCGAACTTCGTGCTGACCAAGATGATCCCGCTCTGGTACGGCGATACTTATACGGTGGCCGCCAATGTGCTGCCGGGCATTCACGCGCCGGTTGTCACGCCGATCAAGTCGGTTGTCGCGATCTGGGCTGTGGAAGGCGCGCTGCTGCTCGGCATCCTGCTGGTCGTATTGACGGCGTTCGGACGCGTACGCGAACGCTTTGCGGTAGGAACGAAAGCGGCGGTCGGCGGTGCGTTGCTCGCCTCGTTGAACACCGCGTCCGAGTACGGTTTCGGTGGTGTGATCGCGGCGTTGCCGGGGTTTATCGTGGTCAGCGATGCGCTCAAGAGCATCCCGAATCCGCTCGTGAATGCGGCGGTGTCGGTGAGTTCGCTGGCGGGTATCACAGGCTCGGCGTCGGGCGGCATGAGCATCGCGCTGGCTGCCATGTCCGACACGTTCATCAAGGGCGCACAAGCGGCGCACATTCCAATGGAGGTGCTGCATCGCGTGGTCGCCATGGCGAGCGGCGGCATGGACACACTGCCGCATAACGGCGCGGTGATCACGCTGCTGGCGGTGACCGGCTTGACGCACCGCGAGTCGTATCGGGACATCTTCGCCGTGACGATCATCAAGACGCTGGCCGTGTTTTTCGTGATCACGGTGTATTACACGACCGGGCTGGTTTAAGGTTCTTGGTTTTGGGGTTTTTGCCAATTGCATCGGCGGCGTGCGTTGAAAGCCGCCGATGCATGCCACCCTCCGTGGTCCGCATCTGGCAAACTTCGCGTCAACCGCCCCCCGTTCTTCTCTCACAGGACTTCCCACATGACCTCATCCGCAACAGCACCGCTCGCCGGCAAAACCGCGCTCGTCACCGGATCGACGAGCGGCATCGGCCTTGGAATCGCTAACGCCCTGGCGCTTGCCGGCGCGAATCTCGTGTTGAACGGCTTCGGCGACGCCGCCGTCATCCAAGGCGCCATCGCGCAAATCGAGCAGCACGGCGTGAAGGCCGTGCATCACGGCGCGGATATGTCGAAGTCCGCTGAAATTGAAGCGATGATTGCTTTCGCCATCGAGCAATTCGGCGCCGTCGATGTGCTCGTGAACAACGCGGGCATTCAGCACGTTGCAACTATTGATACCTTCCCCGTCGACAAGTGGGACGCGATTATCGCGATCAACCTGAGCTCGGCGTTCCATACCATGCGCGTGGCGTTGCCGAAGATGCGCGACAACGGCTGGGGGCGCGTGATCAACGTGGCTTCCGCGCATGGGCTGGTGGGATCGGTCGGAAAATCCGCTTACGTGGCGGCCAAGCACGGCATTGTGGGGCTGACGAAGGTAGCCGCGCTTGAAAACGCGCGCACGGGCGTGACAGTGAATGCGATCTGCCCGGGATTCGTGCTGACGCCGCTGGTGCAAAAGCAGATCGACGATATTGCGACGCGCGACAACATTTCGCCGGACGCCGCGCGCTCGAAGTTGCTGGGAGAGAAACAGCCGTCGGAACAGTTTGTCACGCCGGAACAGATCGGCAAGCTGGCTGTGTTCCTGTGCTCGGAAGGCGCCGATGAAATCCGCGGGGCAGCGCTGCAAATTGATGGCGGGTGGACGTCGCAGTAATGTCTCTGTGTGCGCCGATGAGCGGAGCGCGTGCCTGCCGTGGCAACCGTTGGTACTATCGGGGTTCGTAGAACGGAGACTCCGATGACGGCTGAACACAATCGAACAGAAGAAGCGCGAGCGATGGAGCGCATCGTCAATGCCACGCGGCAGGTGCAGACCGCGTTCACGGCGTTGCAGGGGCACTTTCCACCGGGAGGTGATGGCCGGCCGTCGCAGATGGCATTGCAGACCTTCGACGCCGCGCTCCAGGAGCTGGAGGAAGCGCAAGCCGCGTTCGACACCATGTTGAACGACCTGTTCGACGGAAACCGCTAAAAAGGGTTTGATTCCGCGTTTGATTCGTTCGCGCCCGGGATGACTGAGCGGGAGCCCGTAGGTGCCACCCACGGCGCGAACGGAACACGTTAAACCCCCTCAAGCACCCCGCAACACCGGCACCACGGGCGCCTTCCCCTTGGCGCTCTCAACCTCTCCCGAGACAACCGCGTCCGGCGGATTCAGCCCTTCCCACGAAATGCCGTCGGTGGACTGGCATCGCGCTGCCGCCACACACGCCTCGACCAATTCCTTGAACGACGTAGCCGCCGAGGTCTTGCGAATCACCGCCTCGCCTTCCAGCGCACTGTTTGGCAACACCAATCCCACAATCAGATCGGCTGTAGCCGCCCGCTGATGCAGACGCCGCAGCAGATTGCGCAAATACGGCGGTGATTCGGCCGCGTCGAACGAAATCACGCAGATCAGCGACACCCCCGTCAAATCGACCTCGTCGAAGCGCGTGCGCGAAAACCGCTCGTAGGGTGCCAAATCCGCGCCCAGGCCATGCTTGCGGAACAGTTGCGCCGCGATAGCCGTCGCCAGATCGTCAAGCACGCCGCGTCCGGCAATGCACAGCACGGACGCTGTATGGCCTTCGTGGGCGGCGTCGAAGTGAGACGGCGGCGCTTCGTGCACGATGCCGGCTTCGCGATCGGACATCTCGAGGCTGGCCGGCGGCTCCTCTCCCTGCCTGACCGCCATCACCACGTCCTCTACCTCCTCGAGCCCTTCGACAATGTCCATCGCCGATTCGTTGATGCGCCTCAACTGGTCCGTGGTCACGACCCCGCGCAACACGTCGTTGTGCGCAATCCGCAATCCCTCCAGCGCCACTTCGTCGTAATACGCGCTGAGCGAGCGCTCCTTGAGCAGCGACTCGGCTTGCACGAGCGCTTCATCGGGATCGTTCGCCAGCAGCCGCTGATAGAAATTCTCTGCTGGCGTCAGCGCTGGACGGTCGCCAAACAGCACATCGAGAAATTCCAGCCGGTCCACATGCCGCCCCAGAATCACCAGGCACAAGGTCAGCGGTGTCGATAAAACCAGCCCGATCGGTCCCCAGATCCAGCTCCAGAAAATCGCCGCAACAATCACCGCGAACGGCGAAAGACCCGTGCTGTGTCCGTATAGCAGCGGTTCGACCACCTGCCCCGCGATCACATCGGTCACGCCGAAGAGGATCATGGCCCAGATCATCATCGACCAGCCGGGCCCGACGGCGGCCGCAAACACCACGGCCAGCAACGCCGCGATCCAGGTGCCCACGTACGGTACGAAACGCAGCAAGCCGGTGAGCACGCCGAACAGCAACGCGCCGGGTACACCGATGATCGCCAGCCCGATCGAGATGACAATGCCCACGCCCATGTTGATGCCAAGCTGCGCGAGGAAATAGCGGGATAGCCGGCGGGCGGCTTCATCCATGGCGGTGGTCGCACGGTGCAGGTCGCGCGAGCCGAACAGCCGGATCAGCCGGTCGCGCAGGTCTTCTCGCTGCAACAAGATGAAGATGGCGACCACAAGCACAATGCCGGTGGTTTCCAGCGGACTGATTATCGGCGATAAAAACCGCTGCGCCAGCTCCACGGGCGACGGCGACGGTTCGTGGACCTCAACTGGCATCGGGGCATCAATGGGAGACGCGGCGGGATTCTCTTCGCTCTTGCGGATCTCGTCCTGGCGATTCGGTGACAGGCGCTTGAGCGCCGACGCCGCCTTACCCAGAAACTCGTCCGCCCGGCCGATGGTCTTCTGCTGCACGGCGTTGATCTTGCGCTCCACCGCCACCTGGTATTGCGGCAGGTCGCCAGCCAGTTGCGCCACCTGCGCGCCGATCAGCGCGCCAACAGCGGTCAGCACCGACAACGCAACCAGTACCGCCACAATCACCGACGGCACCTGTCCGAATTTCAGCCGCCGCAACAAGTCCACAAACGGCGCGACCAGGAAGCTCAACAAAACGGCGAGGATGATTGGAATCAGCACCGCGCGTCCGAAATACAACGCGCAAATCACGACCACACCGGTAATTAACGATGTCAGCGCCCGCAAACCCGGTCCTTCGGGCGGCAAGACCGTGGTTGACGGCCGACGGGGCACGGGATCTGGATTCATGACATCGTTCTCGTTAATAACGGCGTAAGGACATAAAGGACAGCGCGGGATGACAGGCGGCAACGCACTCGCTGGTCCGGGCAGGATCGCGGTGCGGGCGCACGTTTTCCGAGTCTAGAGTGCCACGAGCCTGTGTCCGGCGGCTCGGATGTCGAAGGAACGTCGACATATCTGAGCAAGGGACATGCCATTTCCGCCAAAAGGTGAGTCTTTGCGGGAGCAGAAAGGTGAGTCTCTACAGGGGCATGGGCTACACCGTAACGGCTTGATCGTCCGCTCAATCGTCGGTTACGCCCAGCGTGACCATCCGGCGAATCCGGCTCGCCATGGATTCCAGCGTGAATGGCTTGGTAATCATTTCCATACCGGTATCGAGGAAACCATTCGTGCGGGTCGCCGCTTCAGCATAACCCGTCATAAAAAGCACCCTCAGCTTGGGCCGCGTCGCCCGCGCGGCGTCCGCCAGTTGCCGGCCGTTCAGACCGGGAAGCCCGACGTCGGTCACCAGCAAGTCAATACGCGCGTGCGAATTGAGGATCGCCAATCCGGACGGACCATCGACCGCTTCGAGGACCTCGTAGTCGAGATCGCGCAGGATCTCGCACACGAGTTCACGCACGGACGCGTCGTCTTCCACCACCAGGATCGCGTGCCGCCCGGCCGCACGATGCGCCTCGTTCAGTTCGCTCGCGATTTCCTGCGTGCCCGGATCGCCGGAAAAACGCGGCAGATACAGCCGGATCGTGGTGCCGGCATCGGGCGCGCTGTCGATCGTCGCAATCCCGCCAGACTGCTTTGCAAACCCGTAGGCCATCGATAAACCCAGCCCCGTGCCCTGACCCAGCGGTTTGGTCGTGTAGAACGGATCGAAGGCGCGCGCCTTGACGTCGGCGGCCATGCCCGCGCCCGTATCCGACACCGACACCACCACGTAAGACCCCGGGGTCACATCGGGATGGCGCGCTGCAAAGTCGTGGCCCAGTTCAACGTTGTCGGTTTCAAGCGTCAGGCGGCCGCCTTCGGGCATGGCGTCGCGCGCGTTGATCGCGAAATTCAGCAGCGCATTTTCAAGCTGGTTCGCGTCGCAGCGCGTAAGCCAGAGATGCGGGTTTCGCACCACGTGTGTATTGATCGCTTCGCCCATCGTGCGCTTGAGCAGGTCGTCGATGGAATGCAGCAGCTCATCCGCGTTCACCGGCTTCGGGTCGAGCGGCTGACGCCGCGAAAACGCCAGCAGCCGGTGCGTGAGCGATGCCGCCCGGTTGGCCGCACCGGTCGCCATCGAAATGAACCGGTCGATGTCGTTCGTCCGGCCAAGCTGGGTGTATCGGCGGATCAGTTCGAGCGGACCCGTGATGCCTTGCAGAAGATTATTGAAATCGTGCGCAATACCGCCCGTCAGTTGCCCGAGCGCCTCCATTTTCTGCGCCTGGCGCAGCGCTTCCTCGGTTTGTTGAAGCGCCCGCTGAGTTTCCTTTTCGCTGGTGACGTCGCGGCCGTTGCCGTAAAGCGCATCGCCTTCCGGCGCGGCGACCCACGACACCCATCGATACGAGCCGTCCTTGTGACGGTTGCGATTCTCAAAGCGCACCAGGCCCGACCGGGCCGCCGAAAGCAGGGCCGCTTCGGTGGCTTCCACGTCGTCCGGATGAACGATTTCGGCGAACGACTTGCCGATCAGCTCGTCCTCGCGAAAGCCGAGAATATCGGTCCAGGCCGGATTGACGGCGCGCAGCACGCCCGCGCTGCTCGCGACAATGAACAGGTCGCGCGAGTTGCGCCAGATGCTGTTGCGCTCGCGGGTGCGCGCGTCGACTTCGGCGGCCAGCGAATCGTTCAGGCGCCGCAACTGGGTCTCGCTGACACGCAGGCGTTCTTCAAAACGCTTATGCCCGGTGATGTCGTAAGTCACGCCGAGATAACGCAACCCGCCCGCACTGTCTTCAATCGCTTCGCCACGGCGCGCCATCCAGCGCTCCTCGCCGTTGTCCGGGCGGCGAATCCGGTACTCCAGATAATCGAGCGCACCGGGAGGCATGTTGAGATGGCCGGCGCGTACGCGGTCGCGGTCGTCGGGATGCACGAGTTCCAGCAGGTCGTCGAGACGGTATTCATGACGGGGCGTCAAACCCCATTGCCAGCACAGTTCTTCGGACACCGCCAGCCGGCCGGTTTGCGGAAATATCTCGAAGGTGCCAATTCCGCCTGCCTGCTGGGCGATGCGCAGACGCTCTTCGCTTTCACGCAACGCACGGTCGCTCGCATGGCGCTCGATAGCGAGCGCCGCGATGCTCGCCACTTGCGCGATGTCGTCCAGTTCCTCGCGCGATGGCGTTTTCGGGACCGAGTAATAGTTGGCGAAGGTGCCGAGCAGCCGGCCGTCGGCCGCCTGTATGGGCATGGACCAGCAGGCGCGCAGGTCGTACTGCCGGGCGATATCGCGAAACGCTGCCCAAACCGGATCAGTCTGGATATCTTCCACAATCACCGGCTCGCCGCGGAACGCTGCCGCTCCGCACGACCCCATGAGGGGCCCGAATTCGAGGCCGTCCACAATGCGGTTGTAATCATCCGGCAAACTCGGCGCGGCGCCGTGAACCAGGCGCTTCCCGGTGGCATCGACGAGCAGCACGGAGGCGCGCAACGGCTGTTCGGAGCGATTTTCCACTCGACGAACCACGTGCTCGAGCACCTCGCGCAACGGCATGCCTGCAACCACGCGCCCGAGCACGGCCCGCTCGAATTCGAGCTGGCTTAGGGTGGAAAATAGCAGGGGTTTCTGCATGGTCGGAAGCAAAAGCCGGTATGCGAGCCACAGTGCAATGAGCGAAATGTTCCAAATACTAGCACTCGGTATGGCCGGGTCCCGGTTGCGTTTTACGTTCAGCACGAAGCGCGCCTATTGACCCCATCCAGATTATGTTTTAGGTCCGCGGGTATGCATCGTGCGAGATTTGCACGATTCAAATAAAGCGTACGCGCAATGGATTTGTAATGGCCGTGGAATCGCCCTGTATCAATGTCTGCAAATTCGATGGCAAAACCGGGCTTTGCATCGGTTGCTTACGGACCAAGGACGAATGCAAGCAATGGAAAAAGCTGAAGAACAAAACCCGGACAAAAATTATCGACGAACGGCCCAAACGCGCGGCTAAGCTTAAGAAAACAAACAAGTGACGCGACAAGCCGATAAGGACACGAGGACACGAAAAACCCACTTACTTAGGGAGTTCAGTCATGACCATCATCGTTAAGTTGAAACGCGTTTTATCGGTTTCCGCAGCCGTGCTCGTTGCGTCGTTTGCTGCTCAAGCGGTCTATGCGCAAAGCGTGGGCTTGAGCCCGAACGACGACATGTCTGCGCCGGCCAACAGCACGAGATTGATGCCGAACGCGCCGCTAGGCAGCGAATACCCGACGCACGGCAATCAGCAAGCGGGTGAGATGAACCTGAACCCGACCGATCCGCGCGCGCAGTTGATCAACGGTTTGCCCAATAACACGCAAAGCGGTGGTTATGGCTCACCGCTGGCGGGAAACAAGTCGAATGTGCCTCAGGGGTATTAGCCTTTACGGCTCGATGTTGAAGGCCGCGTTCTGAAGCTCAGGCTATCGGTTCATGTGTGTGCAAGAACGTTGACGAGCTTGCCGAACGGATCGCGGACGTAGAAACGTCTTACTCCCCAAGGTTCATTGGCGGGTCCGTATTCGATCGGGAAACCCGCGTTTTTCATGCGATCGAAGGCGGCGTCCACGTCATCCACCTCGATCGACAGGTCCGGCACCGGCGTGCCGGACCCGCCTTCCGAAGCCACGCTGACCTGGACGGTCATGGCCGTCCCGGAACCGAAGGTCTGAATCCAGCCTTGATCCATCAGCAGGTCCAGACCCAGTACGTCCTGATAGAACAGCCGGGCTTGGGCCACGTCTTGCGTGCCGATGTTGGCGACTATTCGCTTGACCTTCATCTTTCAGCTCCTCGCTTGATATTCGACTCTACGGTGCCGCGGGTGGATACGGTAAGGGCATCGCCTTGGGATTGGTGGTCATGTTGTCGATAACCTCCTCCACGTCTGCCGTTTTCGCCAGCTCGGAGAGGAATTTGCCTTTGTCGAAAGCAGGCGATACACAACCTTGCACGTAGATAAACCTGCGCTGCAGCATCAACCATAACGATGATTGTTCGCGCCAATGCGTGGTGATATTGATCGTGCTGAGCCGACGTTGAACCGCTTCGGCTATCTCGGCATCGTAGCGATACGAATTGGACAAACGACACCGCCCCTCCACCCAGCAGCTATTACCACGCTCGATCCGGTAATGCGATTCGCTTAGCCATTCCTGCTCCGTTTCCATTGGCCCTAAAGGTGTGGGGCACTGCGGTATTGCTTTGGAAATCTGGAAAAAGGGATCGTTTCCGCGGTTACTGCGCAGGTCGCCGGCAAGTGCCAACTGGCTTGCTATCGATGCCAGCAAACACCAGGCGCAGTGTTGAATGAGCGATCGCATTTTCTTGTACTCACGCGGTTCCTGAGCGGCTGCCTTGAGGCTATCTTGGGGCTGCCTTGAATCTACCGTAAGGCCGCCTCAGGCGTAACGAATATAACCGATCTGATCGGTCCCTCGAACCACGCAACCCTGCTTTCATTGCGGCACTATGCAGCCCGCAGCTGCATCACGGCGCCGAGGACTGCGCGAAGGTGAGACGTTCGCCGGTTCGGCATTTTCATTTTTAGAAACGTCCGCGCCAATTGATCCATCTGTTGACACGTTAGCCCATGCCAAGCCATTCCTGGCGGAGCCGCACTAAGTCCTGGCTGTCCGGCGCACATGCATACCGTTAGCGTCCCTAACGCTTTTACGTCGCGGCCAATTCCAATCGCATTTCGCCGGCACATGAAGCGCGTTAACGATTTCTTCATCTTGCGTCGATGGAGTTCCTTACAACCGCGTCGCAACATGCCCACATGCGATCCGGACGTTGCCTCGCTCAAGCGATGAACCGTCCGGCATCGCCCTTTTCGGCCAGTGGTTTGCTGACCAATCCGACCTCGGTTTTTGGGAGAATTCAACATGAAGACGCTTAGAATCGTAGCGGCGTGCGCTGTCGCCCTCTTCGTTGGACAAGCATGGGGGCAAGACCAGCCAACAACCACCCAACCCATGACCGCACAGCCCGCACAGGACGTTGGAGGCGTGACGGATATGTCCAGAAGCGATGCAGGCGGGCCGCAAGGCTTGACCCGGCAACAGGTCTATCAGGACCTCCTCCATTCACAGCAATCCGGTGAACAAAGCCGGTTGCGGGACCTCTATCACGGGCAGTGACTTCGGCATGAGCTGGTATTCCGCGTGACGGGGGCGAGCCGGCACGCGGAGTTCGGCAAGGCGCACCGGGCATCCGTGGCCGGTTCATGGTTCATGGATCGCCCATCCTCGCGACACCATTCATCAAAAGCCAATCCTCTTTTCCAGGATGCGAAATCGCCCTGTCGACCGATAGCGATCGAACCATGCGTTCGTGGGCAACTCGCTCAGGCGAGACGATCGTTCGGCCAGCGCCACGTCGAGCCAATGAAACATCTCGTCGGGCTTGCCCAGCCGGGCGTAG
The DNA here is from genome assembly GCF_011493005.1 of Caballeronia sp. SBC1. Lineage (NCBI taxonomy): Bacteria > Pseudomonadati > Pseudomonadota > Betaproteobacteria > Burkholderiales > Burkholderiaceae > Caballeronia > Caballeronia sp. SBC1. The sequence continues at coordinate 1,809,922 of NZ_CP049158.1, forward strand.
ATCTCCGCAAACAGCAACGGTGACGTATAGCCCAACTGCCGCCTCGCCAACAAGTCCTGCAAGTACCACTGCAGGACGGCTTCGTACCCGCCCGCTTCCCAAACGGTCCGGATCACCTCGGCCCGGGCAAAGTCGTTGCAACGCGTCAACGCATCGATGGTCGCTTCCACCGCTTCCTTGTACGCGCCTTGCGCTTCGAACGCGATCGACAGCACCTGATAGATCAACGGCGACCGGTTGCCATGCCCTTCCGTGAGAAACTCCCTGGTGACCTCCTCGTACCGGCCCGATAACACCAGACCGAATATCCGTGAGCCGTCGAATGTAAGCGGGTCGAGTCGCTCCGCGCGCTCGAACTGCGCACGCCCCTCCGTCTCCCGTCCAAGCGCCATCAACAGTCGTGCATAGAGGCGGCTGGTTTCGGCGAGGTTCGGATTCAAGCGCAGCGCTTCGAGAAATTCCACCTCCGCCTTACGCCAGTCCCAGTCAAAGAAATAGTGCACGCCAGCCAGCGCGTGATGCGCTTCCGGAAGGTCCGGGTCCAGTTCCAATGCGCGAAGCGCGGTTTCCCTCGCTTTCGGATAGCCTTGCGACGGCGCAAACAGACCATGCGTCACGGTCGATCCATAGATATTCGACAAGCCGACATAGCCGAGCGCGTAAGTCGGATCACGCTCGATAGCGGTCTCGAAGTAGCCGAGCGCGCGCGTGAAGTCCTCGCCGCTCAGCCCATGATGCGCGGCGAACCCCGGGTGGAAATGAACCCGGCGCAGCCAGTAATACCTGCCGTGCAGGTACGCGTCATGCGCCCCCGGATCGATAGGCAGACGTCTCGCCAGCATGCGCCGCTGCTGCTCCGCGAGCGTCGGCAACACGTCCTGCGCCAGCGCGCTCCCAACCTCCTTCTGCATATCCAGCGTGCTGCTTGCCACCGGCTCATAGGCACGGCCCCAGACCTGCGCCTGATCGGTGCAGCGAATCAGCTGCGCCAAAACGCGGACGCGTCCGCCCTCCCGTGCGAGCGAACCTTCCAGCACATAGTCGACCGCCAGCTCGTGCGCCATCTGCGCAATGCTTTTGTTGGATCGCCGGTAGCTTGCGGCGGTTGTCCTGGCAATAACGTAGATCTGCTCGGCATGCAGCATGCCGATATTCGCGGAAGTCTCGTCGGCGAGCGCATCGCAGAAACCGTCCTGGATCGGGTCGCCGCTCTTGTTTTCGAAGGGCAGCACCAGCACGCGAATGTCGGCCGGCGCGGCGGCTTGCAGTTGTGCGGGCGATCTCCGCACACCATCGAGGCGATAACCCTTGCCCTTGATAGTAAGCAGATACTTCGGGTCGTCCGGATTCTCGCCAAGTGCGATGCGGATTTTCCGGATCGCTGTATTAATACTGTTGTCGGTGTCCCGGAACGCGTTGCCGCTCCACAGGACCCTGACAATGTCAGCGCGTGTCACGAGTTCACCACCGCGCGATGCCATGAAAATCAGGAGTTCCATCGGCAAGCGCTCCAGCCGTATGCGCTGCTCTGCACGGCGCAATTCGTAGCGCTCCACATCGAGCTCGACGTCCCCGATCCTGATGGGTTCGTGCGTCTTCATGTGCCCTCCAGCGAGATCTGTTTTTATGTGCGCTCTATCAAGCGCCACTGCCTCCGCTTGCATGAATCATCCCGAACGACGCCACGAATGCGAGCATCGCGCACAGCACCATGAACAGGGAAGGCGCTGGGAGCCAGTGCGTTCGGGCAACCAGAACGCTGGCGATCAGCGGGGCCGATCCCATTGATGCAGCCAGCCCGAGATTCATCGCGGTACCCACGCCGCTGAAGCGCACGCCAACCGGAAACAGCTCGGCAACCGCGCACGCAAAGGTGCCATTGGCGAGCGACGCGACAATGCCAGCCGCCACAAATAACGCAGGCAGGCTCGCCTGATGACCGACCACGGCCACGTAGAAAACAGGGCCGAATAGTGCGGACAACACGGCGCCCAGACGGAAAACATAACGTCGTGGCAACAGGTCCCCCATATGCGCGGTGATCAGCATGCAAGCAGAAACAACGACCACATACACCGTCTGGGCTACCGCTATCGGCTGGGGGTCATAGTGAAGCTGGCGCAGATACGTGGGCATGTGCGCGACGAAGAGACCGTTGGATGCGCCTACCAGGACCGTGGCCGCCATGCCCGTTGCAAGGGGTTTGCGATGCTCGCGAAACAACACGGCGAGCGGCTCCCTGTGCCGCTCGCTCACAGCTTGGCGATACTCGTTCGTCTCCATCAGGCTGCGGCGCAGGACGAAACTAAGCAGCCCGATCACTCCGCCCAGCAGAAAGCCAATGCGCCATCCGACCGAGCTGACCTGCGCTGGCGTCATTCTCGTCTGCACCACGAGGTTGATGCCGGCGGCAAGCAGCAATGCCATGTTCACAGCAAAAAATACGATGCCGCATAAAAGGCCACGGTTCCGGCGCGTTATCTCCACGGCGTAGACAACGGCGCCGGGCAGTTCTCCGCCCACGCAAAAGCCCTGCGTGAGGCGAAGCATAAGCAGGAGCACGGACGCCTCGACACCCCACATGCGATATGAAGGGAGCATTCCAATGAGCAGCGTGGCGACCGCTGCGACCATCGCGGATACGGTGAAGACGGAGCGCCGCCCATATTTATCGCCGAGACGGCCAAGGAAGATTCCGCCTACCGGTCTCGATAGCGTGCCGAGCGCCAGGATCGCGAATGACAGCGTGTCCGCAGACACGCCGGTGTCGGCCGGAAAAAATTCACGGCCTATCTCGTGCGCGAAGAATCCGTAGATAACGAAGTCAAAAGTTTCGAGCGCGCCTCCCACGCTGACGAGCAAGATCGTCCAGCGCTGGCGGGCAGCCACCATTTCGTTTCGGATCGGGAGCGAATCGTCGAGCATAGCCCTCCCGGAATCATCGGGCACGCACAGCCGCGCAGGGACCAGAGTGCATCACGTCGTTTTCCGCGTGTAAGCGCTAACGCTCTACTATCCTAGAACGCGACCACGTGTCATATCCGCCATTCTTGTAAGAATATTGGCCGACGCCCGGGGTTGGTGCATGGAGTGGAACGTGGAGCCGATGCGCTGGCAGCCGGCTGATTGCCTAGTCATGCTCCTGCGAGCTACGCGTGCCAGCTTCTGCTTTTGAAGAGGAATTACCTTGGCGCACTGGTGCGCTTCGCACTCGTGGGCATGATGCGGAAAATCTGATTCGGGGTCGTATCGTGCCACCCAACCCTGCGCAATAAGCTAAGCACCCCGACGCTTATCGGCACGAAAGCGTGGTCGCTCTCACCTTCACGCGGCTGACCTCGCCGTTGATGTTGCACTGGACGGGACCGGAGTTGCCTGCCCGGGACAGAACGCCGGTCCCTTGCATGACGCAGGATTATTTGACCAGCAGCCGCGTTCGGATAAAACCAGGTTCGCGGCCCAGCGCCTGTATCAACTCGCTGGATGGGGTTCTATCCAGGTCCGTGACTACGTAGCCCGTCTCGCCCTGCGTCTGCAGGTGCTGAGCGACGATGTTGGCGCCCTCCCCGGCGAGCCGCGTGTTAAGCGTCGCAAGCGCACCGGGCGCATTGCCGTGGACGTTGAGCAGACGCGCGGGCGCGTCGAGCGGTCCCGGATTGACATGCGGAAAATTGACCGATCCCACTGTGTCGCCGGTCGTTAAAAACGAAATGAGTTTCGTCGCGACCTCGGTTCCGATGTTCTCCTGCGCTTCCTCCGTGCTGCCGCCCACATGGGGCGTCAGGATCACGTTCGGCAAATGCTGAAGCACGCTCTTGAAGATATCCGCATTGGTCTTGGGCTCCTCCGGGAAGACGTCGATGGCAGCTCCACCCAGCCGTTTCGCTTGCAGCGCTTGCGCGAGGGCATCGATATCGACCACCGAACCGCGCGATGCATTGATCAGGATCGCACCGGCTTTGAAACACGCCAGCATTGCCGCGTCGATCATGCGGTTCGTCTGGGCCGTTGCGGGCACGTGGAGCGTCACCACGTCAGCATGGGAGACCGCGTCGGCAAGCGATTGTGCCGCGCGAGCGGAACCCAGCGAGAGTCGCGCCTGCACGTCGTAATACACCACGCGCATTCCCATGGCTTCGGCAAGCACGCCAACCTGCGAGCCGATGTTTCCATACCCGACTATCGCAATGGTCTTGCCGCGCGTCTCAAACGATCCGCTTGCGCCCTTGGCCCACGTTCCGGCATGCGCCAGCACGCTCTTCTCTGGCACGCGACGCAGCAGCAGGATGGCTTCGGCGATCACCAGTTCGGCGACTGAGCGTGTGTTCGAAAATGGCGCGTTGAAAACAGGAATGCCTGCGTGCGCGGCTGCCTTCAGATCGACTTGAGATGTTCCAATGCAGAAACAGCCTATGGCGAGCAGATGACGCGCGGCATCGATTTCCTCGCGCCTGAGATGCGTTGCCGAGCGAATGCCGATCAGGTTATGTGCTTGAAGTGCACTCGCTAAATCCCCACCGGCAAGCGCGCCCGTACGGCGCTCGACCTCGAGTTTCGCTTCGCTGAAACGCGCGACAGCGGTGTCGTGGATATTTTCGAGTAGAAGAACAGAGGTCATAGAACGCTTATGTGTCAGTGACGTGGGCCATTCATACGCCCAGCAGGTGGTGTCCGGGTAATGCTCGCAACTTCGATTCGAAACTTCGTCGCGCTCGATCACGCCGGACGAATCGACGCCCAAGCTTCAAACATCACGATGATGTTACCGCTTGCCGGGCATTCGTATTTTCTACCCTACTGTCCATGGGGACTTTGGGGTCGCGCTCTCTTCAGATCACGTTATCTGCTGGCTAACTGACTAAAAGCAGGTCTTCGGGCGAAGCGGTATGCTAGAGGCTTGTTTCTTAGTTTCTCAGGTAGCGGCAGGTGCCGACGAGGATCTCCGGTGCACCGACGCCCCTGGGATAACGCCGATAAGACCGGCAAGATAAGCAACGTCATTTTCCTTACGATGGCCAACACGTATTGCCTACCCACGATTGCGGCATTCCGTCGTGAACTGCGAACAGACGTAAGTCGTGCTGCTTCACAGAGGCGCTTTATGCGCGGTGACATCCTCTCTGGCAACGACTCGTTGAGAGTGTCAGCCTTCATGCGGAACCTGGACACGAGTTCATGCCGATGAGCGCATTCGCCAAACGACCGTCCCGGACCTATGCGATGCCTGAGCGCAGTGATCGCCTCGACTTCTATATTCGCGACCAGACCTTGCGCTCCGCGATCACGGAACCGCACAAGCACGATTACTTCCAGATCCAGATCAATCTCGGTGGCGACACAAAGCAGCAGATCGGCGACGTAACGCGTCCGTTTCCCACCGGGTCAGTCGCGTTCATCGCACCGCATCGAGTGCACATGATTCCGCATCCTGAACACTCGCGGTTTATCGTGATTAATTTCGCGCTGGACTTCCTGGGCCTGGATGTCGATGCAGTCGATGGCCGGATCGACCTCGGCAGTATTCCCATCATCCGGTTTCCGGAGCTAGCGCCCTTTCGCTTTCAAGACGAAACCGATTTCAAGCTGACGGACTCCGATCTTGTTGAAGTCGAACGCATCGTTCACCTCATGATGGAGATAGACAGTGCGCGCGGGTTTGGTGCGACCGGCCGGCTCCGTGGTTACCTCCTGCAATTGATCGGACTGGTTTGCGCAAGATATGCGGACCCGCTTATGCAACTGGCGGCGCTCAGTGAACGCGCAGTCAGCCGCCGTGACTCCATCAGCAAAGTGATGCGTCACGTTCTGGAGCACCTGGAAGACGATACGCTCTCGCTGGGGTCGGCCGCGCACGCAGCGGCGTTGACTCCCGGCTACGTGGCCCGCCTGATGAAAAAGGAAACCGGCAGGACCTTTGTGCAGTGGGTAACGGACCAAAGAATCAGCCGGGCAAAAGCACTGCTTGCCGACGATACCCGCCGCGTCAAGGACATAGCGTTCGTGGTCGGCTTTCGCGACGAGGCCTATTTCACCCGCCGCTTTCGGCAGGCTGTGGGGACATCTCCGACCGAATACCGGGCGTCGCAATTCGAGCTATAGACTCCTGCGCAGCCTTTCTCCAATGCGGTCGTAATAGAGCAATTTAATCCAAGACGTAGGGCGTATTTGTCCTGCATGGAAGGTTGGCCGAAGCATATTGTGTGTGGGTGTCGCGGTGGTCCGCGCCAAACAACCTCCACCTTCGAGTTCGCCACTATGACCGAATATGTCTTCCCCGCCCCTCAAACTGTCGCCGTGCCCGTCGCCGGCTCGAGCGCCTTCTTCGCGGTACGCCGCGTCTTTTGCGTAGGGCGCAACTACGCCGATCATGCGCGCGAGATGGGAGCCAACCCTGACCGCGAGCCGCCGTTCTTCTTTACGAAACCCGCCGACGCCGTCGTGCCCGCGACGGGAACACTTGCGTACCCGATGCTCACCGAGGATCTGCACCACGAGATAGAAATGGTGATTGCCATCGGAAAAGAGGGGCGACAAATCGAACCGAAGGACGCGCTGTCGTACATATTCGGCTACTGCGTTGGCGTGGACCTTACGCGGCGCGACCTGCAAGCGGTCGCAAAGAAGATGAGCCGTCCGTGGGACTGGGCCAAGGGCTTCGACGAATCTGCGCCCGTCACGGCTATCCGTCCTGCGACGGAAATCGGTCATCCGGGCAGCGGGCGCATTTGGTTGACGGTCAATGGCGAGACGCGGCAAACGGGTGATCTCGGCGATATGATCTGGCCAGTTGCAGACATCATCAGCCAGGTTTCACAAGCGGTTGTCATCAAGCCCGGCGATCTGATTTTTACCGGCACGCCTGCGGGCGTCGGGGCGTTGAAGCCCGGCGATAAAGTTGCTGGCGGTGTCGATGGTATTGCCGATTTTCACTTTGAAATCGGCAAGGTTCAGGGCTGAATTCAAGGGCGTTGGTAGCCGGTGGATTGAATCTCCGAGGTTGCAGGCTATAGCTGCCCCGTAGGCGTTGCAGCGATCCGCTTGATGCGCGCCGGCCGAAGCCGGCGCGGTCTGTCTTCAATATTCTTCAGACAGGTTTCGTGACGGGCGCCGTGGCAGCGGGATCGCTTGTGCCCACGCGCCCGGTTTCGACGTGCCCCGCCAGGCGGCGCTGGAATGCCGGGTTGGACGGCATCGTGACCTGCAGGTCGTACCAGTTACTGCTGCACGACAGGTCCCAGTGATCCTCGGCGGTTTGGACCGCGGGCACCGTAATCGATCGCGGTGGCTGGCCGTAGGCCAGGTCGGTGACCGTGAAGACAACCGGCACGGTGCCCTGGTTGCTGATTGTCAGATAGACGTTGCCGTTGGCCACGTCATAGCACGTGACCGTCTCGGGTTGCACGGCCGCGTCTGCTGCAACCGCGCCCGTGAAACGCCGGAAATACCCGTTGGGACCATATACGCTCAACGCGTAGTGACCGGTTGTATCGGCGGGCCATGTATCGGAAAGCTGCTTGCCTGCTTCGACGGTATAACGCCTGGGCATTGCCGTTGGGTCGGCCGTGTACACATAGAAATTCGCGCCCACCTTGCCGGTATTCGCGAAGGTCAGTGTGTAAGTCTGGCTTTGCACCTGCAGCGTGCCGTTCACATGCAGTTCATAGGGCAACGGCCGCGCCGGACGCGTGCCCGGCTCCTGTGCCGCGATAACCTGCGCCGAAGTGGCAGCGGGCGCAGTCTGGCTGGTCGGCAACGCGCATTGCATATCGGCCGCTGCAATGTATCCCGACGTACTCGGCAGCGCCGGCACGGTAGCATCAGGCTTCGAAAAATCGAACGCCGACGTCAAGTCGCCGCATATGGCGCGACGCCACGGCGTAAGGTTCGTTTCAACCACCCCAAAACGTTTTTCGATGAATTGCAGCACCGACGTGTGATCGAATACCTGCGAGCAGACAAAACCGCCTTTGCTCCACGGTGAGACAACGGTCATCGGCACCCGCGGTCCGAGACCGTAAGGCAGGTTGTCGGCCGTGTATGTACCGGCTTGCGCGGCAGTCACCACGGTATGGCGTTCGAGCGTGATGTCCGCTGTACTCAGGCCCGAGCCCGGCAACGTAGGCGCTTGCGGCGGCACCATGTGATCGAAGAAACCATCGTTCTCGTCATACATGATGAATAGGGCCGTCTTGCTCCACACATCGGGGTTCGCGGTCAGGGCATCGAGGATCATCGAGATGTATTCCGCCCCGTAGAGCGGCGTCCATTTCGGGTGCTCGGAATAAGCGGCGGGCGGCAGCAGCCACGAGACCTGCGGCAAGGCGTTAGCCACCACATCCGCTTTGAGTTGCGTCAGCGTGCGAGCGGTCATCGCCTTCGTGTTCAGCGCTGAACCAGCCGGCGCATTCACGTAGTTCTGGAAGTTCGCCAGCACATTGGTGCCGTAGTTGCCGTTGTAGTTATCGAAGCCCGTTCCCTGCTGATAGATCTGCCATGAGATGCCGGCCGCTTCCAGCCGCTCCGGATAGGTCGTCCAGTTGAACGGCGTCATCTGGAGCGTATCGAACTGGTTGTCCACGTAGTCCGTGTTGTCGAGCAGCGGACCGCCGCCCGCCCCGGTCGGGTCGACCATCCCGGTCATCAGGTACATCCGGTTCGGATGCGTGTTTCCGGGTATCGAGCAGAAATAGTGATCGCAGACGGTGAACGCATCCGCGAGCGCGTAGTGAAATGGGATGTCCGCACGCACGTGATAGCCCATCGTCATGTCAGTCTTCTGCACCGCCCATTTGTCGGCGCGGCCGTTGTCGATCGCGCCATGCGTGGTCGCCCATGTATGCGGCAGCCCACCTATACATTGCGCATTGACGGCCGGGTTGGTCGTGTCGTAACGAAATGGGGCGATGGTCTGTGCCTGATTCTCCTGACGCGGCTGGAACCATACCGGCAACCCATTGGGAAGCGTCACGGGGAAGCGGTCGTTGTAACCTCGCACGCCGCTCAGATGTCCAAGGTAGTGATCGAACGAGCGGTTTTCCTGCATGAACACAACAATATGCTCTACGTCGTTGATCGTGCCGGTAACGGAATTCGGTTCGATCGCGAGCGCCTTGCGGATCGAGTCCGGAAAGAGCGACGCTGCAGCGCCGGCACCGGCCAGGCTGGCGGAAATTTTCAGAAAATCGCGGCGGCTCTTCGTGACCATGCGCTTACCTTTTTGTGTTCTGAGGGGAATGATTGGCCGTCCGCGGGCACACGGCGGCCGATTTTTCAGGGGACTATGACGATGCTATGTATACGTTAAGGATGACGAAGCAGGTGTCACGGATGGCGGACAGCTCATCTTGGCCGATACGGACGCGCCCCCGCACGCCGATTGACTCGGAGAATCCGAACTACCGCAGGCGGACAGCAGCAGTCCGGGAAGTATCGACGCGACAATGAGCGCACAGAGTCGAAGTTTCGACGTTTGCATGACTTTCTCGGGAAGGATCGGAGTGAACGGATACGCTCGGCGCATATCAATCAAAGCGACGCACCAAAACGATGGCGCTGAGAATACCTTTCGTTTATGACAGACCGTTGGAAGATTTGAAAAGATAAGAATTGTTGGCGCGCGGATGTCTCGAATCAGATTCAATTCGGTGGCGCCGCTGGTGGGTTCTGAGTTCGGACCCAGCTCCCGAAAAGACTCACCAATGACGGTCCATGCTGTGGGAGCGGCGTTTCTGGCAAGCCGTTTTCGAGCATGCGCCCGACTGTTTTTGATCTTAAGGTGAGGTGATACGGGAGCTGGCCTAGAGCGTAGTCAGTGGATGAGGTTGGCGCCTGTCACAGCGTGGATTTTTAATATGGAATCCATATTAGATAGGGGTCGAAATATATGCGGCGCGCGGATAAGTGTCGGCAGGTCGAGATTAGCGGCAGTCTCTGGAATACCTGACCTTGGGCTGCTTGAGGACGACCACACGCTCCCGCCCACGATTCGCCCTCGCTGGGCGATCTCGAATGAGGCACGACTAGCGCCTCAACGCCCGCAGGGGGGATGTCACCAAAATCTGACGCGTAGCTGAAACCCCAGCGTGAAGGGCAAGTCGCTAGAGGGAATCGGCGGAATCAGGATGATGTTCGCGCCAATGCGACCGTACTCCGCCATGATGACCGGCGCGAGGACCGGACCCAGTTTGTGATCGTGGCCGATACCCCACTTGCCGTAGTCGTATCCCGATATCAAGCCGCCCATTGCGGCCAGTCGGATGTAACCCCAATGCGCGAATTCCGGCGCCCAAACGCCACCGCCATAAAACGAAGGTGCCGTAAGCGAATTTCGGAAGTAGCCGCCGGTGAGCGCCCACTGCGGCGCAATCCAGCATTCAACGCCAATGCCTGGATTGAATTGATCGAAGTGTTTTTTGGGATGAACGTGATATGAACCGATCATCGCGTCCGCCCATAAGCCGTCACTGCAAACCTCGGCTGCTGAGACATTCGATGTCGCGCCCAATGCCATCAAGGCCGCCAGCATGAGCGGGGCACGGATCTTTTTTGAGATATTTTTTGAGACAGTTGCTGACGTTTTCATTCGGCTCAAACCTGTGCGTTCTGCCGTCGCGGTCTCGCCGACCACGCCTTTTTATTTAAAGTTCGAGCGGAACTTTACATGAACGTCGTAGGCATTTGTGTGAAATTGGGAAATGAGATTTAGGGAATTAAAGTCCTGAGTGGATTTGATATTTAGCTGAAATCTTCCCGCTTTTAATGACTTCATAGATGGACCATATTCGTTCGTCGATTTTTGGTTCGCTGCGCGAGATAGCCTGCGGAGTGTCAGCAGATGAGATGCGAGATCTCTTCGTCCAACTAGCACAATCCGGATCGCATGGACTTGGTGCAGCAGGGCAAACCGGTGGCCGGAACTTGATGCGCATAAAGTTTTCCGCCTGCGCGTGAAAGAGGGGACCCAGCAGCAAAGAACGTTTAGTTTCAAAAGCGCCCCTCCCACAAAATTCAGCTTTTCAACCCGATTAGGACAGGAAGCTGGATAACTCATCCAAAACTGGCCGGGCAATTCCCAAGCTGATAAAGCCTTCAGGGGAAACCGTCTCTAGATAACCGGTCAATCCCAGCATTCGCCAGGGTCATCGTGACGAAGTAAACGTAAATGGCCGTCCCAAATCGCTTTGGAACGGCCAGCCACTTTCAAAGCCCCGCGGCAGCTACTCGCCGCAGCCTGATGTGATCAATCAAGGTTTTTTGAGCGCGTCCTTTACGTCTTCGCGAGCATCGCCGACGCCTTTTTGCACCTTACCGGCTGCCTGTTGCATATCGCCCTTTGCTTCCTGGGTCTTGTTGCCGGTTACCTTGCCAACCACCTCGTTGACTTTACCCTTGGCCTGATTCACTACGCCGTCTTTCTGATCCTTGTTCATCTTGATCTCCTTTCGTATCGAGGCGCGAAATCCGGGTCTCCCGGTATTCGCGACGTCATGTCAGAGAAAGCGCCCTGACCGTGTAATCAGAATGGCGATTTCGAACGCCGCAGAACAGCCGCACACGTCTGATTCCCGCGTAGGCGGAATCGCACATACGCGCGGAGCACTCAGCGCGACCCTAGAGGAACATTGCGATAAACACTGTATGTTTGTACAGTACATATCTTGGCGCAATGGCATGGATGGAGGAGAACAGAATGGACTTCGACGAAGATCGTATGGACACCCCCGAATTCGCACGCACAGTGCGTGACCTGGAGCGGATTACGCGAGATATAGCCCAGCGCTATATCGTGCAAGGTGTGCCTTTGACTTGGCGGTTGCTGCTCGCCATTGAAGCAGAAGCGCTCGCGGATCTCGGTTTTGCAGGGCGACATGAGTCCGCACTCCGCGCGCTGTTTGCGCGCCCGGACGACATGGCTTTTCCTGAAACCGATGATCTCGTCGATTTCGGGGCATCGAATGCTTTACCACCCGTATTTGTATTTGCCGTCGATGCGTACGATTGCGCGGCCCGTGCTGGACATCCTGAACTGGCAATAGTCGTGGCACATTGAGATCTGAACTCGCGACAGCGCAAATTGCGAGCATGGCCGCCGGGAAACCGGTGGCCAACATTTTTTTAACCGCGTTTCCAGCTGGTAGCCAGACTCGAGCACGCTAGAAGCGCATCGCATGTCACGCGCAGGACAAACCGGAATGCCCGCCGTGGGTTCTTCTTATTGCTGGGGCTGGTCAATACGTCGTCGAGCTGTCACGCCAGACCTCGCCTGCGAGCGCCTGGCAACGCAGCTTTCAATTTGCGGGCAGCATTTAGATCAGAACTGACCCTCACAATCTCTTTGCAACGACGTCTACTTACCAAATGCATCGATAAATTCGTGCAATAGACGGCGCCGTCAGCTATCGCGTAACCTGTCGCTTTGGTACTTTACAACTAACGGATTACCAGACCAATGACCGCCTCCGCGAAAACACACGAAATTTTCGATCACGAGCGCGCAAACTGGTATGCCGATCCGCATAGCGCGTTCGACTCGTGGATGGCGCATCAAGCGTTCAAAGCGTCTTCCGCGGACGTCTACCGAGCGCAATGGGGGCTCTTCCTCGAGTGGCTGACCGTTAAACGAATCGATCTCCGAACTGTTGATCGACTTGCCATCGAACAATTTGTCACTCAATTAGAGATTCGAAAACCACAGCGTGTTCGCTATCTCCGCCTTATTGAACGGGTACTCGACCGTGTCCGCGAGATCGAAATGGCATCGACGAACCCAGCTCGCTTCATTGCCCAGGACGGCGAGGCTCCATGGCGAGATGCACGCGAAAACGAGCCAACAGGATTTCTCGCCCACGGCGAACGAGCGGCACTGATCAGGTATCTTTTCTCTCCAATCGGCAACCTGCCGGCGGGGCAACGCTGGCGAGAGCGCCGCGATCGTGCGCTGGTCGGCGCATTCCTGGGTGGCGGGGTAAAAACGGGGGAGGCAGCGGCGCTGACCGTTAGTAACTATTCATGGAATCAACCATGGCTTGCTGTCGAGGCTACGAATTCCGCATTAAGTCGAGAAACCCGGCTCGCACCATTTGCAATCGCGTTACTCGACCATTGGATCAGCGAGCGCAAAACAGCGCGATTACTGGGCAATCTGCTGTTCCCATCTGCACCATCGGGCCGCCCGATGCACAAGGCCACCATGCTGCGAGCGATCGATGCCGTGATCGGAGCCGCCGGCATTGCCGGTTCGCGAACGGCACGCGCCAGTCCGCAGACCTTGCGCAATACCTTCGCGGCCGACTTGTTCGAAAGTGGCACAGCACCCGAACGCGTCGGCCAATGGTTAGGTTTTCAGCAACAAATCTCAGCACATCGACTGTATCGAGCATGGCAAAACTGGACAGGTGAGGAAATACGGGAGCGAGACTTGGCGGAGGCGCTAGAAAGCGGGCGCGAAGCAGACCACAGATTCGAATAGTTCAGCTCCCGAAAAGTCTCACCTCTCGGTCTGTTCACTGACGTTGGCGATCTCTGCGGAGTGAAATCGGGCTACCGCGAGCAACCGCGACGACGCGGTTCCCGACGAGCGATCGCAATCCGGACAGGACAACTCGAACTCATCATCGTGCTGCGCGAGTTCAGGCTCGCCGGTGACACACGTGGGACAACTGGCCGGCACTGCGACAAAACCATCAATGTCCGTTCCCAGCGTCTGCATTTCTGGCATGGATAGCCGTCCTTCCTCAACCATAGTGCAGATCAGCCGGGCGACGTTTTCGCTCATTCCAGTTTGTCCGAGCAACGCGTCACGTTCAAAGGCCAGTGCGTCGATCTCGTCGGATTGCTCGCGAATTCGCAGCTCTAGCCGATCCGTGCGTGCCTTAGCGATGCTAAGTTGTTGAATAAAATCGAATTCCTTCTGACTTGCCTGACGCACCCCCGCTTGGTAGGTTGCCGCCATGCCACGCAAAGAATCAAGTTCCACGAGCATCGGCTTCACTCGCCGCTCGGCCTCGCTGATTGCATCCTTGATCTGTTGCGCGTAATGCTCAGTGTTGTGCCGTAGTTCACCGTTCAACGCATCCACACGATCGCGTAACGTGGCGTTAGCCGCTTGCTCTGTTTCGAGTCGTTGAGTCAGTGCGGCATGTTCTCGTTCCAACCGATGAATCGATGCATGCAAGCTGCTTTGTGCCTCCAGTTCGCGGCCACGAAGCGATGCTAATTCGATCTCCAGCGCGGAATTGCGTGCTAAAGCGGTATCGGCACGCGCCTCGCTGCGGCGAAGCGCCTCGTCGACCGTTGCACAACGGACTTCTGCGTCGCGAAGTCGGCTTAACGCAGTGTTGATATCGTCTTTTGCAGCATGGCGCTCGTCTTCAAGCGATTGAAGCGCAAATTCCTGCGCTTCCAGGAAAAGCTGCCCGAGCAGCTCGCCAGCTCGCTCCTGGAGTCCTTCCGGAATCGCTCCACTTTCGATACGAACGCGCGACGCGGATCTGATCCGAGTCCAGAATGCGTCAATATCCTTTGGGATATCGCTCGCGCTTCCAGTTTGCGTGAGGTCTCTGACAGTGGCCATTGACGGGCGAATGCCAAAATCGAAGAAAAGCCGCTTGCAGGCGTGCTGCGACAGATCTTGCCGACGCGCACCATTGGTCCGCATTGTTGCGAGTTCAGTCCGCAACGCGAGACGTTCTGCGTCATTCATACGAAGCTCCAAGTGAATTTCGTTCGTATAATAATACTTTACGTATCAAACACTACATATTTAGATCGGATGGGCGGGCTAACGCTTGCCGCTACTCTCTTTCTAGCTGATTACGCCATATCACACATTCTGCGCGGTGGCATCCGTGAAACATGTCGAGGTTAATCCGTTAAGCCGTTGATTACTAGCGTCTTTTCACAACTTCCCCATTTCCGCAGATGTTCCACGGAGTTTTTGTTTCACGGTTCTCTTTCTTCGATCCCTCCGCTTCTTGAGAGTATTAGAAGTAAACACCTTTGAAACCTAGTTAAAGACGTTAACGCCGCGGCAAAGCCTTACCCGATAAGGCTTTCCGGGCGGGTGGGTGAGGGTCTGCGGGATAGAAGGTGAGATAACACGGGAGCTATCGGTGTATAGGTTCGGGGACTAGCGTGAGGAGCCACGGGAGCAAACGTGAGCGAGTTCGGGGGGCAAGTGTTTTGGGAAGGTGAGGAAATACAGGAGTTGGCCCAGCCATTGTCTATATGCGGCGGTACGGCACGCTTCGACCGGCCAATTTCTGCAGTGAGCGTTTGCAGGATAAGAAAAATGCGAAAATCTCGGTCAAAAATGGGTAATTAATACCGATAGGTGAGGCTTTCCAGGGGGCAAACCGATTCCAGGGTGAGACTATCCGGGTGTTGCCAGCTCCGAGTCCCGGGTTTGCGAGGCGCGCAAACCCCAATGGTGAGGGAATACGGGAGAGCTGCTCGGTCGTATTTGGAGTTGCTCACTTTGACGATCCTGCTGGTTTTAAGGGGTATTTCCGCAAAACCGGGCCGGAGGTGAGCGTTTCCAGGATCGGTTTGTTGTCCGTCCAGGATCACATCGACAGCTGTGGTGAAGTTCAAAGGTGAGGCTTTTCGGGACGATATATGCTCGATCTTAACGCTCGAAGATGCGGGTTGGCTGATACTTCATCGACCAATCTTGTATTAAGGACATGATTTAAAAAGACTTTATGTGGATTGAATGCTCTCACATCTCGGCAAAGGTGAGTGTTTTCGGGAGCGGTGATCAGTTGTTCGCGGTTAACTCCTTAGCGTGAAAAACAGGCAAAGGTGAGCTTTTACAGGACCGCATTTCCCTGAATTTGGTTCGTGAGAAGGCTCCCGCGGTGCTGAAATCCAGAAAATCTTCCGTTTGCGACGCTAAAGGTGAGTGTTTGCGGGGGGCGATGAGGGATATGTATCGATGCTGCGGAGCGTGGGAAATGCCAAAGGTGAGGTTATGCGGGACCTCGAACGCGAGGTTCGAGAACCTGTTTTGAGACCCCGACTCGGCTGAGTAGGCCTCTCCGGCGGGTAAAGGTGAGCTTTTGCGGGAGTAATTGCGCGGCAACTGGCATGCTATTGAGGGCTAAAGCTTTGATAACTCGATGATTAGGCCATTTCTCCGCACTTTCATGAATTTGCGCCTTGCGGGGAAAATTCGTGAAAACCACAGGAACGCGTAAAAAAATTTCAGGTGAGAGGATACGGGACCAGGTTTGAGGCGGCTCGATTCGATTCGGGAAGCGCCCAATCCGTTTACCCGCATGGCACGGGGCATAAATGAGACGAGGCGTGACGGTGAAGGTGAGAGTTTTCAGGAGCGCACCTCAGTGAGTTTTGCACGTGACATCCCCTTCACCACTACAGGGTGAGTGCGCACCTGTAGACGAGCTTCACCGTCATGAGTATGCTTTCCCAAAATTCTCCTGACTCCAGC